>ONHI01000105.1 GCA_900317565.1 uncultured Eubacteriales bacterium
CTAACCGGCCCGTCCTCACTGGAAAATGTCCACTGGACATTTTCCCGGGCGTTCGGACCCCCAAAGGGGAAGGCTTTTGGGATTTCCCGGCCATCTGGCTGTCGCCTGTTGCCCATTGTCCCTGTTCCCGGGCGTTCGGCCCCCCAGCTATTCCTACTCCCTACTCCCTATTCCCTACTCCCTCGTTCCCCCTAATGCCTGATGCCTATTGCCTAATGCCTTATTTTCCAAACCCATTGTACCAAACCCGTTCCTCCACGGGCAGCTTGCGGACGCGCTTGACGGGCTCAGCGGGGACGCCCACGGGCAGCACGCACACCAGCCGATATTCCTCCGGCACGCCCAGGCGGCGGGCCAGCTGGCCGCCGAGGTCGTCGTCGTCGGTGACGTGGCCCTCGTACCAGCAGCTCTCATAGCCCAGCGCCTTGATCTCAAGCAGCATGTTCTCGATGGCGGCGCTGTAGTCCTGCACGTTGAACACGCGGTCCCGGTAGGCCACGATGGGCCGGGTCAGCACCAGGATCCAGGCCGGGGCGGTGTCCCCGATGCGGGGCATGACGATGGCCTTCAGCTCGTCCAGCAGCGCGGGCTCGTCCACCGCGATGAAGGACGTGGTCTGCTTGTTGCAGCCGGACGGCGCGGCGCAGCCCGCCCGCAATATAGCGTCCAGGTGCTCCCGGGGCACCGGAGTTTCCGCATAGGCGCCGCGATAGCTGGCGCGGCTCTCGATCAGGTCCAGTATATCCATCATCTTACCTCCTTGTACGATGGCTGCTCCAACTTTCAATTCTCAATTCTCTCAAACCTGAATCCCTCAAAGTCAAACCGGCTGCCCGGCAGGAACACGAAGCTCACCGCGCCGCAGCCCTCGGGGGCGACGATCTCAAACCGCTGGGCGGCGGGGCCGCCTCCGGCGAAGGCGCACTGCTGCACGGAGCCGTCCCAGAAGCGCACCTGCACGGCGTTGGCTTCCAGCGGCGTGCCGCCGGTGATCGTCAGCGCCACGAGGCCGCCGGGGCCGAAGTCCATGTCCTCGAACACCAGCGACACGTTGTTGCCGATCTCCCGCACGGCGCTGCCATCCCGGGTGAAGCTGTCGCCGTAGACGGCGTCGGCGTCCCCCGCGGCCAGCGGCAGCCAGGCGCGGCTCTGGCGCGTGAAGGAGAAGCCCTTCATGTGCACCTTGCGCTTCAGCCTGAAGGCCACGGTCTGCTCCCCCACGAAGCGCTCCGGCAGCTTCCAGGTCTGGCTCTGGTAGGTGTTCCAGATGCTCTTCTTGTCGTAGAGCAGCCGATCCACCAGGTGCCCGCCGTCCCGGGGATCGCCCATCCACAGCTCGATCTCCACCGGGGCGCTCTCCAGCTCGAAGATCGGTATCGTGATCTCATCGGAGCCCACCGGGCCGAACTGCACGCGGCTGAAGCCCGCCATGCTGCCGTCGTCCCGGGCGAAGGCGATGCCCTTGTCGTTGCCGGAGGTGATGGAGCCGTCGCTGATGTCATACAGCCCGCCGGTGATGAAACCGTAGGGGTCAAGCCCCGGCGCGCCGAAGCCCTCCACCTTCAGCTCGATCTGGGAGATCACCCGGGCGTGGGGATAGCCGTTGTTGGCCACGGCCCGCAGCCACACCGCGCCGTCGCCCCGAGCGGTGACGATCGCGCCGTCCGGCGTGGGCGCCACCTCCGCGGCGGGGCTGGGGATGCCCAGTGCGTTGACGATGCGGTATTCGATGGGCTGCTGCATGGCATTCTCCGGCATCAGCCGCGCGGTGAAGCGCACCGTGGGATGCTCCGGCGTCAGCACGGCCTCGCCCTCCGCGCGCGCAAGCTCGATCCGCCGCGCGTGCACGGGCTTCGCCATCCGCTTTGAGGCGGGCACCGATTGCAGGCAGCTGTGCCCCGGCCTGCCCTCGGCGGGCGCAATGTCCAGCGCCAGCTCCGCGCCCTCCAGGCCCTCGGCCTCCACGCGCACGACCGCCCGACCGGGCTCGTCCGTCGCGCCGACCATCACCAGCAGCTTGCCGTTGAACAGGCAGCGCTCGTCCACCTTGTAGCCATCGGCGTCGGCGCTGTCGCCGTTGTCCACGCCCATCAGCCGCAGGGGGCCCTCCACGGACACGCGCACGCGGTCCGCGGCGTTGGCGACGGTATGGCCCTGCGCGTCCACAGCGCTGACGGATATGAAGCCCATGTCCTCGCCGTCGGCCCGCAGCGCCGTCCGCTCCGCGCTCAGCGCCAGCCGCGCGCTGTCGCCGTGGCTGGAGACGGCGTCCCGGGCGATCACATTGCCCGCGGCGTCATAGGCAACGGCCTCCAGCGTGCCCTGCTCGTAGGGCAGCTGCCACCAGGCCATGCTCTTCTCCGGCGTCCGCAGGTCCAGCGCCCGGCTGCCCAGGGAAGCGCCGTTCAGCAGCAGCTCCACCCGGCTGCCGTTGGCGAACACCGGCACGTCGATCAGCTGGCCAGGGTTCCAGTCCCAGGTCACGCCGATGTGGACCATGGGCTCGGGGTTCCACAGCGCCTTGACCTGATAGTACACGTCCTTCGGGAACCCGGCGGTGTCCGCCATGCCGAAGTAGCAGCTGCGGGTGCGGTAGGGCGTGGGCTCGCCGATGTAGTCGGTGCCGCTCCACAGGAACTGGCCCATGCTGAAGGGATTGTTCAGATCGTCCACGATGCACCGGCGCATGTCCTGCGCGCCCCAGGAGGTGGTGCTGTTGCCCAGGGCGGAGCACTGCAGATCCTCCTCGGAGATGGCGTTGGCCGAGGCCGGGAAGTGGTACACGCCCCGGCTGAACAGTATCGAGGAGGTCTCGCTGCCGTAGATCACCCAGTCGGGGTGCTCCCGGTGATGGGCGTCGTAGTACTTCTCGGCATAGTTGTAGCCCGCCACCTTAACCACGTCGGCGCACTTCTGGGCCCCGGTCCAGGGCATGTAGTTGCTGCCGATGGTGACCCGGGCGTTGTGCTCCGGGTCGAATTGCTCCACCCGGGCCTTCAGCTGTGCGGTGAGCTGCGGCGCGTGGGGCGAGATGTGGGTGTCGTAGATCTCGTTGCCGATGGACCACATGATCACGCAAGGGTGGTTCCGGTCCCGGCGCACCCAGGCGCGCACGTCCTCCGGCCAGCACTGGGGAAAGAAGCGGGCGTAGTCGTTCTTCGTCTTGGGCAGCTCCCACATGTCGAAGGCCTCGTCGATCACCAGCA
Source organism: uncultured Eubacteriales bacterium (assembly GCA_900317565.1). Lineage (GTDB taxonomy): Bacteria > Bacillota > Clostridia > Christensenellales > Aristaeellaceae > UBA2862. The sequence goes on from ONHI01000105.1 coordinate 3,207, forward strand.
CGCCCTCCCGGTCGCAGATGTCCAGCGCCGCGGAGGCGGGCGGGTTGTGGGAGGTGCGCAGCGCGTTCACGCCCATGCGCTTCATCAGCCGGATCTGGCGCAGGAAGGCCTCCCGGTTGAAGGCGGAGCCCAGCGCGCCCAGATCGTGGTGCAGGCACACGCCGTGCAGCTTGACGACCTCGCCGTTGAGCACAAAGCCCCGGTCCGGGTCGAATTCGGTCCGGCGCAGGCCCACGCTCAGCGCCACCCGCTGGCCGCCGAATTCAGCGGTAAGGCGGTAGAGATACGGGTCCGAGCAGCTCCACAACCGCGGCGCGGGCACGCTCAGCGCGGCGGACAGCGCGTCGCCCGCGTCCACCAGCTCAGCCGCGTCCACCGCGTTTCCATCCGCATCAGTGAGGCTGAGTCGAAGCGCGCCGCCCCGGCCCGGGCCCTCCAGCTCCGCGTCCACCTTCACCGTCCACGCGCCGTCCGGCCCGGGCGCGGTGCGCACATACAGCCCGTCCGGGGCGATGTGCCGGGGCGGCAGCACGTGCAGCGTCACATCCCGGAAGATGCCCGCGCCGGAATACCAGCGGGAGTTGGGGCTGTAGTGGCGCACGAGCACCATCAGCGCGTTCTCCCCGGGCACAAGCGCCTCCGTCAGGTCCGCATCGAAGGCGGTGTAGCCGTAATGATGCTCGGCCACCCTCTTGCCGTTCAGCCAGACCTCGCTGTCCATGTACGCGCCGTCGAAGCGCAACAGGCAGCTCTTCCCGGCCCAGTCCTCCGGCGCTGTGAGCGTGCGGCGATACCAGCCGTCCCCGTCCTCGTAGAGGGCGTCGGCGTTTTCGATCAGCCAGTCGTGGGGCAGGTCCACCGGCCGCCACGCGGCCTCGGGCTGCGCCAGCGCCGCCGCCAGGTCGCTGTGGGGCGGCAGCTTGGCAAACAGCCAGTGATCATTCAATAAGCGTTGCATACTGTACCTCTGTGTTTTTATTAGCGCAGGGGCGGCAAAGCCGCCCCTGCGCGGGGTATTCTTATAATGCTCACGCCCTCGCAGGCGCGGCGGCCGCGGGGACCTTCTTTTCCATCTCCTCCTCCAGCACGCGGTAGGCCACCTTGCCCACCAGCGTCTTGGGGAGATCGTTCCGGAATTCGATGTCATAGGGCATGGCGTACTTGGCGATGTGCTTGCGGCAATAGTCCATCAGCATCTCGCGGGTGGTCTCGGAGGGCTCGAAGCCCGGCTTGAGCACCACGAAGGCCTTGACCTTCTGCATCTTGTAGGGGTCGCGCACGCCGATCACGCAGCTCAGGTGCACGGCCTCGTGGGCGTCGAGTATGTTCTCGATCTGGGAGGGATACACGTTGTAGCCGCTGGTGACGATCATGCGCTTGATGCGCTGGCGGAAGTAGATGAAGCCCTCGTCGTCCATGACGCCCAGGTCGCCGGTGTGGATCCAGGTCATGCCGTCGGCGTGGACGCGGCGGGTCTGGGCGGTCTCCTGGGGATGCTTGACGTATTCCAGCATCACGGTGGGGCCGGACAGGCAGATCTCGCCCTCCTGGCCGTAGGGGACCTCCTCCTCGGTGCCCACCTTCACGATCTTGTAGTAGGTGTCCGGGAAGGGGATGCCGATGGAGCCCTCCTTGGCCTTGGTCAGCGGGGTCAGGCAGGAGGCGGTGACGCACTCGGTGGTGCCGTAGCCCTCGCGGACCTCGATCTTCGCGCCGTGGTCCTTCAGGAACTTGTCAAAGCGCTTCTTCAGCTCGGGCGGCAGGGAATCGCCGCCGGAGAACACGCCCTTCAGGCAGCTGAGGTCCAGGTCCTCCAGATTCGGTATGCGCAGCAGCGCCTCGTACAGCGTGGGCACGCCCGCGATGAAGTTGGGCTTGTGCTTGCGCAGCAGCTCCGCGTAGGTCTGGGGCGTGAACCGGGGCACCAGTATGCAGCAGCCGCCGTTGGCCAGCATGGAATGGATGGACACGCCCAGGCCGAAGCCGTGGAACATGGGCATGATGGCCAGCATCTTGTCGCCCTCGTCGTAGATGGGGTTCGTGGCGATGATCTGGGCCGCCAGGGCGTTGAAATTCAGGTTGGACAGCAGTATGCCCTTGGTGATGCCGGTGGTGCCGCCGCTGTACAGTATGACCGCGGGGGCGTTGGCCTCCCGGCGCACCCGGGGATCGCCCGCGAACTTCCTGCCGCCGGCGATGAAATCCTTCCACAGCAGCACGTCGGCATCCTTGGGCACCTTGGGGATCTTGCGGCCCTGGGTCAGCGCGTAGCCCAGCTTCATGATGGGCTTCAGCGCGTCCTTCACGGTGGCGATGATCAAATGCTTCAGGCAGGGCGTGTTCTTGCGGATGCTGGCGAACTTGCCGTAGAACTGGTCCAGCGTCAGCGCGGCCACGGACTCGGAATCGTTCAGGTAGAACTCGATCTCGCCCTCGGCGGACAGCGGGTGCACCATGTTGGCGATGGCGCCCACCATGTTCACCGCGTAGAACATCACCACGGTCCTCGTGGATCTGCTCCACCAGCTTTTCATAGCTCACGTGGCTGCCCATGAATTCATAGGCGTCGAACTTGGCGTACTTCACGCCCATGCGCTCCACGGCCTCGGCCATCGTGCCCTGGAAATAATCGATGTGCATGGGGACCTGGCCCATCCAGGCCTCCCACGGCGTCTTTACTGTGCTCATGTCAGTATTCAACCTCCTCGTTGGCGGGGCGATCCAGCAGCTCCGGATTCTCGATCAGCTTCTTGATCAGGCGGACGGTCTTTGCGTAGTAATAGCCGTCGGCGATGCGCTCGTCCAGCGTAATGCCGATGGGCAGGATCTCGTGCAGCTCATAGCTGCCGTCCTCTTTGAACACGGGGCGCTTTTCCTTTTCGCCGACGATGACGAACACCGAGGTCGTGCCCCAGTTGCTCAGGTGGTGGTAGCCCGCGTTCAGCTTGATGGACCCCAGGTTGGTGAGGAACACCGAGGCGTAGTTGGGATCGGCCTTGATCAGGTCGTAGGGCACCTTGCCGTAGAAGTCCAGCCGGTGCAGCCCCCACATCACGATGCGCATCAGCCAGCGGGGCAGGTGGGTGAAGAATTCCATGCCCTTGGTGGAATTGTCCATGGCGTCGTCCCGGCGGCATTCGAAGATCTCCTTCATGATGCGCTCATGCAGGCTGTCGATGGTGGTGTCCGGCGGGAATTTGATGAAGGCCAGACCCTCGGCGGCGTTGTCCTTGAACTGCTTCTTCACCACGAAGCCCAGGCTCAGCTCGTCCCTCTGGTACAGCCTGCGGCCCTGTATGAAGCGGTTCATCTGGGGCCGCAGCGTCACGGCCTTGACCACCGCGGCGCAGACCGCGTGGAAAATGGTATAGCGGTGGGCGTGGTCCAGGCCCTCGTTCTTCTTGGCCAGGAAGGTCTCCAGGTTGGTCAGGTCGAATTCCTCGCGCACAAAGGCCTCGTTGTCGGCGCGGTTCGGATAGAGATAGGGCATGAACCAGTGCAGCGGATCGATGTCCCGCACCAGCGTCGCGTCGAAGCGATCTCCCCTGCGCTTCTTCAGCTCTGCCACAAGCCGTTCCCCCTTCGGTTGTACTGCCGTGCCCATAGCGGGCCGGATTGTATCCATAAAATCGGCTTATCTTATCACAACAATGCTAAATTCTCCAGCGCAAAAGCCCCATATTTAAAAAAATCACCGATTGAGGCGCAGAAAATAACCTTCCGTTAATGCGATTTGGTTTATAATGCCATATCATATAATATCGATTAACCCAAAAGGAGGGCATCGGACATGAAATGGATGATCGCCTCGGACATACACGGCTCGGCGAAGTGGTGTGAAAGGCTGCTGGAGGCCTGGCGGGCGGAGCGGCCCGGGCGGCTGCTGTTGCTGGGAGATCTGCTGTACCACGGCCCCCGCAACGACCTGCCGGAGTCATACGCGCCCAAAAAGGTCATCGCGCTGCTGAACGCCATCGCTCCCCAGCTGCTGTGCGTGCGGGGCAACTGCGAGGCGGAGGTGGACCAGATGGTGCTGGACTTCCCGGTGATGGCGGACTACTGCGCGCTGGCCGTCGACGGCCACGTGATCTACGCCACCCACGGCCATGTTTACGGCGAGGACAATCCCCCGCCGCTGATGCCGGGCGACATACTGCTCTGCGGCCATACCCACATCCCCTGCTGCCACCGGCACGAGGGCTTCACCTACGTCAACCCCGGCTCGGTGTCCATCCCGAAAAACGGCACGCCCCACAGCTACGCGCTGCTGGAGGACGGCGTGATGCGCTGGATCGACCTGGAGAAGGGCGAATACGACCGGCAGCGGCTGTGGCAGGATATGCCCTGAAGTCCGATGTGATGCTTCAACGGGTCCGCCGATCATAAAATGACATTATATATCTATATTTTACATTTTTGGTTATTGACACATAACCTTCATGGGGCTATACTTCCAGTCAAGGAGAGCACATCATCTCCCACTTGCGTTCAGCTGCTTGCGTCGTCACGGTTGGACGCTTTTTTTGCGCCTGTACTTGTGGAACGCTGATATGTGTGTTATAATTAACACATGGTACCCCGTAAATTAATATTGAGATGAGGAGAATGTGTATGCCTGTCAACGAGCAACGCACGCAGAGCGGCGGCGCGGGAGCCCCTGCCCGCCAGTGCAATATCGCCTTTATCGGTTCGGAGTGCTATCCCTTTGTGAAGACGGGCGGCCTGGGCGACGTGATGTACGCCCTGCCCCGGGCGCTGATCCGCCAGGGCTGCGGCGTGCGGGTCATCATCCCCCTTTACAATTGCATCCCCCAGAAGTTCAAGGACCAGATGACCTATCGCGGCTCCTTCATGATGGACCTGTGCCAGGACGGGCGCGCCTTCTATGTGGGCATCATGGAGCTGGTCATGGACGGCGTGATCTATGATTTCATCGACAACCGGGAATTCTTCGACTGGGGCAATCCCTACACCGGGCTCTGGGAGGACATCCCGAAGTACTGCTACTTCTCGAAGGCCTCGCTGGCGGTGCTGAACTACCTGGAGTGGATCCCGGACGTGATCCACTGCCACGACTGGCAGGCGGGCCTGGTGCCGGTCTATCTGCGCGCCCGCTTCGACGGCACGCCCGTGGGCAGCGCCCGCAGCATACTGACCATCCACAACCTGCGCTTCCAGGGCATCTGCGGCATACAGCACCTGAAATACTGGACCGGGCTGCCGGACTATCTGTTCGATTATCCCGTGTTCAAGCAGAGCGAGGACGAGGCCAACATGTTCAAGGGCGGCCTGGCCTACGCGGACCGGGTGACCACCGTCAGCGCCACCTACGCCGAGGAGATCCAGACCACCTTCTACGGCGAGGGCCTGAACGGGCACCTGTGGTATCACCGGGCGAAGCTGCTGGGCATCGTGAACGGCATCGATGTGGAGCTGTGGAACAGCGCCACGGACAAGCTGCTGCCCGCGCCCTACGACGCCGGCAATGTGCTGGAGCTGAAAAAGCAGAACAAGCTGGCCCTGCAGGACAAGCTGGGCCTGGAGCAGGACGCGGGCAAGTTCGTCATCGGCCTGGTCTCCCGGCTGACCGACCAGAAGGGCCTGGACCTGGTGAACGCCGTGTTCCCCGAGCTCGTGGACGAGAACACCCAGGTGGTCATACTCGGCACCGGCGATCCCCGCTATGAGGACGCCTTCCGCTTCTACGAGCGGGAGAACAAGGGCAGCGTGTGCGCCTACATACAGTACAACGAGGCGCTGGCCCACCAGATCTACGCCGGCGCGGACGCGCTGCTGGTGCCCAGCCTGTTCGAGCCCTGCGGCCTGACCCAGCTGATCGCCATGCGCTACGGCACCGTGCCCATCGTGCGGGAGACCGGCGGCCTGAAGGACACCGTGCAGCCCTACAACGAGGTCAACGGCGAGGGCAACGGCTTCACCTTCGACCGCTACGAGGCCGACCTGCTGCTGGACGCCGTGAACCGCGGCAAGGCGGTGTACCTGGAGAACCGCGGCCGCTGGGACGAAATGGTGCTGCGCGACATGGCCAAGGACGTGTCCTGGGAGAATTCCGCGGCGCAGTACATCGACCTGTATCGGGAATTGATGGACGCATAAGCATATCTGTTGAAAATGAGCCCGGGGCGATGCCCCGGGCTCATTTTCGCGCCCTTCTCCCCTCCCCGCCCTGCCTGCGGTGGCAGTCGTCGCACAGCCGGTAGGGCCAGTTCCAGGGCAGGTATCGGTTGCAGGCGGCGCAGGTGCGCTGGCGCAGCTTCTGGGTGGACAGCACGTGTATGATGCCCCCGGAGATCAGCGACTTGCGCCGCTGGATCTCCTCCAGCACCGGCTCCGGCTCCTCCAGGAACAGCCGCGCGTAGTTGTAATACAGGTCGCAGCGGCGGTAGTCCGCCTCCAGGTCGTCCAGCATCTCCACCGAGCAGCCCTCCGGGTCCATCAGCTCCGGCAGCTGCCCCACCACGTCCAGGTGCTCGTGCACGCACTCGGCGTGGTACATCGCCCGCCAGCGGGCCAGCAGGTCCGGGTCGGTCTCGTCGAAGGGGATGCAGATGAAGCGGTACAGCAGCGCCTTGTCGGTGTGCCTGCCCTCCATCATGGCGGCCAGGTTCTCCATGCGGGCGGCGGAGGCCTTCGAGAAGCAGCCCTTGTCCTTCATGGCCAGCCATTGGCCGATGATGGCCGTCAGCGGCAGCGGCAGGCCCAGCAGCGATTCCGGGAAGCCGATCACCGCCTCCGTCACCGGCAGCAGCGGCCGGGCCAGCGCCCGCGCCACCACGCCCTTGAAGCCGAAGGCGTTCACATAGCCCACGTCATACTGGCCGTAGCGCCCCGCGCGGCCCGCGATCTGCTTGATCTCCGCGTCCAGCAGCGGCCGGGTGATGTCCCCGTCGTACTTCTCCGACTCCAGGAACACCACGCGCTCGATGGGCAGGTTCATGCCCATGGCGATGGCGTCGGTGGAGACCACCACGTCGGTGTCCCCCTGCTGGAAGCGCACGGCCTGGTCCCGCCGCACGTCCGGGGGCAGCGCCCCGTAGATCAGCGACACCCGCCAGCCCTTGCGGCGCAGCTCCGCCGCCACGGCGTGCACCCGGGCCTTGGAGAACACGATCAGCGCGTCGCCCCGGCGCACCGAGGCCGGGAACTGGAAGCCCTCCTTCTCCACCTCCAGCGGCGTCATGCGGTGGTGCCGCACGATGCTCAGCGCGTCGCCGCAGTCGGTGATGATGCGCTTGAGCAGCTCCTCTGCGTCCGGGGAGGCACAGACGTGGATCTCGTCGGCGCAGAGGCCCAGTATCGCCGCGGTCCACGCGCCGCCCCGGTCCCGGTCGGCGATCATCTGGCATTCGTCGATCACGGCCACGTCGTAGTGGGTCTTCAAATCGGCCATCTCCACGGTGGAGGACTGGACCCGGCTGCCGGGCACCCAGATCTGCTCCTCCCCCGTCACCAGCGAGCAGGGCACGTCGTTCAGGTTCAGCGTCTCGAACTGCTCCGCCGCCAGCAGCCGCAGCGGGCCCAGGTAGATGCCCCGCATCGCGCCGTGCAGCCGGCCCACGCCCTCGTGGGTCTTGCCGGAATTGGTGGGACCGAGGTGCAGTATGAACCGGCGGCGCAGCTGCCGCGCCAGCGGATAGAGGTCCCGGTAGTGCTCCGGCACCGCGCTGAGCAGCGCCGAGCGCAGCCTGCGCTCCCGGGAATTGACGGCGTCGGCCTGGCGCTGCAGCTTGCGCACGCTGGGGTTCGAGGCCAGCAGCCGCCGGATGCGCTCCTGCGGAAAGCGCTTGCGCAGCTTCGCGCACAGGGCGTCCTTCGCCCGGCGGGCCTCCCTCCGGGTGATGTCGCAGACGCGCTCGCCGGAGGGCGCGACCACCGAGCCGCAGGCCGCCAGCTCCGGGCAGCCCCTGCGCAGCTCCTCCGACAGCGCGCCGGTCAGCGACTTTGGCCCGTAGGCCTTATCCACGATCGCGGCGGGCACGCCCTTGGCGAAGGTGGTCTCCAGCAGCCGGGACGCCACCTGCTCCACCCGTTCGTCCCGGTTGAAGCTGTGGGAGAAATCCCCCTCCCGCAGATAGCGCTCCAGCTTCCCGTCGGCCTCGTCGGCGAGGCGCTTCGACTGGCGCTCCAGCAGCCTGCGCGGCGCGCCCTCCTCCAGCAGCTTCAGCGCCGCCCGGGCCTTCTTCAGCGTCACCCGGCTGCGGTCCACGGAGCGCAGGAAGGGCAGGTCGACCTCGCGCCCGTCCCGCAGCTCACGCTCGATCAGCGGGGCGAGGCGCTCGAATTCCGCCTGGTGGTAGTCCAGCGCCAGCTCGTTGCGCTGGAGGGCCATCCAGGCCTTGTCCCGGCGCTTGACCTGGTACAGCAGGTTGGCGAAGGCCGGGCCCTCGAAGTAGCGCTCCGCCTCCTCCGGCTTCATGCCGCGGGTGTAGGCCCGGGCCTTCTTCACCGCCTGCTGCCGGAGGTATTCCTCCCGCTCCGGCGCTATCGCCCGGGCGTAGGCCGCCAGCAGCGCCTGCCTGTCCATGGTCCTCACCGTCCTCCCGCGTCCCGCCGGTTCGATTCAATGCACTTTATTATACACGATATCGGGGGGATTGTCCATTGGGGGGACGAGGGAGTAGGGAGTAGGAATAGCTGTAGGGGCGGTGCCGCCCGTCCAAAAGCCTTCCCCCATGGGGGTCCGAACGCCCGGGAAAATGTCCAGTGGACATTTTCCAGTGAGGACGGGCCGGTTAGGCCCATGGGAGGTGGATCGGCGAAGCCGAGACGGAAATGAAGGGACTGGACCGGGACGATCCCCGGCGGATACGCTCCCCGCGGGAGCTGACGGAGGCGGTGAAGGCGCTGGGCTTTCTGCCCCTGTTCGCCAACGAGGTCCCGGGCTTCTCCGCCGAGGAGCGCGTGTGCGCCCATGACTGGTGGACCGGCGACCGGGAGCGGGACCCCTGGGAGTGGCGGGAGGTCATCGCCGGGGCCCGGGAGGTGGCCTACGGCAAATTCTTCGACGGCAGGGCCGGCTTCATCAGCCCGGAGTGGCTGCCCGTATTCGCCAACGCCCGCCGAAACGGCTTCGACTTCGACGGCAAATGGCAGAGCGGCGCGGCGAGCCGCCGGGAGAAGGCCATCATGGAGCACTTCATGGACGTGGAATCGGAGGACGAGCCCGTGTTCACCGGCGCGGCGATACGCTCCACGGAGCTGAAGCGCATGGCCGGCTTCGGCAAGGGCGGCGAGAAGAACTATCCCGGCATCGTCACGGGGCTCCAGGCCCAGCTCTACCTGGTGATCGGCGGCTTTGCGCGCAGGCGGAACAAGCGCGGCGCGGAGTACGGCATGCCGGTCTCGGTGCTGATGACGCCGGAGAGCATATGGGGCTACGGGCATATGTCCTCGGCCTACGGTGAGGAGCCCGCCCAATCCTGGCAGCGCATATTTGACCGGGTTCAGGCGCTTTACGACGCGCCGGAGGCGGACATCGCGCGCATGGTCGGGAAGAGGCCGGAGGCATAGCAAGGGAGCCGTTTCGACGACGGCTCCCTTGCTTTATGTATTGTCTACGCTTCCCTGGCCTCGCGCTTCTTCTCCTCGTACATGGCCTGGTCGGCCTCCCGCAGGAAAAGCTCTGCCTCGCTCTGCATCGTCGCGTCGCCGTCCGCCGGCGGCACGCGCACGCAGCAGCCGATGCTGACGCTGATCGAATAATCCTTGCCGTCCCGGCGGGTGGCCCGGGACAGCTCCTCCCGGAAGGCACGGATGAAGGCCTCCGCGCGGCTCATGTCATAGTGCTTCGCCAGAACCACGAATTCGTCGCCGCCGGTGCGTATGCAGATCTCCCCGTGCCTGGCGCAGCGGCGCAGGGCCTCGGCGATCATGCACAGGCAGTAATCCCCCTCCACGTGGCCGTAGCTGTCGTTGATGAACTTCATGCGGTTCATGTCCAGCAGCAGCACCGCCAGGCCCGTCCGCGCCGCGCGGCACTCGGCGTAGTAGCCGTCGAAATACCGGTTGTAGCCCCGGCGGTTGTACAGTCCGGTGAGCATGTCCGTCTGGTACAGGTGGTCCAGCTGCCGCACGCTGTCGGTCAGCTGCCGCCGGATGCACCAGTTTTCCAGCAGCGTGCTGATGCTGACCAGCCAGGACTTGATGTGCAGCTGGCCCAGCAGGTTGAGATTCGGCGACACGATGAAATAGCCCATGAAGTATTGCAGGTGGTGGATCGGGAAGATGAAATAGGGCTCGGGGTCCTCCATCATCTCCTCGGGCAGCAGCGCGCCCTTTGGCAGCGGCCTGCGGCGGATGGGCGCGTCCCGGTAGATGCCGCACACCACGTCGAAGCGCTCGCCCTTCAGCGCGTCGTGATCCTTGATGACCCGCTTGCGGTCCCAGTCCCGGATCAGGCACAGCACCGCGCTGTCGAAGCCCGTCTCCCGGCGGCAGCCGTTTTCGATCTCGTCGAATATGTCCTCCAGGGTCTCGTGGGTCGCCGCGCCCAGGATCAGGTTGGTGGTGGACAGCGACAGCGCCTCCAGGTTCGTGACGGTCTGTATGTACTTTTCGCGGATGGTATCCTTCTTGTAGACGTTGAAGGGCTCGCAGCCGCAGGACTGGCGAAACACCAGGTTGCCGGGCACCGCGATCACCGGCTCCACCGCCTCGCCCCGCAGCAGCCGCAGCGCCGCGCGCATGCCCTCCTCGCCCACCTGGGTGAAGGGCTGGGCGGAGGTGGTGATGGAGGGCTCGTTGAATTGGGCGCGGAGTATGTCGTCGTAGCCGGTGACGATCAGATCCGCGGGCACGCGATAGCCCCGCCTCTCCACCGCGGCGATGACGCCGATGGCCATGTAGTCGTTGGCGCAGATGATGCCCTGGGGCAGCGGCGGCAGCCCCGCTTTGGCGCGGCGGACCATCAGCTCCTCCACCACCGCCTCGCCGCAGTCGGGCGAGAGGTCGCCGTAGAGTATCCTGTCGTCGCCGCAGGGCAGGCCGTGGTCGGCCAGCGTCTGGCGAAAGATGGCGATGCGCTCCTGCACGAAGGACATCTCCGGGATGCCCGCCACATGCACCAGATCCCGGCAGTTGTGCTCGAATATGGCGTGCTCGATCAGCTTGCGCATGGCGGTCTCCTGGTCGTTGACCACGCTGCACGCGCCTTCCTTGACCGCGCCGAGGCTGATCACAGGGCAGTGGGCCGAGCGCTTCAGGCTGTCCATCTGGTCGAAGTAGATGATCGGCATGTAGGTGTCGAAGGAGAGCAGCGCGTCGTATTCCCTGAGGTCCGGCAGCAGGTAGACCACGAAATCGCCGGTGTCATAGTCCATGTAGCGGTCGTAGTGGCGGCTGCTGTAGTTGTCGGCGAAGCTGGTGAAGAAGAGCAGCTTCACGCCGTTGCGCCTGGCGACGTCGATCACACCCTCCGTGGTCTCGCGCACCATGTCGCCGTAGGGGTTTGACAGGAAAACCGCAACTCTCTTCCGTTCCATCGACCGCGCCTCATTTTATCATGATGGTGTCATTATAGCACATTATGGCATGGATGTTAAGAACAATTTTTGCACGGCACAGGACAAAAGCGGGGCCGCCCGAAGGCGGCCCCATTGCGATTCAGGTCAGGATCGATCAGTCGTTGGCGTCCATGTAGGCGAAGCAGTTCTCGATGTCCGCCATCTTCTCCGCCACGACGTCGTCATAGCCGTAGCTCTTGCAGGTCTCGACCATGCTGTTCCAGTTGGCGTCGAATTCCTCGTCGGACTCGGAGTAAACGCACTTCCAGCTGTACTCCTTCATCACGGGCGCGAACTGGGCGCGCTTCTGCTGGCCCTCCTCGGACAGCGCGGCCTTGCTGTAGGCGATGGCGGCCGGGCTCTGGACGGAGACCTGGTTCTTGTTGCGATACAGCTCCACGCCGGACTTCGCGCCGTCGGCGTACTCCTCGGACCAGGCGGTGCTCAGCGCGGTGGCATAGTGCTCGGCGTAGCAGGGCCAGCCCTTGTAGGAGAAGGAATAGGTCTTGCCGGGGATCATCTGCTCCAGCTTGATGGTCTCATGGTTGAACCAGCTCTGGCCATCCTGGAAGGTGCCCCCGCCGTACTCCTCGGGCATCTGGGTGTTGGCGGCATCCTCCATGCACTGCCAGCCGAAGTCGGTCATCTCGGGGATGCCTTCCTCGTTGTAATCCCAGGTCAGACCCTTGGGGCCGTAGTTCTGGATGATCATGCCTTCCTCGGTGCACAGCCAGTCGATCAGCTCCAGCGCGCGCTCGGGATACTCGCAATCGGCGCCCAGCGCCCACATGCGGTTGGAGCCGGCCTTGGAGATGGTCTGCATGGCGGGCGCGGAATCCTCGATCAGGAAGGTGACGAAGCCGTTCTTGTCGGCGGCCTTCTCGGCGCTGTTGTAGTTGCCGATGATCCAGCCCCACAGACACACCAGATAGCGGCCCGCGGACAGCTTGGTGTTGTAGGTGTCGAAGTTCTGGGAGGAGGATTCGGGATCGAACAGGCCGCGGCGATACAGCTCGTTGTTCACCTTCAGGGCGCGATAGTACAGGCTGCCCTCCTCCAGCGGGTTCACGACGTCGCGGGTGGCGTAGTTCACGCCCAGGAAGTCATACTCCTGATAGCCGTAGTAGGTCATCAGGTCCCAGGTGAACTTCATCACGCAGTCCTCCCAATCCGGGAAGCCGCCGTAGGCGTACACCTTCTCGCCGTTCTCGGTCTCGGGCACGGCGTCCTGCAGGGCCTGCATGAAGTCCGGCAGATCCTCCAGGGTCTTCAGCGCGGGCTTGCCTGCCTTCTCCCAGGCGTCGAAGCGAACCTGCAGCGCGTAGGTGGGATCGGTCAGCTCGGCCCAGGCGCCGTCCTCCAGCGCCACGGCGTAGGTGAAGCCGTAGGTGCCCTCGTGGCCGGCCTCGGCCGCGAAGTCGGAGACCTTCTGGATGGCGTCCGGCAGATACTTGTTGATGTTCTCATAGGGGGTCAGGTCCAGCTCGTCCCAGTCCAGCAGCAGGTCGGCATCCAGCGCAGTGCGGAACTGGTCGCCCAGGTCGCCCAGGTTGATGATGTCGCCGATGCTGCCCGCGGAGACGGCGCTCGTCCAGGCGTTGCCGTCCACGTTGGTGGAGACGAAGTTCAGGGTGATGTTGAAGCGGTCCTTGATCTCCTTGGCGAACCAGCCGCCCTGCTCGCCGGCAGAGTTGGCCAGTCCGGAGAACACGGTCAGCGTGATCGGCTCGCGGTAGGTGTCATCCTCGGCCATCGCCGGCACAACCATCACGGCCGCCAGCAGCGCCAGACAGAGGATCAGGGAAAGAAGTTTCTTCATGGATTGCATCCTCCTTTTTATTTTGCATAGGCTGGTGCCTAATACAATCATTTTATCCTTTAACAGCCCCGATCATGATGCCCTTCACGAAGTACCTCTGGAAGAAGGGATAGACCAGCAGGATCGGGAAGGTGGCGACCATGGCCACGGTCATGCGCACGGACAGGGCGGTCTGCTTGGTGGCCACGTTGGCCAGCGACGAGGAATCCTGGGTGTTGCGCACCAGCGCCGCCAGGGACGAGGCCTCGTTCTGGTACTTGTAGAGCAGGAATTGCAGCGTGTAATACTTGCCGGAGGGCATCAGCATCATGGTGTCCGTGAAGGAGTTCCACTGGCCCACGGCGGAGAATATGCACAGCGTGGCCAGGATCGGCGTGATCAGCGGCATGATGACCGAGAAGAACACGCGCATGTAGCCCGCGCCGTCCAGCGTGGCGCTCTCCTCCAGCGCCGGGGGCAGGCCCTCGATGAAGGTCTTGACCAGTATTACGTTATACGGCGACACCAGGCCCGGGATCACGTACACCCAGAAGTTGTCCAGGAAGCCCAGCATCCTCAGGTTCATGTACCAGGGGATCAGGCCCGCGGAGAAATACATGGTGATGACGATCAGCCGGTACCACACCTTGCGCAGCCACATCTCCTGCTTGGTGACCAGGTAGCCCAGGATCGCCGAGCCGCCCACGGTCCAGACCGTGCCCAGCACGGTCCTCGCCACGGACACGAACAGCGCGTCCACGATGCCGGGGATCTTCAGCACCTCCACGTAGTTCTGGAAGTGGATCCCCTTGGGGTACAGCTGGATCTGGCCCAGGCGCACCGCCTCGTTGCTGGAGATGGTGTTGATGAACAGATAGTAGAAGGGAAACACGCAGGCCAGCGTGATCAGCGCGAACACCGTGTAATTGATGATGTTGAACACGATGTCTCCCCGGCTCAGCTCCATTCCCTGGGCGTTGAGCCTCGCCTTTTTCTTGTTGGAAATGACAGTCATGCGCACGCCTCCCTTACACGATCGATTCGCCGCGCAGCTTCTTCGACACGAAGTTCGCGCTGAACAGCAGCGTGACGGACACGAGGGTCTTGAGTATGCCGATGGCGGTGGCGAAGGAATACAGCGTCGTGCCGCCGGAGGCAATGGTGATGTTGTAGACGTACAGGTCCAGCACCTCGATGGTCTGCTTGTTCATCGGGTTCTGGAACACCAGGTACTGCTCCATGCCGTTGTTCAGTATGTTGGAGATGGACAGCATCAGCAGCACGAAGAACGTGGGCAGCAGGCTGGGCAGCGTGATATAGCGCATCTGGTGCCAGCGGTTCGCGCCGTCCACCTTTGCCGCCTCGTAGAGCTCCACCGGTATGCCGGATATGGCGGCCAGATACATGATCGCGCCCCAGCCCAGGCCCTTCCAGGTGCTCCAGGCCCACATCTTCAGCCAGATGTGGCTGGAGGAATTCAGCCAGACCACCGGCTCGCTGATGGCTCCGATGCCCAGCATGAACTTGGAGAATATGCCGGTGTCCATGGCGAACAGGCACATCGCGAAGGAGAACACCAGCGCCCAGGAGATGAAGTTGGGCAGCGTGGTGAAGATCTGCACCGACTTCTTGAAGCGGGTGTTGTTGATCTCGTTGAGGAACACGGCGAATATCATCGGCATCCAGGAGGTCAGCAGGTTCAGGCCGCTCATGCCGAAGGTGTTCTTCAGCACGCGCACGATGTTTTCGCGGTTGGCCGCGTTGGTGAACATCTCGGTGAACCACTTGAAGCCCACGAACTCCTGCTGGCTCAGCGGTATGCCGAACTTGTAGTTGAAGAAGGCGTAGCTCCAGCCGTACAGCGGCAGGTAGGCGAACAGGAACACCGCCAGCAGGAAGGGCAGCATCATCAAGAACAGCTTGTACTTCTTGGGCAGCGTCTCCTCCTGAGCGTTGTTGGCGAAGAACGCCGCGAACAGCAGGAGCGGCAGCGATATGTACAGCCAGAGCGTGCCCCCGGCCGTGCCCAGCGCGGCGGGCATGCCCGTGACCAGCATGATCCAGGTCAGCACCCGCAGCGCGAAGCCCGCCAGGAACAGCGCGATGGCGGCCTTGCGGCGGCACATCGCCACGGTGACGACGCCCGCCACCGTCAACAGCAGCGTCGCCCAGGTCAGCAGGCCGAAGGTGCGCGCCATGCCGTTCATGGTGTCCGCCACCTCGGCGGCGTTCATCACGCCCTCCTTTTCGGTCTCGCCGTAGAGCACCTTGCCCTTGCCGCTGACGGGCGCGGACACGCGCTCCGGCGCCTTCAGCGCCAGCGCCTCCAGGCCTGTCATCGTCGCGGTCGCGCCGACCTTGGTCTTGCCGGGATTATAGAAGGAGAAGCTCGCCCCGGGCAGCAGCACGCACGCCACGGACAGCACCGCCAGCGTGACGGCCACCAGACGGATCTGGCTGCGCTTGGGGATGGGATTGACGAAATAGGGGGCGTCCGCCGCGCGAATGCACAGTACGCCGCAGACCGCGGACACCGCCGCCGCCAGCACGCACAGCCCGGCGAAGGGCATCAGCGTGCCCAGGCCCAGGTGCAGCGTCTGCCGCGCCGCGCCGGTGTACATGTCCGCCGCGCCGATGCTCAGCGTGTTCAGCAGCGACGCGCCCAGCGCGATGGTCGCCAGCGTCGCCAGCGACGTGGGGAACCACTTGTCCACCGCGGGCAGGAAGCTGAGCAGTGCCGCCAGCAGCAGCAGCGCCAGCGCCGCGATCAGCGTCGGGTTGGCCGACAGCGTGGTGGAGGATTGGGGGATCTGGAAGATGCCCTTGATGTTGTTTTCGTCCGCCGAGAAGGGCTCCAGCGCGGCGATATCGCCGCTGATGACGTTGGAGAAGCGCCCCTCGACCTTCAGGCTGTTCAGCATCTGGTCCCTGCCCAGCGCCGTCGACAGCAGCGAGGTCGAGCCATTCAGCGCCGCGGCGTCCGCGGGATCGTCAGTCAGCGTCGCCGGCACGGACACGCTGTAGACCGGCAGCAGCATCAGCAGCGCCGCGATCAGCGCGGCCACGCCCATCAGCCTGCGCCAGACGCTCTCATGGAATATCGAGGGCCGCTGGCCGCTGAGGCTCAGCTTTTCCCGCTCGGCCTTCGTGCCCCGCAGCAGCAGCGCCTCGTAGGCCAGCAGCACCACCGCCGCGCCAACGGGCAGATAGACCCAGGCCTGCACGGTGAACAGCATCTGGAACAACAGCGAGGAGGCCAGGTTGTTCAAATGGATGGCGAAGGTGGCCGACAGGGCCAGCGACGCACCGCCCAGCGCGATGCCGACGCCGTTGAGCTTGCGGCTGCCCGCAAGGTTCAGGACCGCGGAGACGACCAGCAGCGCCGCGGCGGCGACCGCCATCCAGCCGGAGAAGTTCAACACCCCCAGCGCCGGGATGGCGTCGGTGGGCAGGCAGCCCGCCCCGCGGGTCGCCATCTGCCAGGGCGTGATCGTCGACGGGAACAGCGCCGCCGTCTCCTCGCCCAGCTGGTTGTGCACATACAGGCTCAGCCCGGGCAGGAACAGCGCCGCGATGGCTGCCAACGCAAGTATCAGTATCCCCCATCGCTTTTTCAACCGCATCCCCTTCTTTCCAAATTTGACCGAGGCAATGTCATTAGTCGTATTTTAACAGATTCAGCCATTGTAGTCAATCCCGCCCAGAAAAACAGGACATTTTCATCCCTCCGCGCCGTCCTGCTCCAATATCCACAGCGACAGCAGCAGGTGCAGCCGCGTCCGGGGGTCGTCCAGGTCCATCGGCGCGACCGCCTGCAGCTTGCGCAGGCGGTACAGCAGCGTGGTGCGATGGATGATCAGCGCCGCGCTGGTCCGGGGGATGTCCCGCTCCTGGAGCAGGTAAGCCCGCAGCGTGTCGTAATACTGGGTGCCCTTCTCCCGGTCGTATTCCCGCAGCCGCAGCAGCTGGGGCGCGATCAGGTGCCGCAGCGCCATCGGCCCCTGCAGCGAGCCCAACAGGTATTCCAGCGCGCAGTCGGCGAAGGGGATCACCCAGCGTTCGCTGCGCAGTGCAAAGGCCTTCTCCAGCGCCAGCTTCGCCTGGAGATACCCGATCTGCAGCTCCTTCAGGCCCGACACCGGCGAGGACAGCCCCGCGTAGAGACAGTAGTCCCGGCACAGCGGCGACAGCCTGTGACGCAGCATCGGCAGGGTGGTGTGCTCCCGGGTGAGGTTCAGCACCACGCACTGCTGCCGCCCGGCGAAGAGTATGTAGCTGCGGGGGAATTCCTGGAACAAATCGCTGTGCAGCGCGTGCTCCAGCACCGCGCTCTCCCCCTGCTGCTGGGCCTCCAGCCGGACCACCAGCATCGAATCGCCCCGGTTCCAGCCCAGCATGCCCAGCAGCCGGTTCTCCTCCTGGGGCTCCGGCTGCTTGCCGTTCAGCAGATCGAACACGATGTCGTCCATGCTGCGATAGCCCCGGTCCAGCCCGGGGCGGCTGCGGCTGAGCAGCATCAGCATCCGCTGGGCCAGCAGCCCGGCCAGCGCGAAGTCCAGCCGCCGGAAACCCCGGCGGTGCTCCGCCACCAGCAGCCGCCCGCGGTACACGCTGCCCTCCCACAGGTTGGCGTACAGGCAGCGGGGCGCGCCGCCGCCCGGGTTCCACAGCTGGGGCGTGTGGTGGGCGTAGGTCTCCAGGTATTCGCTGTCGTTCTTGAAGTCCTCGACGATGGCCCGGGGGATGAATTCCCGGGAGGAGGACATCACGTAGTCCGGCGGCATCACCTGGGCGAACTCCGCGGAGCGGGCCATCATCACGAACCAGTCGTCGTGCACGCACACCGGGTTCTCCAGCAGCGCCGCGCCCAGCTCGCACAGCTGGCGCATGTCGCCGTTGCGGTAGACCAGCGCGTCCACCCGGGCCTCGATGTCCCGGCAGCGCCCGAAGAGCTCCAGCAGCGCGTCCAGTATGTCCTCCGCCCCCCGGTCCGGGCAGAGCAGGCGGCCGCCCCCGCCGGGCACCGGCGCGGCGCTGACGCAGGCGCGGTCCGCCGGGAAGCGGGCAGCGTCCTCGGCGGTCACCACATAGAGCACGTCCTCCGCCGGCTCCGCCCGACCCGTGTAGCGCCGCGCGTCGCGGAAGCGGACCTCCCCCGCCCCGCGCTCCGTCCGACAGGCCATGCCCGCCCGATTCAGCTCCTCCGCCACCGCCTCCAGCGTGGGATAGAGGTGTATCAGTTCCATGCTCTCCATGCCATCCCTACTCCCTACTCCCTACTCCCTACTCCCTACTCCCTGGTCCCTGGTCCCTAGTCCCTAGTCCCTACTCCCTAATCCCTAATCCCTAATGCCTAAGTAACCACTGATTAAATCGAGTTAGGGAGGTAAATTGAGAGAGAAAGCGAGAAAAACGAGGTCAAAGTGGGAGGAATTCCTCTAAAACCACCCCATTTC
>ONHI01000107.1 GCA_900317565.1 uncultured Eubacteriales bacterium
GCTGTTACGGATTTTGCCGTGACAAAACAGAAAGGGAGGTAAATACCATGAAGAAACTGTTGGCTATCCTGCTGACTGCCCTGTTCGTCATGTCCATGGTCTCCGCCATGGCGGAAGAGCAGATCACCCTGCAGCTGTGGTCCATCGCCACCGAGAGCGACTCCAGCCACGAAGCGTTCGTCAACGCCATCGCCGCCTTCGAGGCCGAGCATCCCAATATCAAGATCGAGCACAACGCCACCGAGAACGAGGCCTACAAGACCAAGATCAAGGCCGCCATGTCCTCCGGCGAAGACCTGCCCGACCTGTTCTTCACCTGGGGCATGGGCTTCCTGGGCGAGTTCGTGAACGCCGGCCGCGTGGTTTGCCTGGACGAGTACTATCCCGCCTACGCGGATGAGCTGCCCGAGGCCATGACCGTGAACGTGCGCTATGACGACAAGATGTATGGCGTGCCCTACACCATGTCTCTGGTCACGCTGTACGCCAACATGGACCTGCTGGGCCAGGTCGGCTTTGACCACATCCCCGCCACCTATGAAGAGATGCAGCAGTGCTGCGAGGACCTGAAGGCTGCCGGCATCATCCCCTTCGGCGTGTCCGGCAAGGAGCTGTGGTGCCTGTCCGAGTATGTCGAGCCCCTGGTGATCAAGTCCGTGGGCGGCGACAAGCTGCGCGACATGTACAACGGCGTCGCTTCCTGGAATGACGAGGGCGTCATCAAGGCCATCGCCGCCTTCCAGGAGATGGTGGAGAAGGAATACTTCGATCCCAGCGCCTCCGCTCTGGGCAACGACGAAGTCAAGAATAACTTCATCCAGGGCAAGTATGCGTTCTATCAGAACGGCTCCTGGAACAACAAGGACATCGGCGAGCAGGCCCAGTTCGCGGTTGAGGCCGGTACCTTCCCGGTGCTGAACCCCGACGTCCCCCTGTATCAGATGATCGGCGGCCCCAACAACACCCTGGCCGTGACCGAGTCCTCCGAGCACAAGGAAGAGGCCATCGAGGCTGCCTTCTATCTGGCCCGCTTCTTCTCCGATGCCGACTACAAGTCCGGCGCGAACCTGCCCTGCTGGGCGGCCGATCCGGAAGCCGAGGTTGGTCCGCTGATCGTGTCCGCCGCCGATATGGCCGCGAAGGCTGACAACATGGTGCTGTTCGGCGACAACTTCCTGTCCGCCGACGCCGCTAACACCTATCTGGACTACATCGGCCTGGCCTATGCCGGCGACGTCACTCCCGAGGAGTATGCCGAGGGCCTGGACGCCGACCTGAACAAGTAAGTTCGAGACCGGTTTTCCAATGGACGAAAGCCTGGACTGAGGGGAGACGGTTCCTCAGGGGGTCACCCCGGGAGGGGCCGCCTCCCTTCCCTCATTCCAGGCGCACATAAAGGAGCACAGATCATGAAAAGACCGTTGAGCTACAAGCTGAACATCTTTCTTTTTCTGTTGCCAGCGCTGATACTGTTTATCGGGGTGCTGATCGCGCCGATCATCATGTCCGGCTATTACAGCCTGACGGAGTGGAACGGCCTGACCACCCCCCAGTTTATCGGCTTTGCCAACTATGTGGAGATGTTCACCAGCAAGTCCATCAACATCACCCGCGCGCTGAAGAACGCGATGCTGCTGGCGCTGCTGTCCACCTGCGTCCAGCTGCCGTTCGCGCTGTGGCTGGCCCTGAAGCTGAGCAAGAAGCCCGTGGGCGAGCGGGCCTACCTTTCCATCTATTTCATGCCCGTGCTGATTTCCACCGTGGTTATCGGCCAGCTGTGGCTGAAGATCTACAACCCCGATTACGGCGTGTTGAACCTGATGCTCAAGTCCCTGGGGCTCGAGAGCTGGACCAACATCTGGCTGGGCGACAAGAAGACGGCCCTGTGGGCGGCGTTCGTGCCCATACTGTGGCAGTACGTGGGCTATCACATGCTGCTGATGTATGCCGGCATCAAGGGCGTGCCGCCGGAGCTGAACGAGGCGGCCATGATCGACGGCTGCACCGAGGGCCAGGTCAACTGGTACATCATCATCCCCTATATCCGGCCCATATTGCGTGTCAGCGTCATATTCGCCGTCACCGGCTCGCTGAAATCCTTCGACCTGATCTACGTCCTGACCAACGGCGGTCCGAACCACGCCACGGAGGTGCCCAGCACGCTGATGATCAACATGCTGTTCCTGCGCAACCGCTATGGCATGGGCAGCAGCATCGCGGTGATGCTGATCGTGCTGTGCTTCGTGTTCGCCATCATCATCAACGCGATTTTCAAGGAGGATAAGGGCAGATGAATACAGCCGGTGTGAAAAAGAGCTATCCTCCCGTTGAGGTGCGGCGCAAGCCGAAAAAAACAGCGGGCCAGATCGTCTCCTACGTCATTCTGGTGCTCTGGGCCGTGATCAGCGTGTTCCCGGTGTACTGGATGCTGACCTTCTCCTTGAAGAACAACAACGAGATCTTCGGCGAGAATGTCATCGGCCTGCCGAAGTATTGGGTGTGGGAGAACTATTCCCGCGCCATGAATACGGGCGACATGCCCCGCTATTTCCTGAACAGCGTCATCGTGGCGGTTTCGACCATAGTGATCACGCTGGTGGCCGCCGTCATGGCCACCTACGCCATGACGCGCCTGCATTGGAAGTTCCGCAAGAGCATGAACAAGTTCTTCATGCTGGGCCTGACCATTCCGATCCACGCCTCCATCGTGCCGTTGTACACCACGCTGGCGCGGATCAAGATGCTCAATTCCTATTGGGCGCTGATCATACCCTATTCGGCGTTCTCGCTGGCCATGGGCATATTGATCAGCATCGGCTTCATGGGCGACATCCCCTACGACCTGGACGAGGCGGCCTTCATCGACGGCTGCGGCGTGTGGGGCACGTTCGTGAGGATCATCGCGCCGCTGATGATGCCGGCGGTGGCCACGGTGGGCATCTACACTTTTTTGCAGTGCTGGAACGAGCTGATGTTCGCCAATGTGTTCATCAGCAAGGATTCACTGAAGACGCTGCCCGTCGGCGTGCAGTCCCTGTCCGGCCAGTACACCACCGACTGGGGCCCCATCGGCGCGGCGCTGTCCATCGCCACCGTGCCGACGCTGCTGGTCTATGTATTCCTGAGCAAGCAGATCCAGGATTCCTTCATCGCCGGCGCCGTCAAGGGCTGACGGATAAACAAAAAGGGGATCCCGCAGACACAGAAGAGCCCCGCGCCGATGTGGCGCGGGGCTCTTTGCGGTCATCCGGATGATTCCGGGCTCATGCCCTTGTGGATTTATTCGGCCTTCCAGGCGTTGTACTGCTCCTGGAACGCGGCCAGGACATCCTGGTAACCAGCGGCATCCAGCTCGTTCTGATACTGGGCGATGTAATCATCCACAGCGTCAGCGGGCACGCCGCCGTTCTCCAGCGCGAAGCCGTACTGCTCGAACAGGTTCGCGCAAGCGGTGTACTGGGCCTCAACGGGGGTCTTGTCGAAGCGGAAGCCAGCAGCGCAGGAGGTGTTGGCGCCGCCGTTGAAGGCGATGTAGCTCTCAGCCTTGTCGTCGGGCTCGGAATCCAGGGGGGTGACGACGGTGGCGGAGGCGGACTCCCACATGGAGTGGTTGTACTTGTCGGAGTGCTGGGTCACGTGCTTGATCTCCTGGCCCTCAGCCTGGGTGTACTCGAAGTCCTCGCCCTCGATGCCGAAGGTGTAGATGTCAGCCAGGGTGCTGTCGGTGTACAGCAGGCCCATGAAGTCGATCGCAGCCTTGGCCTGCTCCTCGGTGGAGTTGGCGGTGATGCAGTAGCAGCTGCCCAGAGCGGAGGTGCTGTGCGCATAGCGCTGGGTGGCGGGCTGCATGACGACCTCCTGGCCGTAGCGGCTGTTGGCCTCAACATTGTTGGGCAGGTCGGTCCACCAGGAGATGGCCCAATCCTGGGTCTGGGTGGTGGTGTCGGTGGTGGTCTTGGTCACCTCGTCCTCGGAGATATAGCCCTTCTCGGCCCAGTCGCCCATCAGCTTGCAGAACTCGGCGTACTCGGGGGTCAGGATGGTGTCGATCACTTCGTTGGTCTCGCGATCCACGGCGAAGAAGTTGGTGGCGGAGTTGGCGGTGAAGAAATCGAACTTGTCGATGTACCAGCGATAGAACATGGGGGTCTTCTGGGTCAGGAAGGGATACTTCAGACCTTCGGAAGCGGCGTCAGCCAGCATGGGCTCCAGGTCGGCCAGCTTCTCGACGGTGGTGATGTCCCAGCCGTACTTGTCGACCAGATCCTTGCGGAACATGAAGTCGTAGCCTTCCACGTTGTCCTTGTACACGGGGATGAAGTAGTTCTTGCCATCGTACTTCGTGGCTTCCCACTGGCCGGCGTCCATGGACTCATACAGGGCGGTGCCGGGCAGCAGATCGGTGATGTCATAGACGGCGTTCATGGGAACCAGATCGTTGGTGCCGATGGTGCCTTCCCAGGAAGCGGTCCACAGCAAGTTGATCTCGTTGTTCGCCAGGGCCAGGTTGGCCTTCTCGGTGTACTCACCGGAGCTGATGTCGGTCAGCTTGATCTCGACATCGATCTTGTCGGCGATGTAAGCGTTGATGGCGTCCTCGACCTTCTTCACCTGGGCTTCGTCAGGCTGAGCCAGGTTGAAGGTGCAGCGATACACGTTGATGACAGTCTTGCCTTCGGCCTGGGCGACGACGGCCACAGACAGCAGCAGGCACAGGGCCAGAACCAGAGATACGAGCTTCTTCATGGTTATCCTCCTCATTTGGTTGGTGTTTTTATTTCCAATGCCCCAGCTCCAGGGCATTTGAAACCGTTCGGGATGCGGCCGGGATCAGCCCTTGACGGAGCCGACCGTCAGGCCCTTGACGAAGTACTTCTGGAAGAAGGGATAGACGATCATGATCGGGCCGATGACGACGACCACCGTCGCCATGGTGGACGAATACTGGGGGATCGCGCCGCCCATGGCCGCGCGGGCGGTGGCGGGCACGTTGTTGTTGTTCAGCAGGAATTCGATGCTCTTCTGGATCTTGATCAGCAGCAGCTGCAGGGGCTGCTTGGAGGCGCTGTCGATGTAGAGCAGGGCGTTCTGCCAGTCGTTCCAGTAGGCGGTGGCCAGCATGAAGCCCACGGCCGCCAGGGCCGGCTTCATCAGCGGCAGCGTGATCTGGAAGAAGGTGCGGTAATCGCCCGCGCCGTCGATGGTGGCGGCCTCCATCAGCTCATAGGGGATGGAGTTGGCGATGTAGGTGCGCAGTATGATGACGTTCATCGTGGTCACGCACAGCGGCACGATCAGCAGCAGCAGGTTGTCCTTCAAGCCGTACCAGCTGGTGAACACGATGTAGCCGGACAGCTGGCCGCCGTTGAACAGCATCGGGATCAGCAGGAAGATCGAAAGGAACTTGCTCAGCCGGAAATCCCTGCGGCTCATGGAATAGGCATACATGCTCATGATCAGCAGGCCGAACAGTGTGCCCGCGACGGTGACGAGGATCGTGATGCCGTAGGACTGCAGCAGCTGCTGGCCGTAGCGCAGCACGCTGTTGATGCCATTCATGCTCCATACCTCGGGCAGGAAGGAGAAGCCGTGCTGGTTGATGTAGACCTCGTCGGTGAAGGCCGCGATGAACACCAGCAGCACCGGGGCCGCGAAAAACACGGTCAGGAGAATCAGTATGAGCGCCAGTATGATCTGGCCAAGGCCGATGCGGTCTCTCGTATAATTCGTAATCTGTTTCGCCATGATGGTTCACTCCCTCACTTCTATCGTCGATCAGAACAGCGCGTTTTCCGGCGCGATCTTGCGAACGGTGAAGTTCGCGAACAGCATCAGCAGCAGGCCGACGACCGACTGGAAGAAGGAGGCGGCCGCGGTATAGCCGAAGTTGGAGCCGGATTTGATCTGATTCAGCACGTAGGAGTCGAGCACCTGCGTGGTCGGATAGAGGATGCCGCTGTTGCGGGTGACCTGGTAGAACAGGCCGGTGTCGGAGTGCATCACGTTGCCGACGGAGAGCAGCAGCATGACGGTGATCATCGGGATCAGAGAGGGGATCGTGATGTGGCAGATCTTCTGCCACTTGTTGGCGCCGTCGATGTCCGCCGCCTCATACAGGCTGGTGTCGATGCCGGCCAGCACGGACATGTACAGCACCGAGCCGTAGCCCGTGTCCTTCCAGATCTTGGTGACCAGCAGTATCCACGGCCAGAGCTTTGCCGTTGAATAGAAGCGCGTGTTCAGGCCCAGCGTGTTGTTGATGATGCCGGTGCGGGTGTCGATGAAGGCGAACACGATGAACTGCACCGCCGCATAGGAGATGAACACCGGAATGATCATCAGCGTCTGCATGGTCTTGGCCAGGCGCTTGAGCATCAGGTTGTCGATGGCGATTGCCAGCGCCACGTTCAGCACCGTGCCCACCGCGGTGAACAGCAGGTAGTACAGCACGGTGTTCCGGGTGATGTTGTAGAAGGTGCTCTTCGATGCCAGCAGGAACTTGAAGTTTTCGATGCCGTTCCAGGGGCTGCCAAAGATGCCCTTGGAATAGTCGAAGGCCTTGAACGCCATCACGAGACCGGCCATGGGGACATACATGATGAACAGCAGGACCAGGAAGGCCGGCAATGCCATCACGATGTGCGCCCTGTGCTTCCAACAATTTTCCCAGAATCCCTTCACAATGCCATCTCCTCTGTAACTTTGCCGACGGTGTTTTCCGACGCATGTCTAAAACGTTTTAGGAAAAAGCCATCAAACAATGGCCACGCAACATAAAAGCTACATCACATTAGCCATTTCACATTTATGATTATAGCACGAGTGGTAGGGATAGTCAACCATTTTGAGCACGTTTTTATAGCATATGACGGATTTTTAACGATCTGTAATTGTTTCGCGCCCGAATTGGGTCAAAAATCGCGGGCCATGGGCCCGCGATTCCGAAAAACCTGCGAAAACGGGAGCCTTTGATGTCAGACCTCCAGTATGTGGAACGCCGCGGCGCGGCCCAGCCGGTTCATCACGGCCAGGCCCATGCCGTCCTCGGGCACGGCCTCGGAGAACAGCGCGTCGGCCCCCAGCGCGTCGGCGTCCCGCAGCCGGGCGAACATGGCCCGGGCCATCTCGGTCTCGTTCGCGCCCAGGGACAGCGTCCGCCGGTCGCCGTAATCGGCGATGTGGCCGGAGAGGGCGAGTATCAGCGGCGATCTGCCCGCCGCCAGCGCCGCGTCGTACAGCCCGCGGATGGCGCGGATCACGTCCTCCGCCGCGCCCCTGACGATGGTCAGGTCGCCGGTGGGGGCGTAGTGGCGGTACTTCATGCCGGGGCTGCGGGGGCGCTCGCCCTCCTTCAGGGGCCGCATCACCGCGTCGTCCACGGACACGCCGCCGCAGATGGCCTCGATCTGCGCCGGGGTGACGCCGCCGGGGCGGAGTATGCGGGGCGTGCCGCCGGTCATGTCGATCACGGTGGACTCCAGGCCCACCTGGCAGCCGCCGCCGTCCAGTATGAGGGGGATCCTGCCGTCCATGTCCTCCAGCACGTGGGCCGCCTCGGTGGGGCTGGGCCGGCCGGAGCGGTTGGCGCTGGGCGCGGCGATGGGCAGCCCCGCGGCGTCGATCAGCGCCCGGGCCGCGGGATGGGCCGGAAAGCGCACCGCCACGGTGTCCAGGCCCGCGGTGACTTCGGCGGGCACGAGGGCGGACTTGGGGAAGATCAGCGTCATCGGCCCGGGCCAGCAGGCGTCCATCAGCGCCCGGGCGGCGGGGGAGGGCTCGCCCTCGATCAGCGGGGAGAGCTGTTCGAGGGCGCTGATGTGCACGATCAGCGGGTTGTCCCCGGGTCGGCCCTTGGCCTCGAATATGGATTTCACGGCCTCGGCGTCCAGGGCGTTGGCCCCCAGGCCGTAGACCGTCTCGGTGGGGAAGGCCACCAGCCTGCCCGCGCGAATGAGTTCGCCTCCCCGGGCGATGGACTCCGGAGAGACGGGAAGCAGTTCGGTATGCAAGTAAAAGACTCCTTTAATCCAGGCGCAGTATGAAGCCTGTCTTTTCGCCGTCGTCGTAGCCCGCGCGGCGGTAGAAATCCAGCGTGGCCGCGTCCTTCGCGCCCGTGAGCAGCATCAGCTTGTAGCAGCCCGCGGCCTCGGCGATCTCCCGGGCGCGGGCCAGGCACCGCGTGGCATAGCCCCGTCCGCGGTGATCCCGGTGGGTGACCACGTTTTCCACGAGGGCGTAGGGCCGCGCGTCGCGGGTCAGGTTGGGCACCACCACGCACACGCAGGACGACACCGGCCGCCCGTCGGCCTCGTACACCACGATGTGGTGATCGGGGTCCGCCATGATGCGCGCCCAGGCCTCCCGCAGCCGCGGGGAATCCTCCGGCACGCGCTTTTCGTGCAGGTCCAGGTACAGCTCCAGCAGCGCGTTCAGATCGGAAGCGTTTGCCTCGCGGATCACAGTATCCTCTCCATTCCCACCTTGTACGGCACGAGGCCCAGCCTTTCGTAGAACTTCATCGCGCCGGGGTTGCAGCTCCAGACGTTCAGCGTCACGTTGTAACAGCCGTGCTCCCGGGCGAAACCGAGTATGTGTTCGTACAGCGCCCGGCCGACGCCCGTGCCCCGGGCGGCCTCGTCCACGCAGATGTCGTCGATGTACAGCGTCTTCACGTCGGTCAGCAGGTTGCTGTTCACGTGCTGCTGGAACACGCAGAAGCCGTGGCCCAGCACCGCTCCGGTCTCGCATTCGCAGACGAACACCGGGGTGGCGTCGTCCGCAAATATGCCGCGCAGCTCCTCGGGCGTGTACTTCGTGGCCAGCTTGAACAGGTCGGGCCGCCCCTCGTGGTGCACCCGGTTCACCTGCTCCAGCAGCTTCATCACGGCGGGTATGTCGCGCTCCGTCGCGCGGCGAACGATATTGGACATGGGAGACCTCCTGAGATGAGAGTGGAGAGTGGAGTGTGGAGAGTGGAGTGTGGAGTGTGGAGTGGCGGTGCAAATCCCTGCGGGATTTGTTCAATTATCGGGACCGGATTGCCACGTCGCTCCGCTCCTCGCAATGACACGCAGGAAATAGAATCGAACGATGTCATTGCGGGGAGGCGCGAAACGGTTATGCGGTGGTCCGTGCGGTGTACATTCTGGGGACCGGATTGCCACGTCGCTCCGCTCCTCGCAATGACACGCAGGGAATAGCATCGAACGATGTCATTGCGGGGAGAGGCGAAACGGTTATGCGGTAGTCCGTGCGGCGCACATTCTGGGGACCGGATTACCACGTCGCTCCGCTCCTCGCAATGACACGCAGGGAATAGAATCGATCATCCTCATTGCGGGGAGGCGCGAAACGATGACGCGATAAACCGATAGCATCGAACGATGTCATTGCGAGGAGTTGCGAGACGGTGGTGCGGCGGTCCGTGCGGTGTACATTCTGGGGACCGGATTGCCACGTCGCTCCGCTCCTCGCAATGACACGCAGGGAATAGTATCGAACAATGTCATTGCGAGGAGGCTGCGCAGTAGCCGACGTGGCAATCCGTTCTCCTGTCGCGCCATCCTCCCGGCGCGGGAACGTCACGTAAGATTCCTGTCAATCATCCCGCGCGCGGCAAATCCAACTCCACACTCCACACTCTCCCTATCGGTTCTCGTTCAGCAGCGCCGTCTGCTCCGCCAGGGTGAGGGCGTCGATGATCTCCTCCAGGTGCCCCTCCATGATCTCGTCGATCTTGTAGAGGGTCAGCCCGATGCGGTGGTCGGTGACGCGGCCCTGGGGGAAGTTGTAGGTGCGGATGCGCTCGCTGCGGTCGCCGGTGCCCACCTGCAAGCGGCGGCGGTTGGCGTATTCGCCCTCCTGCTGCTCCCGCTGCAGCTCGAACAGCCTGGATTTCAGCACGCGCATGGCCTTCTCCCGGTTCTGGATCTGGCTGCGCTGGTCTTGGCTGGTGACCACCAGGCCGGTGGGGATGTGGGTGATGCGCACGGCGGAGTCGGTGCGGTTGACGTGCTGGCCGCCCGCGCCGGAGGCGCGATAGGTGTCGATGCGCAGGTCGTTCGGGTTGATCTCCACCTCCACGTCCTCCGCCTCCGGCAGCACGGCCACCGTGGCGGTGGAGGTGTGGATGCGGCCCGAGGATTCGGTGACCGGCACCCGCTGCACCCGGTGCACGCCGGATTC
>ONHI01000108.1 GCA_900317565.1 uncultured Eubacteriales bacterium
TCGATTCATAGGTCGCCGGGACGGCTTCATCTATAACTTCCGTGTGGGGCAGCTTCTCGACGATCTCCTGCGCCGCCAGCACCTCGCCGCAGGCGGAGCACTTCTGACCCGCCGTCAAGCCCGTCGCGGTGCACGTCGCGGGCTCGGCCTCCAGGTCCACGATCTGGAGGTGGTTCACACTCAGCTTCACGTCGTTGCTCCCGGCCCATTCGACGATCCAGGCGGTGCAATCCGCCGCGATCCCCGTCGCGCCGTCGCCGTTGAGGCCGCTGCCCGCAAGGGCGTCCGTGCCGACTTCGGTGACGCTGGCGGGCACGGAGAGCTCCGTCAGGTTCGCAAGGCCGCTGAAGGCATAATTGCCGATGCGGGTGACGCCCTCGTCGATGGTGACGGAGGTGATGTCCCCGGCATGGGCGCTCCACGGCGCGGGCGCGTCGGCGGTGTAGTCCGCCATCGCGCCTTCGCCGCTGATGGTCAGCGCGCCGTCCTCCAGGGCCCAGGTCACGCCGTCGCCGCAGTCGCCGGCGAGGGCCTCGTGGTCCTCCGGCTTGTCGGAAACATCCGTGATGTCCAGCTCCTCCGGGTCGAACAGGCTCGTCGTGCGCTCGCCGGCTATGTAGTAGACGGTGATGCCGTTCCTGCCCTCAAAGCCATAGACGGTCTCATCGCCGCTTCCGGCCTCCCGGGAGGTGTAGCCCTTCATGAACAGCAGGTCGGGATAGCCCACCGTGCCGGAATCGCAGTTGGTGACGTCCACCAGGAAGCGCACACCGCCCAGCGTGACGATGTTCCACATGTGGTTGCCCCTGGTGGAGTTTTTGCTGGTGTACATCACGCCGCTGGCGCAGACGGCGGTGGTGCCGCCCCTGAAGGCGCTCATGTCGCACAGGTACTGGAAGGCCTTGGAGTAGCCCTCGCAGACCACCTTGGTGCTCTCGTCGTCGTCGAACACCCACACCAGCTGCCAGGGATCGCCGTAGGGGGGATTGTTGGTCGCGGCGTCATCGTTGTAGCTCACCGCGTCGCAGATGGCCTCCTTGTAGGCGGTCAGCTTCGCCAGGTCGCCCTTGGAGGCGTTGCCGTCGACGATGGCCTTCGCTCTGGCCGCGGCAGTTTGCACGGCCTCGGCGACGGAGGTGTCGAAGTCGCAGGTCCCAGCCACGCCGGAGGTGGAATAATCCTTGGCCACCGAGAATTCGTAGACGAGGAAGCTGTCCTCAAAGGCGATGAGTTTTTCGTTTTCATAGTCATATTCGCCAATGAAAAGAGTCTGAGTTTTCGGGTCCCATCCGTAGCCCCAGGATCCAGGCAACGCACCCACAGTCTTGTCATACCAGTACATCTCGTAGGGGCAATCCGCCATCAGCGTGTCCAGCACCTTGCGGAAGTCAATGTCTATCTTTTCGCACAAGGCATCGACGGCGGCAGCGGAGATGCTGTTGCCCTCCACCAGGGCATCCACGCCCAGGTCCTCGGCGGTGTAGTGCACGTCGTCATAGATATCCTTCATGGGAATCCTGAACGCCGTGCTGGACAGCTCGCCCCTGGCGACCTGCACGATCTTCGCCTTCAGCGCCTCGTACAGGCGGCTCTCCGCGTCGGGCAGCCGCTGCGACAGCCGGGAATAGGACCGGGGCTGCGCATAGCGGTTGGTCTGGAAGTACATGGTCTGGTGGATGTAGCCCTCGATGGCGTCCTCCGCGGAGAGCCCGCCGGTGGGACAGACCCTCTCCCGGCTGCCCGCCACGGCCAGGACGGTCTGCTCCGCCCGGGCAAAGGGCGCCGCCAGCAGCAGGCAGACCAGCGCCGCCAGTACGGTCAGGCGCACAAGGCCGCGCGTCGCGTTGCAGGTGCGATTCATGATACCCCTCCATAACTGTCAAGGGAGCGCAAACTCCCTCTGTTTTTCCATTTTTATTCTATATTATATTGCCGCGGTTGTCAAAGGTTTTTCGCGCCTGCCAGCCCGCCGCGCCGGTAAAATGTTCGCCGCTGCTTGACGCGCCTGCGAAAAAGGTTTAGAATATCCGCGAAATCACACGATTTGGGAGGTTCGCGCCCCATGAACAAGCTATCCCTGAACGGCTCCTGGAGCCTGGAGATCCCCGGCTCGGGCTTCGGCACCGTGCCCGCGCAGGTGCCCGGCTCGGTCTACCACGACCTGCTGACCGCCGAGGCCATCCCCGATCCCTTCTACCGGGACAACGAGAACGAAGCGCTGAAGCTGATGGAGCACGACTTCCACTACAGCCGCCGCTTTGAGGTTCCGGAGGCGCTGCTGGCCTCCGACGCGGTGCTGCTGCGCTGCGAGGGCCTGGACACGCTGGCGGACATCGAGATCAACGGCCAGTTCGCCGGCCATGCCGACAACATGCACCGCACCTGGGAATTCGACGTGAAGGCGCTGCTGAAGGGCGGCGAGAACGAGATCACCGTCATACTGCGCTCCCCCACCCAATACATCCGCGCCGCCTACGAGGCAGACCGCTGCGACGGCAGCACCGACGCCATGGTGGGCTATCCCCACCTGCGCAAGGCCCACTGCATGTTCGGCTGGGACTGGGGCCCGCGGCTGCCCGACGCCGGCATCTGGCGGGACATCGCGCTGCTGGGCGTGGAGACGGCCCGCATCGACAACGTGCGCGTCCACCAGTCCCACGAGGGCGGCAGGGTGGTCTGCGCCGTGGAGACGGCCATTGACCGCGTCGCCGACGGGGACGTCGCCGTGGCGGTGACGATCACCGCCCCCGACGGACAGACCTTCTCCGCCGCGGGCGAGCGCTGTGCCGTCGGGATCGAAAACCCGCAGCTGTGGTGGCCCAACGGCTATGGCGCGCAGCCGCTGTACGGCGTCCGCGTGGTGCTCAGCCGGGGCGGCGTCGAGCTGGACCGCTGGGAGCGGCGCATCGGGCTTCGCACGCTGACCGTGAAGCGGGAGAAGGACCAGTGGGGCGAATGCTTCTGCCACTGCGTCAACGGCGTGTCGATATTCGCCATGGGCGCGGACTACATCCCCGAGGACAACCTGCTGCCCCGGGTGACCCCCGAGCGCACCCGCAGGCTGCTGGAGGACGCCGCGGCGGCCCACATGAACGTGATCCGCGTCTGGGGCGGCGGCTATTATCCCGACGACTTCTTCTATGACATCTGCGACGAGCTGGGCCTGCTGGTGTGGCAGGACTTCATGTTCGCCTGCGCGGTGTACCGGCTGACGGACGCCTTCGAGGAGAGCGTTCGGGCGGAGTTCGTCGACAACATCCGCCGCCTGCGCCACCACGCCAGCCTGGCGCTGTGGTGCGGCAATAACGAGATGGAGGGCTTCCTCGCCCACGACATGTGGGTGACCGACAGGCGCCAGCCCGCCGATTACATCAAGTTGTTCGAATACATCATCCCGAAGCTGCTGAAGCAGGAGGACCCGGACACCTTCTATTGGCCCTCCAGCCCGTCCAGCGGCGGCAATTTCGACGACCCGCAGAACCCGGACCGGGGCGACGTGCACTATTGGGAGGTCTGGCACGGCATGAAGCCCTTCACCGACTACCGCAACCACCTGTTCCGCTATGTGTCGGAGTTCGGCTTCCAGTCCTTCCCCTGCATGGCCACCATCGAGAGCTTCACCCGGCCGGAGGACCGCAACGTGTTCTCCTACGTGATGGAGAAGCACCAGCGCAACGCCTCCGCCAACGGCAAGATCGCGGAATACCTGTCCCAGACCTACCGCTATCCCTCCACGCTGGACGGCTTCGTGTACGCCTCCCAGCTGCTGCAGGCCCAGGCCATGCAGTACGGCGTGGAGCACTGGCGGCGCAACCGCGGCCGTTGCATGGGCACGGTGGTGTGGCAGCTGAACGACTGCTGGCCGGTGGTCAGCTGGGCCAGCATCGACTACTACGGCCGCTGGAAGGCGCTGCACTACTATGAAAAGCGCTTCTTCGCGCCGGTGCTGATCTCCTGCCAGGAGGAGGGCATACTCTCCCAGAACACCAACGTGAACGCCGAGCCCTTCCCGCTGAAGAAGAGCGCGCGGCTGAACGTCAGCAACGAGACGATGGCCCCCTTCGAGGGCACGGCGAAGTGGTCGCTGCGCCGGCCGGACGCCTCGGTGATCGCCGAGGGCAGCTTCGACGTGAAGGTCCCGGCGCTGTCCGCCGTATGGCTGGACGAGCAGGACTTTTCCGGCGAGGACACCTACGGCTGCTACTACGCCTATGAGCTGGCGGACGCCGAGGGCAATTACGTGGGCGGCGGCAGCGTGATGTTCTGCCCGCCGAAGCACTTCCGCTTCGAGGACCCGAAGCTCTGCGCCGCGGTGGTGGGCGACGAGATCGTCGTCTCGGCCAAGGCCTACGCCAGGAGCGTGGAGATACAGTGCGGCGAGGACGTGCTGCTGTCGGACAACTTCTTCGACATGAACGCCGGGGAGAAGCGCGTGAAGGTGCTGCGGGGCAACCCGACCCGGGTGAAGGCCTGGAGCGTGTACGACTTGGGATAAAGGCCCGTGTTTTGAAGGGCGCCGACGCTTTCGCGTCGGCGCCCTTCATTTTTTCAGTGAAAAACGGATTATCCCGCCCAAAAAGGTGCAACGGCGGGGCGAAAGCAGATTTTACAGTTAATTCTTCTGCAATTTCACACGTCAAATATTGCAGTTACTTTATTTCGGTGCTATAATACACAAATGGATGAATGTCGGGACTTGGGTCCCGGCGCAAGAGAGGTCGTTATTCCATGCTGAAATACACCGTCAAGCGAGTGCTGCTGGCCATCGTCACCGTATTTATCATATCGGCCATCACCTTTTTCGCGATGAACGCCATTCCCGGCGGCCCCTTCTCCAAGGAGAAGGCCCCGGACCCCGCCGTGCAGGCGGTGCTGGAGGCCCGCTTCAACCTGGATAAGCCCGTGGCCCAGCAATTCATCATCTACCTGGGCAACCTGATGCGGGGCGATTTCGGCATCTCTCTGAAGACCGGGCGCGAGATCAGCCAGATCATCGGCGAAAAATTCGCCGTGTCCGCCAAGCTGGGCGGCATGGCGGCGGGCTTCGCCATCGTGCTGGGGCTGATCCTGGGCTCCGTGGCGGCGCTGTGCCGCAACCGCTGGCCGGACCGGCTGATCATATTCCTGACCACGCTGTTCGTGTCGGTGCCCAGCTTCATACTGGCGACGATACTGCTGCTGGTGTTCGCGCTGACGCTGAAATGGGTGGGCGTGTTCTCCACCTCCAACCCGAACTACGTGCTGCCGGTGATATCGCTGATGCTGTATCCCATGAGCTACATCACCCGCCTGACCAAATCCTCGATGCTGGACGTGCTGGGCCAGGATTACATCCGCACCGCCCGGGCGAAGGGCGTCAACCAGGCGCTGGTGATCTTCAAGCACGCGCTGCGCAACGCGCTGATCCCCGTGATCACCTACGTCGGCCCGATGGTGGCCGGCATACTGACCGGCTCCATGGTCATCGAGACGGTGTTCACCATCGGCGGCCTGGGCACCGAGTTCGTGCGCTCCATCAACAACCAGGACTACCCGATGATCATGGCCACCACGATCTTCCTGGCGGTGCTGATGGTGGTCGCCACGCTGCTGAGCGACCTGGTGTACAAGCTGGTCGACCCGAAGATAACCTTTGACTGAGGAGGCTGCCGAAAATGACTTACAATCCGGATAACACGCCGAAAAAGAACCCCCTCAGCCTGCAGATCGACGTCAGGAAGTTTGAAAAGGCGAGCGAGGAGGAAAAGGCCCAGCACGAGACCATGCGGGAAAGCACCACCTTCTTCCGCGACGGCATGCGCAAGCTGCGCAAGAACCCGCTGGCCGTGATGAGCATCATCGTGCTGCTGTGCCTGGTGCTGACGATCGTGGTCGTGCCGATGTTCTATCCCTACAGCTACGAGCAGATGATCACCGTCAACGGCAAGCGCGACAAGACGGCCAAGAACCTGGCCCCCTTTGAATATTCCAAGAACGAGCAGAAGGCCATCGAGGAGGGGCAGAACATATTCCCCCACATCTTCGGCACCGACGAGCTCTGTCGCGACTACTTCATTCGCGTGCTGTACGGCGCGCGGGTGTCGCTGGCGGTGGGCCTGTTCGCCAGCCTGATCGTGCTGGTGATCGGCCTGCTGTACGGCTCGATATCGGGCTATTTCGGCGGCAAGGTGGACATGGTGATGATGCGCATCGTCGACATCATCTATTCCCTGCCGGACACGCTGATGGTGATACTGCTGTCCGTGGTGCTGACCCAGGTGCTGGGCACGTCCCTGCAGGGCACGGCCCTGGCCAAGGTGGGCACCAACATGATATCGCTGTTCGTGGTGTTCGGCGTGCTGTACTGGGTGGGCATGGCCCGCCTGGTGCGCGGCCAGATCCTCTCCATCAAGACCAATGAATACGTGCTGGCGGCCCGCGCCATGGGCGCGAAGTCGGGGCGCATCATCCGCAGGCACATACTGCCCAACTGCATGTCGGTGATATTCATCTCCGTGGCGCTGCAGATCCCCTCGGCCATATTCACCGAGAGCTTCCTGTCCTTCATCGGACTGGGCGTGCAGGCGCCGATGCCCTCGCTGGGCTCGCTGGCCAACGCGGCCCGCGGCGGCATGCAGAGCTATCCCTACAAGATGGTGTTCCCGGCGGTCATCATCTGCCTGATCGTGCTGAGCTTCAACCTGCTGGGCGACGGCCTGCGCGACGCCTTCGACCCGAAGCTGAGGAGGTAACCGACCATGAGCACACCGCTTTTGCAGGTCAAGAACCTGTGTACATCCTTCAACGTCGATTCCGGCGAGGTGCGCGCGGTCAACGGCATCTCCTTCAACCTTGAAAAGGGCAAGGTGCTGGGCATCGTGGGCGAATCCGGCAGCGGCAAGTCGGTCACGGCCTATTCCATCATGCGCATACTGGTGGAGCCGGGCAGGATCACCGGCGGCCAGATCCTCTTCAACGGCGAGGACATCGTCCAGTACTCCGAAAAGGAGATGCGCCAGTTCCGCGGCAAGCGGGTGTCCATCATCTTCCAGGACCCCATGACCAGCCTGAACCCGGTGTACACCATCGGCAACCAGCTGCGCGAGGCGATACTGCTGCACACGGACCGCAACCGCGAGCAGGCCAACGCCCGGGCGCTGGAGATGCTGCAGCTGGTGGGCGTGAACGACCCGGAAAAGCGCCTGAAGCAATATCCCTACGAGCTCTCCGGCGGCATGCGCCAGCGCGTGATGATCGCCATGGCCCTGGCCTGCGAGCCGGACATACTGATCGCCGACGAGCCCACCACCGCCCTGGACGTGACCATACAGGCCCAGATCCTGGAGCTGATGCAGGAATTGCAGAAGAAGCTGGGCATGGCCATCATCATGATCACCCACGACCTGGGCGTCATCGCCGACATGTGCGACGAGATCATCGTGATGTACGCGGGCCGCGTGTGCGAGCGCGGCACCGCCGACGAGATATTCTACAACCCCCGCCACGAATACACCAAGGGCCTGCTGCGCTCGATCCCGCGGCTGGACACCCACCACGCCCGGCTGATCCCCATCGCCGGCTCGCCGGTGGATTTGACCAACCTGCCCAAGGGCTGCGCCTTCGCCTCCCGCTGCGACGAGTGCATGAAGATCTGCCTGGAGGCGCTGCCCGAGGAATACTGGGTCTCCCACGATCACCTGGCGTCCTGCTGGAAGAACGTGAAGGACGGCGTGATCCTGCCGGGCAACCCCGATGAGGCCGAAAAGGAGGGCGAGGCGCAATGAGTGAATATTTGCTGGAGGTCAAAGACCTGAAGCAGCATTTCCCCGTCCGCACCGGCTGGTTCACCACCACGCCGCTGAAGGCCGTGGACGGCGTCTCCTTCGCCATCAAGCCGGGCGAGACGCTGGGCCTGGTGGGCGAATCCGGCTGCGGCAAGACCACCGTGGGCCGCACCATACTGCACCTCTATAAGCCCACCTCCGGCGAGATACTGTTCAACGGCACCCAGGTGACGTCCCAGAACATACGCTCCTTCCGCCAGGACATGCAGGTGGTGTTCCAGGATCCCTATTCCTCGCTGAACCCCCGCATGACGGTCTCCGACATCGTGGGCGAGCCGCTGGACATCCATCACCTGTATTCCACCAAGGCCGAGCGCGCCGAGCGCATCACCGAGCTTCTGAACCTGGTGGGCCTGAACTCCGACCACGCCCGGCGCTATGCCCATGAGTTCTCCGGCGGCCAGCGCCAGCGCATCGGCATCGCCCGAGCCCTGGCCGTGAACCCGAAGTTCATCGTCTGCGACGAGCCTGTGTCGGCCCTGGACGTGTCCATACAGGCCCAGGTGATCAACACCTTCGAGGATTTGCAGCAAAAGCTGGGCATCGCCTATCTGTTCATCGCCCACGACCTGCTGGTGGTGCAGCACATCAGCCAGCGCATCGCGGTGATGTACCTGGGGCGCATCGTGGAGATCGGCGACGCCGACGAGGTGATCGACAGCCCGCTGCACCCCTACACCCAGTCGCTGATATCGGCCATACCGATCCCCGACCCCAAGATCGCCCGCACCCGCCAGCGCATACCGCTGGAGGGCGACGTGCCCAGCCCGCTGCGCATGCCCTCCGGCTGCCCGTTCCGGCCTCGCTGCCGCTACGCCACCGAGCGCTGCGCCCAGGAGCGCCCCGAGCTGACCGAGCGCAGCGCGGGACATTCCATCGCGTGTTGGAACATGTAAAACCACCGACTGAGCGATGAGGAACACCGATATGCCCCGCCAGCCCCGTAGGGATGCCATACATGGCGTCCGCGGACGGCATATATGTCGTCCCTACGGCGAAAGCAATTCGCTTCTGCCTTTTGAGGCAGGTCCGAAAACGAATCTCAAACGGCTTCGCGCCGTTTCAGATAATATCTTTTTTAGGAGGAAACAACCATGAAGAAGCTGCTTGCAGCCCTGCTGGCCATGATGATGCTTCTGGCCTGCGTCGCCACCGCGATGGCCGACGAAGGCTCCGAGCCCGATTGGACCGCTTACGACACCCTGATCTCCGAGATCAAGGCCGAGACCGACTTCACCGCCCGTGAAGCCAAGATGCACGAGGCGGAGGACATCCTGATGTCCACCGGCTGCATCGTGCCGATCTACTACTACAACGATCTGTACATGCAGAAGCCCGACGTGGACGGCATCTATGCCAACCTGTTCGGCTTCAAGTTCTTCCAGTATGCCACCAACGGCGATTCCGACACCTTGCGCCTGAACCTGGCGTCCGAGCCGGATCACCTGGACCCCGCCCTGAACAGCTCCGTGGACGGTGCCTGCCTGGCCATCACCAGCTTCGGCGGCCTGTACACCTATGACGCCGAGGGCAACCTGACCCCCGACTTCGCCACCGGCTATGAGATGAGCGAGGACGGCCTGACCTACACCTTCACCATGCGTGAGGGCCTGAAGTGGTCCGACGGCAGCGACCTGACCGCCAAGGACTTCGAGTACAGCTGGAAGCGCGCCGCCGGCACCCAGACCGCCGCGGACTACAGCTATATGTTCAACGGCATCAAGGGCTATCCGGACGATCTGGCCGTGACCGCCTCCGAGGACGGCGCCACCCTGACCGTCGAGCTGGAAGCGCCCTGCGCCTACATGCTGGACCTGATGGCCTTCCCCGCCTTCTACGCCGTGCCCCAGCAGGCCGTCGAGGCCGCCGAGGGCTGGGAGGAGAATCCCGGCGCGTGGGCCCTGGAGGCTGGCTTCGTGACCTCCGGTCCCTACACCCTGACCGCCTGGACCCACAACGAGTCCATGACCTACACCAAGAACCCCAACTACTGGGATGCCGAGAACGTGAAGCTGGAGACCCTGGAGTTCATGCTGAGCGCTGACGACACCGCCATCTATGCCGCCTATCAGGCCGGCGACCTGGACTTCATCGATTCCGTTCCCACCGACGAGATCCAGAACCTGAAGGATTCCGAGGAGTTCCACATCATCGACAACCTGGGCACCTACTATGTGTCCTTCAACGTCAAGTCCGACCTGTTCGCCGGCAAGACCGTGGAGCAGGCGAACGCCATGCGCCTGGCCTTCTCCAAGCTGATCGACCGCGACTACATCATCGAGACCGTGGGGGGTCAGTGCGAGCAGAAGCCCGCCAACGCCTTCATCCCCGAGGGCATGGCCGATGGCAACGGCGGCGTGTTCAAGGCCAACGACGACGCCTACACCTATCCGGACGCGGAGAACGTGGGCTACTACGGCTATGACGTGGACGTGGAAGGCGCGATCGAGCTGCTGAAGGAAGCGGGCTTTGAGTTCGACGGTGAAATGCTGTCCGCCAACACCCCCATCTCCTTCGAGTACCTGACCAACGAGTCCTCCGGTCACATCGCCATCGCCGAGTGCATCCAGCAGGATCTGGCGGCCGTGGGCATCACCATGACCATCCGTACCTGCGACTGGAACGTGTTCCTGAACGACCGCAAGGCCGGCAACTATGACGTTGCCCGCAACGGCTGGATCGCCGACTTCAACGATCCCATCAACATGCTGGAGATGTGGACCACCGATTCCGGCAACAACGACGTCCAGTTCGGCCGCTGATAAGCAGCGCTGTAACGGACAAGGCTCCGGGGGCTGTCTCATGCGAGACAGCCCCCGGTTTTTCACCATTCCAACTCCCTACTCCCACGCCGCAAGCGGTCCGGGCAGGGCGCTATCCCCGCGGTCCACGCCGCGCAGGTCGGCGGGCGTGCGGGGGTCGGCGGCCACGGGCGCGACCTGCGCGGGATCGCGGAGCAGCGCCAGCCGCTCCAGCTGCCGGGGCAGGCCGAAGGGCGCTTCGGCGCTTGCGGAGAAGCGCAGCGCCAGCGTCTCCGGGTCCAGACCGATGTCGAACCAGGCGTTCTGGCCGGTCCTGTCGAAGCCGCAGAATTCCTGCCAGGCGGGCAGGTTCAGGCAGACCTCCGGCTCTGGGTATATCACCCGCAGATAGCCGCCGCCCATGTGGACATACAGGTTGCCCTCGGCGTCATAGGTGTACAGATCCGCACGCCGGACAGGTCCGCGGTATCCCCGAAGCGCGCCTGCATCCGCCAGCCGGTGCTGGGGGTGAAGTCCGTCACCACCTCCGAGGCGCGGATCACCACCGGGCCGTCGCCCCAGGCCTCGTAGGAGATCATGCGCTCCGGGCCCTCGCCGCCCCGGGCGGGCCGCACGCACTCCCGGTAGAGGCCCGCGTGGATGCGCACCCGGGCGCCCGGTCCGGCCCGCCGGGCGGCCTCGTTGATGGTCTTCAGCGGCGCCTCCGGGCTGCCGTCGTTCCGGTCAGAGGCGTTCGCCGCGCCGCCGTCCACGATCAGCTCCCGCTCCCAGGCGCAGGGCTTCTCCCAGAAATCAAAGCGGCTGCCGTCGGGCAGTATGGAGGATTTGTCCATTTGTTTATCTCCCTTCCGTTTATAAAATGGGCGTCTCTGAAAGAGACGCCCATTGACATGGCATGATTGGGGATTATTGGGCCGCGGCGATCTTGGCGTCGACCTCGGGCTGATAGTTCGCGCAATCGAACTCATACAGCTCCTTGTAGCCAAAGCCGTCCAGCTTCTCGATCATCTTGTCCCACAGGGCCTCGAACTCATCGTCATCCTCGGCGAAGATCAGCTGCCAGGTGGACTGGCACAGCTGCTTGTTCACGTCCACGCGCAGGGAAGCGATGTCGTTGTTGTCCGGGGCGGGCGTGAAGTCCACGCTGGGGCTGGCCAGCAGCTGGTTGTTCTTCTTCATGTAGTCGACGGAATCCTCGGCATCGAAGTACTCCTGCCACTCCTTCTTCATCTGGGTCATGGTCATGTCCTTGTAGGCCTGCCAGTACTTCTGGGCATAGCGCTCGCCGGTAAGGGGGTTGACGCAGATGGAGGAGACGATCCACTGGTTGATGGCGTTGTTGCCGTCGTTGAAGCCGCCCTCGCCGTACTCCTCGGGCACGGGCAGGTTGTCCATCAGGGCGTTGTCCTTGTAGGGGGTGAAGGTGCCGTCCTCGTTGACGGTGTAGTTCAGGCCCTCGATGCCCGCGTGCTGGAAGGTGCAGCCCTCGCCGCTGGCGTACCAGTCGAGGAACTCCATGATGCGGTCGTACTTCTCGCCCTCCACCATGGAGCCGATGCCGAACATGCGGTCAGAGCCGTAGTAGCGGTCCGCGTCCGCATAGTAGAGCTGATCGGCCACGGGGATGAAGATGAAGGCGGTGCCGTTGTTCAGGCGATCCACGCTGTTCCAGAAGCCGGTCTCCCAGCTGTACCACATCAGGTCGGCGCGGCCGGTGGACAGCTTGTTCATGACGGAGTTCCAATCCTGCTCGCCGGACTCGGGATCCACCAGGCCCATCTGATAGGCCTTGTTCAGGAACTTGGTCAGCTTGTAGTAGGCGGCATCCCGGTTGTAGATCTCGGTGAAGGTGTTGTCGGGCTTCAGGATGGCGCTCTGCTTGATCTTCTCGCCGTACCAGGTGGTCAGCTGCACCACGTTGGCGATGCCGATCATGTTGTCATTGCCGTCCCAGTCGGCCCACAGCGTCAGCGGATAGGCGGGGTCGCCGTCCTCGTTGGTGGGATGGATCTCGTGGATCTTGGCCAGGGCGTCCAGCAGATCGTCCAGGTTCGCCAGCTTCGGGCGGCCGATCTCGGTGTACAGGTCCCAGCGCAGCATCGGGGAGGAGTAGATGACGTCGTCGGTCAGGGACGTGGGAGAGGTGTCGGTCATCTCGGAGGGGATGCCGTAGTAGACGCCGTCCTCGCCGGTCAGGCCCTTGTTGTAGACGTCGATCTGGTCCTTGAACTTCATGATGTTCTCGCACTCGGGCAGCTTGTCGCTGATATCCCGGACCAGGCCGGCCTTCAGCAGGTCGGAGAAGTCCTTCTTGTCGACGATCACGATGTCGCCCAGGTTGCCTTCCTCGGCGCGGGTGGCGTACAGCTCGTTGCCGGCCACCTGGGGCGCGATGATGTTCAGCTCAA
The DNA here is from genome assembly GCA_900317565.1 of uncultured Eubacteriales bacterium. Classification (GTDB taxonomy): domain Bacteria; phylum Bacillota; class Clostridia; order Christensenellales; family Aristaeellaceae; genus UBA2862. The sequence continues at coordinate 12,994 of ONHI01000108.1, forward strand.
GGTTGAAGCGGTCCTTGACGACCTTGGCAAACCAGCCGGTCTGGATGCCGTGGTAGTTCGCGGCGGCGTCGTAGATGTCGATGGTCAGGGGCGCTTCCTCGGCCATCGCGCTGAAGATGCCCATGGAAAGCAGCATGGCGCACACCAGCAGTACGGACAGTAAACGTTTCATAGTAACCCTCCTTTGATTTATGATACAGGGCCGGGGCCCTGGTATCGTTCAGATGAATTGAGAATGAAGGGTACGGCGACCTCTTCCGTCTCGGCTTCGCCGATCCACCTTCCCCTAAAGGGGAAGGCCATACCGCCCCCACCGGCATGGTTCTCCTGGTCCCTAATCCCTATTCCCTATTCCCGATTGCCTCATCATCCCTTCACCGCGCCGATCATGATGCCCTTGGTGAAGAAGCGCTGGAAGAACGGATACACCAGCATCACGGGCAGCACAACGACGATGGTGACGGTCATGCGGATGGAGGTCGCCGTGGCGGCGTGGGCCAGGCTGGCGGCCACCTGGCTGGCGGAGGAGGTGCTGCTGATCAGCGCCTTCAGGCTGCTGGCCTGGTTGATGTACTGGTACAGCACGAATTGCAGCGTGTACAGCTTCTGGTCCTTCATCAAAAGCAGCGTGTCCTGGAAGGAGTTCCACTGGCCTACCGCCGCGAATATGGCGATGGTGGCCAGGATCGGCTTGATGACCGGCAGCATGATGCGGAAGAACACGGTCAGCGTGCCCGCGCCGTCGATCTCCGCCGCGTCCTGCAGCTCCTTGGGCACCGATTCGGTGAAGGTCTTGCACAGTATGATGTAGAAGGGCTGCACGATGGTGGGCAGTATGTAGCCCCAGAAGTTGTTGGTCAGCCCCAGCTTCTTCATGGTCAGGTACCAGGGGATGACGCCGGCGTTGAAATACATCGTCACCACCACGAAGCGGTACCAGAACTTGCGCTTCCACAGCGTCTCCCGGGTGAACATGAAGCCCAGGAAGCCCGCTACGACCACCGTCAGCGCCGTGCCGACCACGGTCCTCAGCACGGAGATCTGCGCCGCGTCCAGCAGGCCGGGGATGTTGGCCACGCTGACGTAGTTCTTGAAGTGGATCTCCATCGGGTAGAGTATGACCCGGCCGCGCTCGGACAGGTTGTTGGCGCTGATGGAGTTGATGAAGATATAGTAGAACGGGTACACGCACACGAAGGCGAATATCGCGTAGACGACGTAGGTGATCACGCTGATCAGCCTGTCCGCGAAGCTGCGGTCCATATGCGTGGTCTGGCTGCTGTTGGCTTTGCTCATGGCGATTCCCTCCCGGCATTCGGCGCTGTGTTCACGGGGGCGGGGCGGATCAGATGAAGCCCTCGCCGCGAATCATCCTGGAGACGGCGTTGGTGCCCGTCAGCAGTATGACGCTGACCACGCTCTTGAGCATCGATATGGCCGTGGACAGCGGATAGTTGCCGGTGCCGCTGGTGGCGATGTTGTAGACGTACAGGTCCAGCACCTCGATGTAATCCTGGTTGAAGGCGTTCTGGAACACGTAATACTGCTCCATGCCGTTGTTCAGGAAGCTGGCGATGTTCAGCATAACGATGACGAAATAGGTGGGCAGTATGCTGGGGATGGTGATGTGCCAGATGATCTGCATGCGCGTCGCGCCGTCCACCTTGGCCGCCTCGATCATCTGCTCGTCGATGCCGGTGATGGCCGCCAGATACATGATGGCCGCCCAGCCCGCGTTCTTCCAGGTCAGCCACAGCCACATCTTGAACCAGATGTGCTCCGAGGACTTCAGGAAGGAGATGGGCTTGGTGATGAGCCCCAGGTCCATGAGCACCGTGTTCACCGCGCCGGCGGAGCCGAACACGTTGAAGGCGATGGAGAACACCAGCACCCAGCTGATGAAGTTGGGCAGCGTGGTGACCGTCTGCACGAACTTCTGGTAGGGACGGCAGCGGATCTCATTGAGAAACACCGCGAAGATCATCGGGAACCAGGAGAACAGCAGCGAAATGCCGCTCATGGCGAAGGTGTTGCGCAGCACCCGCAGCACGTCCGCGGTGCGCACAGGATTTGAGAAGATGTATGAGAACCACTTCAGCCCCACGAAGGTCTCCGAGGAGATCGGGAAGGGCGGGCGATAATCGTGGAAGGCGTAGATCCAGCCGTACAGCGGGAAATAGGAAAACAGCCCCACCAGGATGATAAAGGGCAGTATGTACAAAAATTCCCGGTATGAACGGGCCTTCTTTTTGTCAATCTGCATATCCGCACCTCCCGACTGCGGCTTCCGGTTAAACGGATGCGCAATAGATAACCTACGCTTAATATGATAGTGCAGAACTAGGTATACAACAATACAATTTGTCATCAATATTGGGACATAAATGTCCAATCTTTAATATTGAGTATCGCCATGACAATTATTGATAAGCGGTTTTGAGGCAAAACGGGCGCAAAAAAGGACGGATGCCTGCGCATCCGTCCCCGGAAAACACGGGATATCACCAGGTCCAGAGGGCCTCGATGGTCATGATCTCCGCGCCGTCGTCACTGGTCAGCTGGACCTCGTGGGTCTTGTCGCCGTCCTTGATGAAGTGCCAGGTGGTGGCCCCGTTGCTGTCGCTCTGCACCGTGTCGTACAGCGTCCAGTCCGCCGCGTACATGTTCGCGATGGCCTGCAGCAGGTTCATGCCGGTGTGGATGCCCTGTATGCAGTACCTGGGCGTCGCGGCGGTGTTCAGGCACACCCGGCAGGAGTTGGCCGTCATGATCAGCGCCAGCTGGTCGTTGTAGTACATCACGCTGCCCTCCTGGGGCTCGGTGTCCTGCTGGAGGCTCTCCGCCTGGGCATTCGCCAGGAAGCCCTCCTGGGTGTTGGCCAGGTAGCCGTAGACCTCCTTCAGGCTCAGCTTGGAGCGCACCTTGACGGTGACGGTCTTCTTCAGGCCATTGTGGGTGGTCACGGTGATCTTGGTGGTGCCCTTCTTCACGCCGGTGATCGTGCCGTCCTTGGCCACCTTGGCGATCTTCTTGTCCTTGCTGGAGAACTTGTACGCCGCGTCCGCGCCGACGTCCACCGAGGGGATCAGCTTGAAGGTCTCCTTCACCTGCAAATTGACCTTCGTGGCGTTCACGCTCAGCTCCGTGGGGGCGCTGCCGGACAGCACCGTCACCTCGCAGCTGGCGGTCTTCTTGTTGAAGGTGCTCACGGTGATCGTGGCCGTGCCCGCCGCCACGGCGGTGATCTTGCCCTTCTTGTCCACCTTGGCCACGGCCTCGTCGCTGCTGGCGTAGCTCAGCGCGGAGGCGGTGCCCTTGGGCAGCGTGGCCTTCAGCTTCTTGGTCTTGCCGATGGACAGCACCGCGCTGGTGTCGGACAGCGTGACCTTCTTCGGCGCGGCCACCACCTTGATGGTGCAGATGGCCAGCGCGGTCTTGTCGTAGCCCACGGCCACCTGGGTGGTGCCCTTCTTCTTCGCGGTGATCGTGCCGGTCTCGTCCACCGAGACGATCTTGCTGTTCTTGCTCTTGAACTTCAGCAGCTTGCCCTCCGGCGCGGTGAAGGCCGTGACGTCGATCTGGAACGTCTCCTTCACGCCCATGGACATGCTGTAGGTGGGAACCTTCTTCTTCTTCGCGGCGACGCCCGCGGCGGGCAGCAGCAGCGTCATCAGCAGCGCCAGCGCCAGCACCCGGGCCATCCAAATCCTCTTCATGGCGATAACCTCCCCCATATATGCATATCATAGCGCACACTGACATTATACGCCATGGCGACGGGAAAATATGGACGCCGCAGAGAGAATACGATGGCAAAAAAAAGACAATGCGCAGCGGGGGGATCGCCCGCTGCGCATTGGTCCGCTTATTATCAGTACTGGATGCCCGCCACGATCTGGCCGATGGTCTCCAGGTCCAGATCCGCGGAGTTGAACATGATGTTGCAGTACAGCCCGCCTTCGTGCAGCGTGACGGACACGCTGCCCTCGCCGAAGTCGCTGACGGACATCTCGCGGCCCTCCACGGGAGCGATGCTGCCGTCGTCGCCGACCAGGTAGCTGACCTGGGTGTTATCGGTGTCGGAGAAGAAGATCGCGTAGGCGTTGTTCTCGCCGTTCTCGTCGCCCATGGTGACGTCCATCCAGTCATAGGCGGTGTCCACGTTGGTCTCCTGGATCTCCCAGCCCTCGGGCAGCCAGGTGAACTGGGGCTGCTCGAAGCCCAGCTCGCCGTCGTCCTCGACCTCCTCGTTGTCGTACTCGTCCTCTTCGCCGTCGACGCCCTCGATCTCATACTCGTAATCGCCCTCGGGCTCGATCTCAAAGGTGTAATCGTAATCGCCGCCGTCCGCCTCGGGCTGCCCATCGACCACGACCGGGGCGTCGTTCTGGAACTGGAACAGGGCGATCAGCTTCTGCACGTTCTCCTCGGCAGTCAGCTTCTGGGCGTCCATGCTCATGGAGCCCACCACCTGCATCATCGCGGCCTGGAAGGTCTCGTCCTCGCCGATGGCGTTCAGCGCGTCCTCGGACAGGTCGTCCAGGGTCAGCACGGTCTCGTGGCCGTTCACCAGGTCCTCGATGGCGTCGGCGGTCACGTCCAAGTCAAAGCTCAGGTTGAAGCTGTCACTGCCGGAATCGACGCTCAGCTCCACGTTGGTCGTGCCGGTGCCGTCCTCATTGGCGGTGCCGGCGGCGCCAATCGCCACCTCGGTGTTGCTGGCGGGCGCGTCGATGTGGAAGTTCACGCTGTTGAAGCCCTCTTCGTTCATGTAAGCGGAGAAGTCCATGGTCGCGATGGTCTCATCGCCCTGCTTCATGCCCATGCTCATGTCCATCAGCTTGCCGTCCACATCGTCGTTGGCGTGGGCCACCATGTTGACGCCAACGCCCTCGACCGCGTAGTCAAAGGAAGTCATCACGTCGGTCATGGCGCCCATCTTCAGGGATTCGATGTCCACCACAATGGGCGGCAGCTCCGGCACCTCGGCGGTCTCCTGGCCCTCGGCGGTCTGCTGCTCCACGGTCTTCTTAATCATGGCGTTCATGTCCATGGTCAGCACGGCGTTGATCTGGTTGATCTCGCCGTCCTCGGTCACCTGCTCCACGAAATCCATGGAGGCCTGCATGCCGGTCTTGTTGAACAGGTCGTTGTAGCTGGCGATGCCGTTCAGGCCGCTCTCCTCGGGCAGC
>ONHI01000010.1 GCA_900317565.1 uncultured Eubacteriales bacterium
CCAAAAGGCTCCCTCTCTGAGGGAGCTGGCATGCGGAGCGTGGCTGAGGGAGTGCAGACAATTCCCCTGAAATCCGTGAAAGACGCCCCAAAAGGCTCCCTCTCTGAGGGAGCTGGCATGCGGAGCGTGGCTGAGGGAGTACAGGCGATTCCTCTGAAATCCGTAAACGGCACCCCAAAAGGCTCCCTCCCAGAGGGAGCTGGCACGCGAAGCGTGGCTGAGGGAGTGCAGGCGATTCCCCTGAAATCCGTAAAAGACGCCCCCAAAGGCTTCCCCTTGAGGGGAAGCTGGATGGCCGAAGGCCAGACTGATGAGGTGGCCCCCTCCGCTGCGGGACCTAACCCCGCCAAAACCAAGTCGCGCCTCAATCATCCCAGGCACGCCACCACCCCGCGCCTGCCGAAGCCCCGGCCCAGCCGCGCGGACCGTCTGCTGCGCAACAGCGCCATCGCCTGCGCGGTGCTGCTGGGCGTGCTGGCGCTGGGCAACATCCGCCAGCCCTGGGCCGAGAAGGCCTCGGAGGGCATCGAGAAGGCGCTGAGCATGCGCATCGACCTGGACGACTCCATCGGCGAACTGACCTTCGTGCGCCAGCTCATGCCGGAATCGGCGCTGGTGTTCCTGAACGTCTCCGGCGGCGCGGCGCTGACGCCCCCGGTGGACGGCGCGATCAGCCATCCCTGGAGCAATTTGCAGCCCTGGATGATGTTCGAGGGGCAGGACAGGCCCGTGAGCGCTGCGGCGTCGGGCACGGTCACGGCCATAAGCCCGCTGTCGGACGGGCGCTGGGGGCTTTTGATCGACCACGGCGAGGGCGAGGAGAGCGTGTACGCGGGGCTGTCGGAATGCGCGGTGGCATCCGGCGCGCTCGTCGCCCGGGGCCAGCAACTGGGCGTCTGCGGCGACGGGCTGTACTTCGAGCTGCGCCGGGACGGCGAATCCGTGGACCCCACCGGTGCGCTGGGGCTGTGATGGCGCTGACGCTGGGCCGAACGCGGGTGCGCGCCCATCCGCTGGCGCTGATGTACCCGGCCATGGCGGCCATGCTGGGCGGGCGTTTGGACGCTGCGGCGCTGCTGATGGGGCTGGCGGTCCACGAGGGAGCGCACCTGCTGGCGGCGCGAGGCCTGGGCGTGGATGTCTCCCAGCTGCGGCTGATGCCCTTCGGCGGCGCGATCACGCTGGAAAACCCCTACGCCCTCTCCCCCGCCCGGCTGCTGGCCGTGGCCGCCGCGGGGCCGCTGGGCAACGGCCTGGCACTGTTCGTCGGCGCGGCGCTGGCCCACTGGCGGCTGATCTCCCCCACCCTCGCGCTGGCGCTGTTGCGGGTGAACCTGGTGCTGCTCGTATTCAACCTGCTGCCCGCGCTGCCGCTGGACGGCGGCCGGATGCTCTACGCGCTGCTGTTTCCGGCCCTCGGCAGGGATCGGGCGGCCTCCGTCGGCATTTGGGCGGGGCGGACCGTCGCCGGGCTGCTGCTGGCGCTGGCGCTGGCCTCGCTGCTGGCGGTGGGGCGCTTCAACCTGCCCTGTGCCGTCGCGGCGGTGTTCCTGCTGGCCTCCGGGCCGGACGAGCGCCGGGCGCTGTCGGAGGTCCGCGCCCGGACCGTGCTCAGCGAACTCCGTCCCATACTGCGACCCGTTCCCGCCCGCATATGGGGCGTGGGCGGGGATTGCCGCGTCCGGGACGCCCTGCGGGCCGCGCGGCCCGACGCGCTGACGCTGTACGCCGTATACAAGGACAGCCGCCTGGCGTCCGTGACGGACGACAGGCGGCTGCTGGAAGCGGCCCTGAAGGAGGGTCTTGAGGCTACACTCGGCGAAGTGTTGGGATGAGCGGAGTTACAGCGCGTCCACCTCGTCCTGGCTCATCATCTTCACGTCGTGCATCTGGAACAGCTGGGCGGCCTTTTCGCCGTTGGACAGCCGCAGTATCATGTGCGCCTCGCCCTTTTGTGAGGCGCGCAGGAAGGAATACATGTACTCGACCGACAGCTCGGCCTTCTCCACCAGGCCCAGCAGCTCGCACAGGCCCAGGGGGCGATCCGGCACCTCGGCGCAGATCACGTGATTGACCTTGGCCACATAGCCGTTGTCCCGCAGCAGCTTCACCGAGGAATCGGTGGACGCGCTGTCCACGATCACGCGGATGATGCCGAAGTTCTGGGTGTCCGCCACGGAGAGGGCCAGCAGGTCCACGCCGGCCTTGCCCAGCAGCTCGGTCATCTCCCGCAGCGCGCCGGGATGGTTCTCGAGGAATACGGAAATCTGTTTGATGAACATCGCTCCTGCCTCCCTTTCTCAAAGCTTGCGGTTGTCGATCACGCGCTTGGCCTTGCCCTCGCTGCGCGGGATGGACTTGGGCGCGACCAGCTTGACCTTGGAGGCGATGCCCACCACGGACTTGATCTGGTCGATGATGTACTTGCGCACGGATTCGATGTGGGACACGGTGTCGCCGAACATGTCCTCGGTCATCTCCACCTGCACCTCCAGGGTGTCGGAGGAGTTCACGCGGTCCACGATCAGCATGTAGTGCGGCGCGACGCCGTCGGCGCGCACCAGCACGGATTCGATCTGGCTGGGGAACACGTTCACGCCGCGGATGACCAGCATGTCGTCGGTGCGGCCGGTGATGCGGCCCATGCGGGCGAAGGTGCGTCCGCAGCCGCACTTGTCGATGGTCAGCGTGCAGATGTCGTGGGTGCGATAGCGCAGCATGGGCATGCCGGTCTTGGTGATCGTGGTGAACACCAGCTCGCCGTGCATGCCGTAGGGCAGCTGCTCGCCGGTGGCGGGATTGATGATCTCGGCGATCACGTGGTCCTCGTTGATGTGCATGCCGTTCTTCTCCAGGCACTCAAAGGCCACGCCGGGGCCAGAGATCTCGGTCAGGCCGTAGATGTCGCAGGCGTCGATGCACAGCAGGCCCTCGATGCGCTGGCGCATCTCCTCGGTCCAGGGCTCCGCGCCGAAGCAGCCCGCCTTCAGCTTCAGGTCCTTCTGGGGGTCGATGCCCATCTCCCGGATGGTCTCGCCCAGGTAGGTGGCGTAGGAGGGCGTGCAGCAGAGGATCGTGGTGCCCAGGTCCTTCATCATGGTGATCTGGCGCTGGGTGTTGCCGCTGGACATGGGGATGACCATGGCGCCGATCCTGTCCGCGCCTTGATACGCGCCGAAGCCGCCGGTGAACAGGCCCAGGCCGTAGGTGACCTGCACGATGTCCTCGTCGGTCGCGCCCGCGGCGGTCAGCGTGCGGGCCATCATCTCGCTCCAATTGTCGATGTCGCCCCGGGTGTATCCGGCGACGATGGGCTTGCCGGTGGTGCCGGAGGAACCCTGTATGCGCACGATGTCCTTCTTGGGGGACGCCAGCAGGTCGAAGGGATAGTAGTCGCGCAGGTCGGTCTTTTCCATGAAGGGCAGGTATTTCAGGTCGTCCAGCCCGCGAATGTCCTCGGGCTTGACCCCCGCGGCGTCCATGCGGGCGCGGTACATCGGCACATTTTCGTATTCCCGCTTCACGGTGGCCACCAACCGCTCGCCCTGCAGCTTGCGCAGCTGCTCGCGGTCCATGCACTCCATGGCGGGATTGTAGATTCTGTGTTCTCTCTGGCTCATTTCGATCAGACCCTTTCGATAGAATATCCGAGCGGCGCAACCTTCATCCCATTGAAACCTGTTTTACCGCTCCACCTGCTCGGCGACCAGCTGCTTCGCGCCGTAGATCTCCCGCAGCCTGGGCTTTTCGATCTTGCCCGTGGGGTTGCGGGGCACGTCCGCAAATATGATCTTGCGGGGGCGCTTGTAGCGGGGCAGCGCCTGGCAGAAGGCGTCGATATCCGCCTCGGTGGTGGTCGCGCCGGGCTTGAGCTCTATGATCGCCGCGGCGATCTCGCCCAGCCTCGGATGCGGCAGGCCGATGACGGCCACATCCTTGATGTCGTTGTGGGCGCGCAGGAAATCCTCGATCTGCACCGGGTACAGGTTCTCGCCGCCGGTGATGATGACGTCCTTCTTGCGGTCCACCAGATAGATGAAGCCCTCCTCGTCCCGCATGGCCATGTCGCCGGTCCACAGCCAGCCGTCGTGCAGCACGTCCGCCGTGGCCTTCGGGTCCTTGTAATAGCAGGTCATGACGCCGGGGCCCTTCACGGCCAGCTCGCCCACCTCGCCCTGGGGCACGTCGTTGCCCTGCTCGTCGATGATGCGCGCCTGCCAGCCGTAGCCGGGGATGCCGATGGCGCCGACCTTGTCGATGTTCTCGACGCCCAGGTGCACGCAGCCCGGGCCGATGGATTCGGACAGGCCGTAGTTGGTGTCGTACTGGTGGTTCGGGAATTTTTCCTTCCAGCGCTTGATCAGGCTGCGCGGCACGGGCTGCGCGCCGATGTGCATCAGCCGCCAGGCAGACAGATCGTAGGCGTTCAGGTCGATCTCGCCCCGGTCGATGGCGTCCAGTATGTCCTGGGCCCAGGGCACCAGCAGCCACACGATGCTGCACTTCTCCTCGGCGGCGGTCTTGATGATGGTCAGGGGCTTCACGCCCTTGAGCAGCACGGCCCTGCCGCCCACCAGGAACGAGCCGAACCAGTGCATCTTCGCACCGGTGTGGTACAGCGGCGGTATGCACAAAAACACGTCCTTGTGGGTCTGGCCGTGGTGCTTCTGCTCGGTCTTGCAGGCGTGCATAAGACTTTCGTGATTGTGCAGGATCGCCTTGGGGAAGCCCGTGGTGCCCGAGGAGAAGTAGATGGCCGCGTCGTCCTCGTCCTCCAGGTCGATGTTGGGGGCGGCGCTGGACTGGTTCGCCGCCAGGTGCAGGTAATTCTCCGCGAAGGTCGGGCAGTTGTCACCCACGTAGAACAGCAGCTTCACGCGGGGCATCCTGTCGATGCTCTCCTCCACGCGGCCGATGAACTCCGGCCCGAAGAACATGGCGTCCACGTCGGCCAGATCCGCGCAATACTGGATCTCGTCGGCGGAATAGCGATAGTTCATCGGCACCACCAGCGCGCCGGTCTTGAGGATACCGAAGTACAGGGGCAGCCACTCCAGGCAGTTCATCAGCAGTATGGCGACCTTGTCGCCCTTCTTGATGCCCCGGCTCAGCAGCAGGTTCGCGCAGCGGTTCGCCTTTTCGTCGAACACGCCCCAGGTGATCTCCCGGCGGAACTCCTCGGAAGCGCCGCGCTCGATCAGCTCGTACTCCTTCCAGGTCACGCGACGGTCCTCGCGCACCTCGGGGTTGATCTCCACCAGCGCGATCTCAGGGCCGTACTTCCTGGCGTTTTTTTCAAGAATCTCGGTAATTGGCATGGTCATCGGCCTCCAAAAGTATTGTTACAAATACATAAAGTGTAATCACCCGACGCGGGCGCGTCAAGTTAATTCGCTGTTAGTTGTGCTCCTCGAAGCTCTCCTGGTTCGTGCCGTCCTGCCAGAGGCGCTCGATGTTGTAATACTGGCGCTCCTCCGGGTGGAAGATGTGCACGATCACGTGGGCGTAGTCCAGCACGATCCAGCGCGCGCCGTTCTTGCCCTCCTTGCGGCGGGGCAGCACGTCCTCCTCGGCCAGCTTGTCCTCCAGATCCTCGGCCAGCGTGTGCACAGACTGCACGTTGCGGCCGCTGGCGACGACGAAGAAATCGGTGATGGAGGTCATGTGTCCGACCTCGAGGATTTGGATGTCGGTCGCGCCCTTGTTGTCCAGTATCCCGGCGATTTTGGTCGCCAATGCCTTGGAATCCATCATGTTGCAATACCTCCTTGTTGTGATCGGGGGTGCGTTACGCTCTCTATGCCGGGTAGGCCTTCAGCAGCTCCAGCGTGCGGGGATGGATGGCCTGGCCCCGGGATTTCAGGTGCTTCGCCGTCAGCTCCGCGCAGCAGTGCATGGCCTGGTAGATGTCCATCTCCGCCAGCCGGCGGGCCTTCTCCAGCCCCGGGAAGGGCTCCCGCCCGGGCTCGATGAAGTCCGACACGTAGATCAGCGCATCCATCGGAGACATGTGCCCGTCCCCCACGGTGTGCTTGCGGATGGCGCTCAAGATGTTGGGGTCGCGCACGCCGTACAGGTCCCGCGCCATCAGCATGCCCGCGGGGGCGTGGAGTATCGCCCGGGTGTTCAGCTCGACCTCGTCCAGGTCCGGCATGTTCCGGCTGACCAGGTCGCGCATCTCCTCCAGCGGCATGGACTTCGCGCAATCGTGCAGCAGCCCCGCCAGCCGCGCCCGCCGGGCGTCGACCCCGCACTTCGGCGCGAGGCGCTCGGCGGTCTTCGCCACGCCCAGCGTGTGCTCGTAGCGGTGGTCGGTCAGCATGTTCCTGAGGCGCTCCAGGATCTGTTCCTCGCTGTAGGCGCACAGGTACAGACCCTTTTCGCGGATGTAGGCGGCCACCTCGGGGGGCACGCAATCGTCGATGTCCAGCCCCTCGGCCACCCGGCGGCGCACCGCCGTGGAGGACAGCGCCGGGCCGCTGACGGGCAGCAGGTCCACCCGGGTGTGATAGCAGGTGCTGATCGCCCGCGCCCGCATGCGGGCCAGGTCCTCGTCGCAGCCCGGGCGGCTGACGCCCGCGAAGGCGCACAACCGGGCGATGCGCGGGAATTCCCGCCAGCTGTCCAGCTTGTTCAGCGCATCCGCGCCGAGGATGTAGGTCCACTCTACATCCGGGCGCTCCACCGCCAGGTTGGACAGCGTGTCCACGGTGTAGGTGGTGCCGGTGCGGCGGATCTCCCGGTCGCTGGCATAGAGCCCGGGATGGGCCTGGGCGGCGATCTGCGCCATGCGCAGCCGGTCCCATTTATCGGTGGCGCGGCTCTTGTGGGGCGGGTCGCCGGAGGGCATCAGCGCCACCCGGTCCAGCCCCAGCGCCGCCATCGCCGCCAGGGCGATCTCGATGTGGCCGTTGTGGATGGGGTCGAACGTGCCGCCCAGGATGCCTATCTTCATGCGCGTGCCTCCGAGCCGATATCACCGATATCACTTTAGTATAGTATATTATAGCACATCTTTCCCCCATTATCTACCTCCCGGGCGAATTTTTATACAAAGTTGATTGAAGCGGGGCCGCGAAGCCCTTATAATGTACAATAGTGAGGTGTATGCGATGTACATTGCGTCTGATTGGAAGGACTACGAGGTGATCGACACCGGCGACGGCGAAAAGCTGGAGCGCTGGGATGACGTGATATTGCGCCGCCCGGACCCCCAGGCCATCTGGCCGAAGCAGGACCCGGCGCTGTGGGCGCACCCCCACGCCTGGTACCACCGCAGCCAGAAGGGCGGCGGCGAATGGGAATTCTTCAAAAAGCTGCCGGAGCGCTGGAGCGTGCGCTACGGCGATTTGCAGTTCTACGTGCGGCCCACCGGCTTCAAGCACACGGGGCTGTTCCCGGAGCAGGCCGTGAACTGGGACTGGATGGCGGGGCTGATCCGCGGGGCGAAGCGGCCCATACGGGTGCTGAACCTGTTCGGCTACACCGGCGGGGCGACCTGCGCCTGCGCGCTGGCCGGGGCGAAGGTGACCCACGTGGACGCCGCCAAGGGCATGGTGCAGTGGGCCGGGGAGAACCGCCGGCTGTGCGGCATCGACGAGACCAGCGTGCGCTGGATCATCGACGACGCGCTGAAGTTCGTGCAGCGGGAGGCCCGGCGGGGCAACGCCTACGAAGGCATACTGATGGACCCACCCAGCTATGGCCGCGGCCCCGGCGGCGAGGTCTGGAAGCTGGAGAACGAGCTGTACGGCCTGGTGGACGCCTGTGAAAAGGTGCTGGCGAAGGACGCGCTGTTCATGCTGATCAACAGCTACACCACCGGCCTGCAGCCCGCGGTGCTGAACAACATGCTGACCATGACCGTCGCGCGCACCCGGGGCGGCGGCGTGTCCGCGGACGAGATCGTGCTGCCCGTGACCGCCGGGGGCGTGCTGCCCTGCGGGGCGTCCGGCAGGTGGAGCCATGAATCATAAGACCCTCCCCCGGGGCTATCGCTATGCGGGCACGATGGACTTCATGCGCAACCGGAAGCAGATCAAGGCGATGCTGGCGCTGTCGGTGGCGCTGGTCGTGCTCCCCGCGCTGATCCCCCTGCCCTTCGTGCCCGTCGGCCCGGCCTGGGCGGCGATGAATTCCCGCTGGTGGCCGTGGTTCGCGCTGGCCGGGGCGCTGATACTCTACATCCCCCTGCACGAGCTGACCCACGGCGTCGCGATGTTCGCCCTGTCCGGCGTGAGGCCGAAGTACGGGCTGAAGCTGCCCTACGCCTACGCGGGCAGCACGGTGTGGTTCGACCGAAGCTCCCACATCATCACGGCGCTGGCCCCGGTGGCGCTCTGGGGGATCGCCCTTACATGGGCCGCGCTGGCGCTGCCCCGGGAATGGTTCTGGCCGGTCTGGATCGTGCAGATCTCAAACCTCTCCGGCTCGGCGGGCGACATCTACTGCGTGTGGGCGCTGGCGCGGATGAAGGGCGACATCCTGATCCAGGACGACGGCGTGCGCATGCGCATCGTAAGGAAACTACCTGTTGTTGAGGAAGACGTGAAATGATACTGCTCACCCTGCAAAACGTGAACAAGGCCTTCGTGATGAACGAGGTGCTGAAGGACATCAACCTGACCCTGCAGGCCGGACAGCGCATGGGCCTAGTGGGCGTGAACGGCAGCGGCAAATCCACGCTGTTCAAGATCATCAGCGGCGCGATGGAGCCGGATTCCGGCACGGTATCGCTGGTGAAGGGCACCCGCGTGGGCGTGCTGACCCAGGACGCGGACATCCAGAGCGAGCTGACCATCCAGCAGGAGCTGGAGCGGGTGTTCGAGCCGGTGCGCCAGATGGAGGCGCGGATGCGGGACATGGAGCACGAGATGGCCGAGAAGCACGGGGACGCCTGGGCCTTCGAGCAGCTCTCCCACGCCTATTCCCGGCTGGTGGACCGGTTTGAGGACGCGGGCGGATACGAGTGGCCCAGCCGCATACAGGGCGTGCTGGCGGGCCTGGGCTTCGCCCGGGGCCGGGAGACCCAGCCCGCGAACCTGCTCTCCGGCGGCGAAAAGACCCGGCTGTGCCTGGCGCGGCTGCTGCTGACCCAGCCGGACCTGCTGATGCTGGACGAGCCCACCAACCACCTGGACCTGGCCAGCACCCAGTGGCTGGAGGAGACGCTGAAGAAATACCGCGGCACGGTGCTGGTCATCAGCCACGACCGCTACTTCCTGAACGCGGTATGCGATTGCATGGCGGAGATATCGATGAAGCGGCTCAGCCAGTACAGCGGCAATTACGACCGCTTCGCCGTGCAGCGCCAGGCGAACCTGGAGCGCCAGTTGAAGGAATACAAGCTGCAGCAGGCCGAGATCGCCCGGCAGGAGGCCATCATCGCCCGCTATCGCATGTACAACCGGGAGAAGTCCATCAAGCTGGCGGAGAGCCGGGAGAAGCGGCTGGAGAAGCTGGAGCGGGTCGAGAAGCCCCAGAGCGAGCAGAAGGTGCGCTTCAACTTCACCGCCCGGCGGCGCACCGGCGACGACGTGCTGCGGGTGAAGGGCCTGGCGAAGGGCTTCGACGGGCGCACGCTGTTCGAGCACTTCGACCTGCACCTGCGCGCGGGCGACCGCGTGGCCATCATCGGCCCCAACGGCGTGGGCAAGACCACGCTTTTGAACATCATCGCGGGCAAGCTGGCCGCGGACGCGGGCACGGTGGCGTTCGGCAGCAACGTGGACCTGGGCTACTACGACCAGCAGCAGGCCCAGCTGCACCCGGAGAAGGACGTCATGAGCGAGGTGTGGGACGACTTCCCCCGCCTGGAGCCGGACCGGGTGCGCGGGGTGCTGGCGCTGTTCCTGCTCACCGGCGAGGACGTGTTCCAGCCCGTGGGCACGCTGTCCGGCGGCGAGCGCGGGCGTGTGGCGCTGGCGAAGCTGATGCTGAAGCAGGACAACCTGCTGCTGCTGGACGAGCCCACCAACCACCTGGACATGGACAGCCGGGAGGTGCTGGAGGCCGCGCTGGACGACTTCGAGGGCACGATCCTCACCGTCAGCCACGACCGCTATTTCATCAACAAGGTCGCCACCAAGGTGATCGAGATGAGCCCCGACGGCGCGGTGGAATACCTGGGCAACTACGACGATTACCTGGAGAAGAAGCGCATCCAGGAGGCCGGCGAGGAGGAGATCCTCTCCGGCAGCGCGACCCGCACCCAGCAGGACAAGGAGAAGCGCCGGGCGCGGCTGGCCAAGGAATCGGCCAAGGCGCTGCAGCAGCGGCTGAAGAAGGCCGAGGCCGACATCGCCGCCACGGAGCAGGCCATCGCCGAACTGGAGGCGCAGATGGGCCTTCCCGAGGTCTACGCCAATCCCGCGGAATCCGCCCGGGTCGCCCGGGAGCACCGGGAGGCCCAGGAGCGCCTGGACGGGCTGTATGAGCTGTGGGAGGCATTGAGCGAGGCCGCCGCGGAAGAATAGAAGGCATGAATTGAGTGTCAAAAACATATGAATCACGACCACCGGATTGACCGGTGGTCGTGATTCATACATGCGATGCGGTTTCAGAGGTGGTTCTGGGCGGAGCGTTTCAGCTTGAGCTTTATGGGTGGATCAGGCGTTCCGCAGCGTCCCCGATGTCCTCCCAATCCACGTCCTCGCCTTCCCTGGCGCAGCATTCCAGCTCGTCCACGATGTTTTCGATCAGCACCATGTCGATGAACAGCGGCAGCTTTTCCAGCATGTCCTCCGGAAGGTCCGTTTCAGTCTTGTAGCCCTGCAATTGAATATCGAAGCACTGCCTCATCAGCGCAAGGCGCTTGCCGGGGTCGGTCTCCCGCCGCGTCCAGCCCTCGTTGTGGATCCAGAGGTTGGCCAGATCGAACATATACCAGCAGTTCATGCAGTTGTCGAAATCGAACACCGTGATCGC
This sequence comes from uncultured Eubacteriales bacterium, assembly GCA_900317565.1. Taxonomy (GTDB): domain Bacteria; phylum Bacillota; class Clostridia; order Christensenellales; family Aristaeellaceae; genus UBA2862. The sequence goes on from ONHI01000010.1 coordinate 10,927, forward strand.
GCCGGTATCCATGTCGATGTGGTAGTTGCCGTCGCTGAAATCGAAATGGACCAGGCCGTAGCAGCCCTCGTCCGTCGGCAGCGCGCGGAAGGCCTCCAGGCGACTGGCGACGGCGGCTTCCAGTTCGCCGTATTCCTCCGGGATCAGGCGGCCCAGGTATTCCATGTTGTACTTGTCGAAGTAGTCCGGGCGGCGATGGATGGGCGCATACGCCCTGGACAGCCTGTGGATCGCGCCCAGGGCCTTGCCGGTGTTGTAGAAGTATTCGCTCAGCGGCGCGCCTTCCCGGTAGCGGTAGCCGTTGTCCGCAATCAGCATGCCTTTGGCATAGGCAAACAGGCTGACGTAGACCGCCTTGCCGTCCGCTTCCACGGTCTCCACCAGCCTGCCTTGCACGGACGGTATCACATCCGCCACAGGCGCGCCGTTCTCCGCCAGGAAGCGGATGAACTCTGTTTCGGCGAGATAATCATTCTCGCTCCGATCACCGAGGTCGGAGATGCGAAGGACGTATTTGTTTTCACCGTTCCGGCTGACGATCGCGATCCGGTTCCGCCCGCCCTCGTGGCCGGACACAGGAGTGAAGGCGCAGCCCTCAAGGGCATAAAGGCGTTTTGCCTGTTCAAGGACACTCTTCAAGAAGCTACCTCCCGTCCATGCTTGGATTCATGCGCTCACAGAATCGATCTGCCTCTTCATCTCTCTGACGACCTCCCGGATGGTCTTGTCGTCTGTATCGACTACGATATCCCCCGGGCAGGGCGGAAGATGCAGCCAGAAATAGTTCGTCTCGCCTTTGTCGCCGCGCCTGTCGTGCCGCTTTTTCAGCGTTTCCTCCGAGCAGGTGAGCGTGAAGGCGACGGTCTCGTAATCCTTCGCCGTGATCCCCTTTAGAATGTTCCCTCTGATTTGGGGGTCTGTCAGCACGACAGAGGTGAAAAACACATACGCAAAACCAGAATCCAGGTAGTTGGAAAGTATGAAGGACATGCTTCTGTCCCCGTTGCGGAGTCGACCGTCCGTGACTGAAAAGGGATGCACACACCAGCACCAGTCCCCGTCCAGATACGCGCTGTTGTCATAGGATTCAAACAATCTTTCGCCGACGGCAGACTTGCCCACACAGGGGGAACCGCTGATGAGGATCAGCTTCTTATTCATACATATCCCTCTGTTTCTGCTTCTTTTTCACTTCATCCATTTCCGCGATGAGTTCCTCCAGCGGTCGATATTCACCGCCCCACCATTCAAACACGTGCATCCCTTCCTCTTCGAGCACGGATTCCGTGAGCGTCATCTGAATGCCCAACTGCCTGAGCAGCCCTTCGCGATCCACTGCCTGATAATCAAAGGGCAGCAGCTTGCAGAACGCTTTGTAGGACACGCCGCACACGATCTGATGCACTCCCAGAGACGCGATGGCTGCCAGACACCGCTCGCAGGGAGCACAGCTGGTATATACGACAGCGTGTTCCAGGATTTCATCGGAATACTTGTTGGCGCATTTGTGCACCAGATTGAATTCCGCGTGCCCGAAGATCCTGTGGGCATAGTCTGCCGTGTTTTCCGCTTCCTCCAGGATCTCCCCGTCATGCACAAGCACCGCACCAAAGGAATCATAGCCCTTTTTCCCGGCGCTGATGGCCAGCTCGTAGCAGCGCTTCATGTATTTCACATACTTGTCATTCACAGGTATTTTCCTCCTGACGGGATTCGTTGTTTGCGCAGAACCTGAACAGCGGGTCGCCGTTTTCTTCTGTGCCGTACTGTTTCATGCCACCCTTTTCCATGGCCCGGGCGGAGGCGATATTTTCTTTGGCACAGCCGCCGTGCACGCCGGGAAGGGCGTAGTCCTCAGCGGCAATCCGAAGCAGCTCTTTTATGCACAGCGTGCCATAGCCTTTGCCGCGGTATGGTTCATCCAACAGGATGAAGATTTCAGGCTCCGCCGAATTGCGGCTGCCGTCCAGACCGCACCAGCCCATGATGGTGTGAGGATTGTCTGCGCAGCAGACAGCGAGGCACAGATGACAGATACAGCCCTTCGCATTCCTTGCGTAATTCCCGCGCATATGGGCAATGGCTTCCTGCGCCTCCGCGTCAGAAAGCGGATGATGATCAGCAGGCCAGGTCCGGGCGACCTCGGCCAAGTCGTCTTCCGTCACATAATGAAGGATCAGGTTTTCTGTGCGATAATCCATAAGCATCCTCCGATATCTGTATCCGTCCGGGATTCTGACATATCCCCCTGCCTCTGCGCCATGAACGAATATGTCATCAGCATCTGTAACTATTGCGACACATTATAAGGTCAAAGGTCTGCTGTGTCAATAGAGCAATTCCCGGTGGGAAAAATATGATTCCCTGGATCACACGCCGCACACGCGGTACGCGATAAATCCGGGGAAAACCACGGGAAGCATATTCATGCCCCGCATCGAAGGCGTCCGACAACCCATATGGCCGCCTTCTTCATACAGGGCAGATCGCGGCAGGCGGCTAAGCCCGGACCGCCAGCGTGGTCTCAGACGCGCCGAGGCCGTCGGCGGTCACGCGCAGGCGGACCTCGCCGGCTTCGCAGCCCGCCCGCAGCACGGCCAGCGCCGTACCGCGATAGCTGGTGAACGCGCCGCGGGTGTAGTTTTCAGAGGTGACGGGGTTGCCGCTGCCGAAGCCCAGCAGCGACGCCGCGCCCTCCGCCTCCGCGGTCAGGGCGACCCCGGCGTCCGGCACCACCGCGCCGCTTGCATCCACCAGCTCCACGCGGACGTAGGCCAGGGACGCGCCGTCCGCCCGCAGGTCCTCGGACTCCGGGACCAGCCGCACGCCCACGGGCGCGCCCGCCGTGCTCAATTGGGCCCGGGAGACCTCCGCGCCGCCGCGATAGCTCACCGCCTCCAGCGTGCCCGGCGCGTAGGTGGCGTGGAACAGGAAGGTCAGCGGCATGTCGTGGACCGTCGCCTCGCCCGCCTTTTTGCGGCCCAGGCTTTCGCCGTTCACGCGCAGCTCCACCTCCTCCGCGGCGCTGATCACCAGCACGTCCACGGGTTTACCCTCCCGCCCGCGCCAGGTCCAGCTGTCCCACACGCCCGGAAAGCCCCAGGGCGTCAGCACCTCGGCCTTGCCGAAGTTCGCCGGGTCGTAGCTGAAAAGGCCGGTCTCGTCGCTGCCGAACACGATGCGGCGGTACACGCCCTGGGGCCGTATCGCGCCGGTTACGTCGAAGTCGGAATCGTTGGCCGTGCGCCACGGGAAGGGCGAGCCGCCCAGCCAGGGGCTGGCCCCCTCCTTCATCTTCGGGTCGCCCGACTCGTAGAACGTGGCCTTGCCGTTGCCGTTGGGGTCCTGGGTCTTCACCTTCATCAGGAAATCGTACAGCTCGTCGGTGGTCTCGGGCAGCTTGCCGTCGTTCAGCAGGTCCACCCAGGGCTGGTAGATCCACATGCGGGCCTGGTGGCTGCAGTGGAAGCACTCGTTGTCGTCGCCGTAGGTGTAGATGTTGCCGTCGCTCATGGTCAGATCGCCCAGGCGCGCGGGGCTCAGCTCATTCAGCTTGTTCCAGTTGGGGGCGTCCGCCAGATATTCGTTCAGCGGGATCACCAGGCCCTCCTGGCCGTAGAGCATGCACTCCGCCTTGCTCCAGCGGGTATTGATGAATACGTCCGGCAGCTTCTCGCCGCTGTAGAGCATCAGGTTCAGCTTGGTCTTGCCGTCCTCGCCGCTGCCGGCGTAGATGAAGTCCAGGTTGATGTTGGCCTTTTCCTTCAGCCATTGCACGGGATAGCTGCTCTCGTAGTTCACGCCGCCCTCCATGCCCAGCACCACGGCGGTCAGCGTCACTTCCTCGTCCAGCGGGAAGGTGACCTCGGCCATCGCCGGAAGGGCCACCGCCAGCGCCAGCATCAGGGCCAGCAGGCAAACCAGTAAGCGTTTCATTGTGTTTCCTCCTTGTCGTTCTATATTGCATGCGGCACACGCCGCCTGCGTACCATTGGGGATCAGCCCTTCACCGAGCCGATCATGACGCCCTTCACGAAGTATTTCTGGATGAAGGGATACAGTACCATCAGCGGCAGCGCGCTGATGATGATGGTGCCGTAGCGCAGTATCTCGCTGAGCTGCTGGTTGCGGTAGTACAGCTCCGGGTTGGAGGCCGCCTTGGTGAAATCCACGTTCGCCATCAGCAGTATCTCCCGCAGCACCAGCTGCAGCGGGAACTTGGCCTTGTCGTTCAGGTAGATCATCGGATTGAAATAGCCGTTCCACAGCCCGATGGCGATCCACAGCACCAGCACCGCCAGTATGGCCTTGGACAGGGGCAGCACGATGGAGACCAGATAGCGGAACTCCCCGCAGCCGTCCAGCTCCGCCGATTCGTGCAGCTCCTCCGGGATGGAGGTCATGAAGAAGGTGCGGGTCACGATCACGTTGTAGGCGCTCAGCGCCGTGGGCAGTATGATGGCCCAGATCGTGTTCAGCAGCTTCAGCTTCATGATGAGCATGTAATTGGGCACCAGGCCGCCGTTGAACAGCATCGTGAACAGGAACAGCATCATGATGGGCTTCCTGCCCGCCAGCGACTTGCGCGACAGCGGATAGGCCGCCAGGATCGTCAGCACCAGGCCGATCAGCGTGCCCGACACGGTATACAGGAATGAATTGGCAAAGCCGGTCCAGATGTCCCTGTACTCCATGATGGCCTGGTAGCCCTCCAGCGTGAATTCCACCGGCAGCAGCACCACCTTGCCGGAGATCAGCGCCTGGCCGGAGCTGAAGGAGCAGCTGACGATATACAGGAAGGGATAGGTCACGATCACCAGGAACAGCGCCAGCAGCACCGCGTTGACCCGATAGCACACCCGGTCCACCGCGCAATCCCGGATAGAGCGCTTATGCATTGTTTCTCCCCCTCTCAGGCAGGTCCGGGCGGCTCACCAGAAGCCGTTGCCGGTCAGCTTGTTGGCCGCCGTGTTGGATATCATCACCAGCACCAGGCCCACCACCGACTGGAACAGGCCGATGGCCGTGCCGTAGGAAAAGTCCGGCATCGAGGCCGCCAGCGACACCTTGTAGGAATAGGTGGAGATCACCTCGGCCATCTCCAGGTTGTTCTGGTTCTGCATGGCCAGCACCTTCTCATAGCCCACGCCCAGTATGCTGCCCATGTTCAGTATCAGCATGATGGTGACCATCGGGGCGATGGTGGGCAGGTCGATGTGCCAGATGCGCTGCAGCACGTTCGCGCCGTCGATGGTGGCCGCCTCGTGCAGCTGGGGATCCACGCCGGAGAGCGCCGCCAGATAGATGATGGCCCCGAACCCGACGCCCTGCCAGACGCCCGACCACACGTACAGGTGCGGGAACATCTTCGGGTCCGCCAGTATGTTGGAGGCGGTCACCGCGTAGTAAATCCGCCCCAGCACGCCCGTGCGGGTGTTGAACAGCATGTTCACCATGCTGGCGATGACGATGGTGGAGATGAAATACGGGAAGTAGGAGACCATCTGCACCGTCTTCTTGAACGCCGTCCTGCGCACGTAATTCAGGCTGATCGCCAGGAACACCGCCGTGGGGATGTTCACCAGCAGGCTGTACACGCTCAGCACCAGCGTGTTGCGCAGCGTGGAGATGAAATTATAGTTGGAAAAGAAGCGGATGAAGTTCGCCATGCCGTCGTTGGCGGCCCAGGGGCTGCCGAAGATGCCCTTGCGCAGCTTGAAGTCCTTGAAGGCCATCACCACGCCGCCCATGGGGATATAGTTGAAAACGATGATGAACGCCACCGGCAGCACGAGCATGGCGTACAGCTCCCAGTGCCGCTTGAGATAGCGGCTGCGCATGCCCCGCTTGGTATCCTGCTGCATCAATCCCACCTCCCGGTCGGTCCGTGTCCGGTTCTTTCCGTCACGGCCAGCATAGCACCGTTCGGGCCCCGTTGTCCATCCACAATCCTTTATTTGGCGTTTGCACTTTCCCATCCCGCAAAAAAAGCGGCGATAAACGCCGCATTTTGCGATGTGCAAAAAATTGTCAACGCCCAAAACCCGCCTGTGACGGCGCTTTTGGCCGCCGCCGCATTTGTGCCGGATATAGGCAAAACCGTGCAAATGTGATATACTGTATATTGATAGGATCGATGACCCACACAATATCACGACCATCCGGGAGGTTCGGCATGAACACACAGACGGCGCGCAGGACCAAGGGCGCGGCACTCCAGAATCGAAGGCTGCTGCTTTCCTATCTGCGCTCCTATGCCATCGTGCTGGTCATACCCTTTTTGCTGAGCCTGCTGTTCTACTTCTTCTCGCTGAACCAGGCCCGCCGCGCGGCCATCCGCCAGAACGACCAGGTGCTGGCCACCGCCGCCGCCCAGGTGGACATCCACCTCCAGGAGGTGGAGAGCATCGCCCGGGAGATCATCTCCAACCCCGCCGTCCGCGCCTATCAGTGGAAGGCCACCGGGTTCGACTATCCCAACGCCTATCGCATGATCGAGGTGCGCAATTCCCTGGGGAACTACACGCTGACCCAGGGCTTCATCAGCCAGTATTTCCTGCTGTTCAACGATTCCCGGATCGCCCTGAGCAACAGCTTCATCTATACCTACGACGACTTCTTCAAGAACTACCTCCGCCTGCCCGACGGCGAGCGGGAGGCCTTCCTGGAGGGGCTCGAGGCCCGGGAGCTTCCCGTCGGGCTGCAGCCCGCCCGGCCGATGCGCCTGCTCAGCCAGGAGGAGCGGCGGTACCTGATGCTGATCGAGCCGCTGGTCGACCTGGGGAACGGCTACGTCTGCATGCTGATCGACGAGGCGAACATCACCTCGTTCTTCCGGAGCATCAACCTCGGCGCGTCGGGCTGCGCCTACGTCATGAGCGACGCGGACAACGTGATCGCCAGCCTGACCGGGGACCAGTGCGACTTCGACGGCGCCCACGGCGCGGTGCTGGAGCGCATACAGTCCGAGCCGGAGCACTCCGGCTTCACGCTGTCGCTGTCCGGCAGCCCCATGCTGGTGAACCGCACCTTTGCCGGGGACAGCGCCATGACCTATGTCTCGGTGCAGCCGCTGGATATCATATTCAGCCAGGTCTACCACACCCGCAACCTGATGCTGGCCTTCTTCGCCGTGGCGCTGCTGCTGGGCGCGGCCCTGTGCCTGCAACAGGCCAGCCACGCCGCCACGCCCCTGGGGGCGCTGATGGAGGCCGTGGGCTTCTACTCAGGCGATTCCGCCGAGGCGCTGGGGGTCGTGCGGGACATCGTGTCGGACCTCCAGGCGGACAACGACGATCTGCAGCGCATCGCGGGCGAGCACAAGCTGCTGCTGCGCTCCTCCTTCACCGGCCGCCTGCTGCGCGGCTCCTTCTCCAGCGACGCCGAAGCGAACCGCCTGGCCCAGATCGTCATTCCCGAATACGCCGATTTCAGCGCAGTCCGGGTGCTGCTGTTCCACCTGGCGCCCCAGGTGGAGGACGGCGGCGAGGACATCCGCCTGAAGCTGGCGGGCTCGATGAAGGTCGCCCTGAGGGACAAGATGGACAGGGAGATCGACACCTCGCTGACCTACGACATCGACGAGGAGACCCTGGCACTGGTGGTGTTCAACCAGGATCATCCCGGCATAGAGGCCTTCTACGCCCGGCTGCGCGAGGAGCTTCCCCAGGCCATCCGGGACAGCCTGACCGTCTACGGCGGCATCAGCTGCCCGCCGCCGCTGGTGCACGTGGCCCGCTCCTTTGAGTCCGCCCGCGTGACGATGGCCACCTATCTGCTCAGCGGGGAGGCGAAGCCCAACGCCATCGCCTGGTCGGACCACCACGTCAGCGCGACCCAGTATTTCCTGCCGCCGGACATGCGCTACCAGCTGACCGAGGCGGTGGTGCACGGCATGCAGGAGGACGTGGAGGCCCTGCTGAGCAGCCTCATACAGGCCAACCTGGTGGACCGGCCGCTGAAGCCCACCATCTTCCGCCTGTTCATCAGCGACCTGGTGAGCACCGGCGTCAGCTGCCTGCCCCTCCTGCCCAATCCGCCGGAGGACGACGGCGTCAGCGAGATGATCGACGGCATATCCAAGGCCTCCCTGCGCCGCCAGCCCGAGCTGATCCTGGCGTTCTTCCGCACGCTGACGGCCTGCGCCGAGGCCGCCGACGGCGAATTCAAGCTGCTCGTGCGGCAGGTGATGGACTACATCGCCGCCAACTATGCCGACAGCAGCCTCTCCCTCACCTCCATCGCGGAGGCCTTCTCGATGAATCCCTCGGTGCTGTCCACCACCTTCAAGCAGCAGACGGGCAAGAACCTGTCCGCCTGGCTGGAGGACGTGCGCATCAAGGAGGCCCAGCGGCTGCTGCGCACCACGGACTGGACGATCAACCGCATCTCCGAGGAGGTGGGCTACCTCTCCGCCAGCACCTTCTGCCGCGCCTTCCGGCGCAACACCGGCAAGAACACCTCCACCTACAAGGCCCAGACCGACCTGAACCCGAAGGAGCTGCGGACATGAGCGCGCAAACCCATAGCCAGCCAAGGGGGTGAGCCGGGATGCGCTTTGAATATGACGCGATACACGTCGTCATTGACGCGGATTCAAGGTGATTAAGAAAATAGAAGTCACGGGAAGGCATATGCGAGCGCGATGCTCGCAATGCCCTCCCGTGACTGTTTTTGGGTTCTTCACGGAAAAGTGGAGAATGTGAACACCTCATCCGCCCCTAACGGGGCACCTTCCTCTCAAGGGACAGGTGGCCGAGCGATGCGAGGTCGGAAGAGGTCCTATTACGATTAATCCCGCGCCTCTGTTGTGATTCAGGCGCGGAACGCAATCGCAGGGGATCTCTTCCGCCCCTTCGGGGCACCTTCCCCATAGGGGAAGGCTTGTCTCTGAAAGGCTTCCCCCTGGGGGGGAAGCTGTCACGCAAAGCGTGACTGGCGTTAGCCCAGCGAAGCGTCTGAGGCGAAATACGCACTAACTTTCCGTGATGTGCCATTAAATTTATGTAAATTACAAAAGGTTATGTTCGATAAAATACAGAAAGATGGACGTGTGCTGGGTTTATCCATTATAATATGTATTGGGTATTGGCGGAATCGACACTGGCAGGCGGATGCGGAAAGGATATCGGTGCGACAGCATGCGGACGGACAGGCGGGTACAAAAGACGCACGCCGCGATCATGCAGGCGTTTGAAAAGCTGCTGATGAAGAAGAGCTACGACGATATCACGATACAGGATATCATCGACGAGGCGAACATCGGCCGCAGCACCTTCTATGCCCATTTCGAGACCAAGGACAGCCTGCTGGAGGCGATCTGCAGCGGCCTTTTCGACCACATATTCGCCGAGCACCTGAACGCGGAGCCGGGGCACGACTTCTCCGGCAGCGAGGAGGACGTGGCGGCGAAGATCATCCACACGCTGTACCACCTCCAGGAGGACCGCAAGCGGCTGTCCCGCATATTCTCCTGCGAGAGCGCGGGGCTGTTCTGGGAATACTTCCAGCTGCCCTTTTCCACCTTCATCCAGCGGGAGATCGTGCCCGCGCTGACGGCGGACATCGTGGATGTGCCAAGGGATTACGTGGTGGATTTCATCTGCAACGCCTTCACGTCCACGGTGAAGTGGTGGTTCTACCAGGGGTTGAAGGCGACGCCGGAGGAAGTGAGCGGGTATTTCCTGCGCATGACGCTGCGGTAGATCGACAGTGCAGCTGAACATGGCGGCGCGCTTCGGCGCTGCCGCCATGGCTTTTGTATGCAGAGAACAAGCAGAAGGAGCATTTAATATGACGCAGACCAGGAACAGGAAGATGCGCACCATCGACATCGTGCTGTGCGGCCTCTTCGCGGCGCTCATCGCCGTGGGGGCATTCATCAGGATCACCATCCCCACCGAGCCCTATCCGTTCACATTTTCGCTGCAGTGGCTGTTCGTGCTGCTGGCCGGGCTGCTGCTGGGCGCGAAGATGGGCGCCATGAGCGTGGCGGCCTATGTCATCATCGGCCTGGCCGGCGTGCCGGTGTTCGTGCACGGCGGCGGCCCGCAGTACGTCTTCCGGGCGGGCTTCGGCTTTCTGCTGGGGTTCATACTGGCGGCCTTCGTCATCGGCCTGCTGGCCGGAGGGACCCGGCAGAAGGCCGGCGCGGCGCTCCTCCGGCTGATGCTCGCGGCGCTGGCGGGCCTGGTGGTCTACTATTTCATCGGCATCGCGTACTATTACTTCATGTATTCCTGTGTGCTGGAGACGCCCGCGGAATGGGGCCTGGGCATCGCCATCGTCGGCTGCATGAGCACCTTCCTGCCAGATCTGGGGCTCTGCCTGGTGGCTGCGCTGCTGTCCCTGCGGCTGCGCCCGGCCCTGGAGCGCGCGCGGATATGACGGAGCGGCTATTATGAAGAAGAAGATGATCGTGGGCAGCCGCGAGAGCCAGCTCGCGGTGGTGCAGAGCATGACGCTGGTGGCGCATCTCAGATCGGCGCACCCGGAAACTGAAGCGGAGCTCTTGACGATGAAGACCACCGGCGATAAGATATTGGACAGGACGCTGGACAAGGTGGGCGGCAAGGGGCTGTTCGTGAAGGAGCTGGACATCGCCCTGCGGGAGCGCCGGGCGGACGTGACCGTGCACAGCCTGAAGGACATGCCCATGCAGACGCCGGAAGACCTGCCGATACTGTGCTGCTCCCGCCGGGAGGACCCCCGGGACGCACTGGTGCTGCGGGCGGGCGTCGGCATGAAGCCAAATCTCATCATCGGCTCCTCCAGCCTGCGGCGGGCCCTTCAATTGAAGGCGCTCTTCCCGGAATGCGAGGTCAGGCCGGTGCGGGGCAACCTGCAGACCCGGCTTCGCAAGCTGGACGAGGGGCAGTTCGACGCGCTGGCGCTGGCGGCGGCGGGTTTGAAGCGCATGGGGCTGGAGGGCCGCATCAGCCGGTATTTCAGCGTGGACGAGATCATCCCCGCCGCGGGCCAGGGCATACTGGCCGTGCAGGGGCGGGCGGACTTCGACCGGACGCTGCTGGAGGGCTACGCCGACGCCGACGCCTGGTGCGCCGCGACGGCGGAGCGTGCCTTTGTGCGGGCGCTGGATGGCGGCTGCACGTCGCCGGTGTGCGCCCACGGGGCGCTGGAGGGCGACAGTATCCACCTGACCGGGTTGTATTACGACGCATCGAACGGCAGCTGGCGCAAGGGCTCCGTCGACGGTCCCCGGGGTGAGGCCGAACGGCTGGGCATACAGCTCGCGCGGGCGCTGCGGGACGGAAGGGAGGCGTGAACCATGGCAGGCAAGGTTTGGCTGGTCGGGGCAGGTCCCGGCGACGCGGGGCTGATGACCCTCAAGGGCCGGGAGGTGCTAAGGCAGGCCGAGGTCGTGGTCTACGACGCCCTGGTGTCCGGCGGCGTGCTGGCCATGATCCCCGAGGGTGCGAAGCGGATCTACGCTGGCAAGCGCTCCGGCAACCACTTCCTCCGGCAGGAGGAGACCAATAAGGTGCTGCTGGAGGAGGCGCTGGCGGGCAGGCGCGTGGTGCGCCTGAAGGGCGGCGACCCCTTCGTGTTCGGGCGCGGCGGCGAGGAGCTGGAGCTGCTGGTGGAGCACGGCGTGCCCTTTGAGATCGTGCCGGGCGTCACCAGCGCCTTCGCGGTGCCGGCCTACAGCGGCATCCCCGTGACCCACCGGGATTACTGCGCCTCGGTGCACATCATCACCGGGCACCGCCGGGCGGACCACAGCTACGACATCGACTTCGACGCGCTGGTGCGCACAAGGGGGACGCTGGTGTTCCTGATGGGCATCGCCGCGCTGCCGGACCTGATGAACGGCCTGCTGGCGGCGGGCATGGACCCGGATATGCCCGCGGCGGTGCTGGAGCGCGGCACCACGTCGAGGCAGCGCCGGGTGAGCGCCACGGTGGGCACACTGGAGCGGGTGTGCGCGCAGAGGGTCATACAGACCCCGGCGATCATCGTCGTGGGAAGGGTGTGCGCCCTCGCCGACAGCTTCGGCTGGGCGGAGAAGCGGCCCCTGGCGGGCGTGCGGGTGCTGGTCACCCGGCCCCGGGAGCTGGTCTCCACGCTGTCGGACATGCTGCGGGAGAGAGGCGCGGAGGTGGTGGAGCTGCCCGCCATCCGCACCGTGCCGGTGCGGGACATGACGAATGTGGACGCGGCCATCCAGCGCCTTTCCAGGGGCGGCTACGACTGGCTGGCGTTCACCAGCCCCAGCGGCGTGGGCATATTCTTCGACCGGCTGATCGCGCTGCGCGACCTGCGGGCGCTTCATGGCGTGAAGCTCGCCGCCATCGGCCAGGGCACGCAGAAGGCACTGCTCAAATACGGCTTGCGGGCGGACTTCCTGCCGTCCGTGTACGACGGCGAGACGCTGGGCCGGGAGCTGCGGGACGTCTGCGCGCCGGGCTCCCGCATACTCATCCCCCGGGCCGCCATCGGCAATCCCGAGCTGATCGCGGAACTGGAGCAGGGCGAGCAGCTGAGCGTCGACGACGTCGCCACCTACGACACGGAATACGCCGTCGCCCCGGACGCCGAGGGCCTGTTGTTGGCCGATGTGGACTTCGCTGTGTTCACCAGCGCCTCCACGGTGCGGGGTTTTGCCGCCGCCGTGCCGGACGCGGATCTCTCGAAGGTCAACGCCGTCTGCATCGGCAGGCAGACCGCCGCCGAGGCGCAGAAGCGCGGCATGCGGACGTGGATCGCGGAAAAGGCGACGCTGGAGGCGCTTGTAAAACAGGTAGAGGAAGCGGCGAAGGAAATATGCATTAATGAGGAATGAGGAACACACTCTAATTTAAGTATAACGACTGTGAGAGGAAGCGAGATCATGAAACGCGGTATCGCATACGGCGTGGGCGTCGGCCCGGGCGACCCGGAGCTGATGACCTACAGGGCGGCGCGGCTGATCCGGGAGAACGACGTGATCGCCGTGCCCGGCAGGGACCCGAAGGAGGCCGTGGCCTACAGGATCGCGGCGGGCGTGGTGCCGGAGATCGCGGAGAAGCAGCTGGTGCCCATCCACATGCCCATGGTCAAGGACCGGGAGCTGATCGACCGGGAGCACCGGAAGGCCGCGAAGCTGGTGGAGGACATACTGGATACGGGCAAGAACCTGGTGTACATCACCCTGGGCGACCCGACGATCTACTGCACCTTCAGCTACATCCAGCACTACCTGGAGGCGGACGGCTACCAAGTGGAGCTGGTGCCGGGCATCAGTTCCTTCTGCGCCGCGGCGGCGCGGCTGAACCTGCCGCTGGTGGAGTGGGACGAGCAGCTGCACGTGGTGCCCGCGGTCCACAGGCTGGACCACGCGCTGGAGCAGCCGGGCACCTATGTGCTGATGAAGTCCGCCAGCCAGATGGCCGCCGTGAAGGAGATGCTCAGGAAGAGCGGGCGGGATGTCCAAATGGTGGAGAATTGCAGCATGGAGAACGAGAAGCTGTACCGGAGCCTGGACGAGATCCCCGACGACGCGGGCTACTTCTCGCTGATCATAGCCAAGGAAGATCATGATTGAGCTAAAAAACCTGACCAAGAAGTTCGACGACTTCACCGCGGTGGATCACCTGAGCCTGCGCATCGAAACCGGGGAGTTCTTCGGGCTCCTGGGCCCAAACGGCGCGGGCAAGACCACCACCATCTCCATGATGTCCACGGTGCTGCTGCCCACGGAGGGCGAAATATGGATCGACGGGCAGAGGCTGGACCGCAAGGCCAGCGCGCAGAAGCGCAAGCTGTCGGTCATCACCCAGGAATACTCCATGCGGCAGGACATGAACATGGACGAGGTCATGGAGTATCAGGGGCGGCTGTACTTCCTGCCCCGGAAGGTCATCAAACAAAGGACCGACGAGCTGCTGGCGTTCGCCGGCCTGATCGAATATCGCCGCCGCACGGTGCGGCACCTGTCCGGCGGCATGAAGCGCAAGCTGATGATCTGCCGGGCGCTGATGATCGAGCCGGAGATACTGCTGCTGGACGAGCCCACGGCGGGCATGGACGCGCTGTCAAGGCGGCAGATGTGGAATCTGCTGCGGCGCGTGAACGGCGATAAGATGACCATCGTGCTGACCACCCACTACATCGAGGAGGCCCAGGCGCTTTGCGGCCGCGTGGCGCTGATCAACCAGGGGCGGCTGCAAAAGCTGGACAGCCCTGAAAACCTGATCCACGAGCTGGGCGCGTTCGCCGTGGACGAGACCTCGAACGACAGCCTCGTCAGCCGGTATTTCCACGACCGGGACGACGCCATCGCCTACCTTGCAAGGGCGGGCAGGGACGCGGCGCTGCGGGCCACGACGCTGGAGGACGTGTTCGTGGATGTGGCGGGGAGGAAGCTCTGAGCATTATGGACGGGGGAGCAAGCTCCCCCGCCATTGCCACCCCCGCCGCGCATGTCGCCGGGACCGATTAAAGCAACGATCGACAGGTATGTGAGATTATGGGCATCATAACCGTTCTTTGGGAAAAATGGGTGGAGTTCAAGCGGGACTTCTTCAAGATCACCGTCGCGGCGATGATCTCCCCGCTGATGTACCTCATCATATTCGGCATGGGCATACAGACCACGTCCCACGGGGAGCCCTACCTGCACTTCCTGATCCCGGGCATCGTGGCCATGGCGACCATGACGGGCTCCTTTTCCGCCATCGCCCAGAACATGAGCGTGCAGCGGCTGTATGAAAAGGCGCTGGACCAGATCATGGTGTCGCCCACGCCGCTGTGGCAGTTCATACTGGGCCAGGTGATCGGCGGCAGCCTGCGGGGCATGTACGCGGGCGGCATCATACTGCTGCTGACCTCCCCCATCCGCACGGGCCTGATCTTCAACGGCGTGTCGGTGCTCATCATGTTCCTGAACGGCACGGTGTTTTCCACCATCGCGCTGGTGATGTCCTTCCTGGCCAAGAGCTACACCGACGCGCCGCGCTTCACCTCCTACATCATCATGCCGATGTCGTTTCTGTGCAACACCTTCTTCTCCACCGACCAGATGCCCGCCGGGTTCAGGCAGGTGATCGCGCTGCTGCCCCTCTCCCAGGCCAGCGGCATGATCCGCGCCATATCCAACGGCGAAGCGCCGGGGTGGTTCGGCTTCGCGGTGCTGCTGGCCTACCTGATCGCGTTCGGCGCGATATCGGTCATATTCATCTACCGCAAGAAGAATCTTTGATGAGGTGCCGGGATGAAGCGATTTGCGTTATTGACGGGGATCCTGCTGGCGGTCGCACTGCTGTGCCAGTGCGCGTCGGCGGTGACGGTGCTCACGCCGACGCGGGAGGACTATGCCGACCGGCTCGCGAAGGCCCGGAGGGCCATCCGGAACGAGAAGGTCGGCCGCTACGGCATGGCGCCCATCTACGGCAGGGACATTGCGGACGGCGATTACCCCGTGCAGGTGCAGTCCAGCTCGCCGTTCTTCAAGATCGTCGAGGCGGAGTTGACCGTGCGGGGCGACGACATGACGGCCAGCATCACCATCGGCAGTCGCAGCTACCTGTACGTCTATATGGGCTCGGCGGAGCAGGCGGGCAGCGCCCCGGAGGGAGACTGGATCCCCGGGGACGAGGGACAGCGCTTCACGGCGTTCACCATTCCCGTCCCGGCGCTCAACGCGCCCTTTGAATGCGCGGCCTACAGCAAAAACCGGCAGATCTGGTACGACCGACAGCTGCTGATCGACGCCTCGGCGCTGCCGGAGGGCGCGCTGGCCTTCGAGCTGCCCGACTATGATCTTGTGGAAAAGGCCGTCATAGACTTTGAACCGAACGGCTTGGCGGCGCTGGACGACGATGAGGCGGAAGATTCCAAGCCCGTGGAATTGGAGCCGGTCTCCCTGCCGCGCTCCGACGGGGAGTATTCCATAGAGGTCAACCTGGCGGGCGGCAGCGGCAGGGCGAACGTCAGCTCCCCCACGCTGCTGATCGTGCGGGACGGCAGGGCCTGGGCCCGCCTGTTGTGGAGCAGCCCCTACTACGATTACATGGTCATCGGCGACACCGTCTATGAAAACCTGACCACGGACGGCGGCAATTCCACCTTCGAGATCCCCGTCACCGCGATGGACGCGCCGATGGAGGTCATCGCGGACACCACCGCCATGGGCGATCCCATCGAGATCGAATACACGCTGACCTTCTATACCGAGTCCCTGGGCGACAAGAGCCAGATCCCCCAGGAGGCCGCGAAGAAGGTGCTGTATATCTCGCTGGCGATCATCGTCGCGGGCGGCGCGCTGAACCATTTTGTGAAAAAGAAGAGGAAGTAATCATGGCGGAGTATCCCCGTTTTCCGATGTTCGTCGACCTCTCCGCGAAGCATGTGGTCGTGGTCGGCGCGGGCAAGATCGCCGCCCGCCGCGTGGCCGTGCTGGCGCAGTTTACGCCCCGCATCACCGTCATCGCGCCAAAGGTCCACGCAGATATCGAAGCGCTGGCCGCCGAGGGCAGGGTGTGCCTCGTCCGAAGGGCCTATGATATGACGGACATCAGCGGCGCGGACATCGTGCTCGCCGCCACCGACGACGCCGAGCTGAACGCCACCATCTGCGACGATTGCCGGCTTCGCAACATCCCCGTGAACGTTTCAAGCGACAGGACGCTGTGCGATTTTTACTTCCCGGGCATCGTCCGGGAGGGCGATCTCGTGGTCGGCGTGACCGCCGGCGGCGAGGACCACACACGTGCCAGGCACGTCACCGGGCAGATCAGGAATGTCCTGAGCGAGGATAGGGAAACAGTATAAACTAAACCTCTATCCCGGGATGGCACAAGTGCCGCCCGACTACTTGGAAGAAAAATCCAATCAGTCGGGTCTTTTCTTTTTGGCTGATGACTGACGTGAATTATATTCCTGTCAGTCGATCAGCCTTTGCCGCATACCCATTTCCCGCTCTGGCTGAGAATCAAAGAGCCGACAACGCTTGGGTGTATACGCAAGGCTTTCAATGGCGTCAGCGATGCGGTTATACTGCCCCAAGGCCGTATCAGGAACCTGGAGATCGAGAGCAATGTAATTGTAGATGCCCTCCATATCGTCCAGTGCCTTGTCGGTGATTTTCACGCTGTATTGATTCATGAATGTTGGCTCCTGAATCTTTCAAATGCAGCAGAGGCGTCCTGGACATTGCCTCTCACCATATCATCATATCCCGCCTGTAATTCGGCGCGCAGTTGATCCGTGGTCATTGCGTCTGCGTTGATGGACGCAGGGGCCTTGGGAAGCGCAACAGAAAAGGGGATACCACCAGTCAGGGATATCTGTCGGAGGTACATATCAATCGCCGTGGCCATAGGAATGCCCAGTTGTTTAAGCACATCCTCCGCCTGCTTTTTCACGGAAGGATTCACGCGAAGATTCATGGTTACGGATTTTTCCATGCGATCATCTCCTTTTGGCTAATTGTAACGCAAATGTCGTTACTTGTCAACACGTAATAATCACCAAGAATAAAGCACGATACCAAAAGGTCGCAAAGCCAAAAAGCAAGATATACTGTTCGATCTTGCATAAATATCCATATATTGTGGATGCCGAAAAGCCGCCCAGTTGCAATGGGGTGCAAATGCGTTGCAAAGTGGGAACCCAGTATTTGTAAAGATTGTTATGGCATAGAAATGATTGTAAATTCATATTATTATATATACAAGAAAAATCTGTGAGATTTATTCAATCCTCACAGATTTTGTGGTCGAGGTGACAGGATTTGAACCTGCGACCTTTTGGTCTCGAAATCCGAACAAATGTTCGCTCTTGTCAGCTCCAGACAGGAAAAGGCAGGCTTTTTCCTCGCTTTTTTGTCCCAGACGGACAGGGGGTGACAGATTCGGTTGCAGGATAGTTGCAATCCGTATGAGGATGCAACCGGGCATTTTTGCAAGAACTATTTGGTGATTATGCAGCACAGATCAGCATTTGCAACAGGCTATTACAACCGGATTGCAATCTGGCAGCGCATACGAATCAGGTGTTAGTCTCACCCTTAGCCTTATACTTTTTATCCAGATATCGCTTCAAGTCTTCGGTTGTTGCCTTTCCCTGCTTTTCCAGTTCGATGTATTTTTTGAAATCCTCTGTCGGCTCCAAGCCGGCCACTTTGATGAGGCCGATAGCATAAGCCCATGCTTTGGTAACAAACATTTCGTTCATTTCAATCACCTTCTGTTATTATTCCCATTTTACCACAGAAAGTAATGGAGGGCGAATCGGTTTGATAATAGTATTTCTTCAAATCATGACCACGAGAAACATCAATCAAAGGGATATTTGATTATATGTTTACCATCCGAACTAATATGTATAATGCGTTGCTTTCCATTTCTCATTATTTGAGTAAACTCATACATATAAACCCCGAGTTTGGCATTATGAATTCTTTTATCCTCTGAAAGATTATACTCAAAGCTACCTAAATATTCGCAATCAGCTTCTACTATTTCACGAAGATGCTCCAGCTTCTCAATATGATGTTTTTTATTTATGTACTGTTCAAACCTGTCAATATTATCCATCAAAAAACCAAGAGCAGTTAGTGTAAAACCCCATATGTCTAAACCAATTCCTCCGTTTGGCTCGGGATACTCTCGTTTCCACTGGATTCCTTCAATCTCTTTACATTTTTCATCGTATTCGCGCAATAATTGATCGCTATTGATGTATTCTCCATCGATTTCGTCATCTTCAATATTGATAACGAAAGGAGCATTTAAAACAGGCTCATCAAAGCATGGTATATTAGCAGGCTCTACAGCAAAGCTTTTGCCTATTGCTTGCATAAACGAATCTAAGCCATCTATATGGTCTACTGAAGTAAATCTAATGTGAATATAGTATTTATCTTCTTTTCTTAAGCCACCCCATCCCCAATAGTAGCTATGTTGAAAAGGTGGGAATAATGCTTGTAACTGGTCCAACTTCAAGAAAAACTGATCAATATCATTGATGTATACATAATTGTAAGTAACTCGCATACATATATATCATATTTGGCGGCATTATATCATACAATCGATTCCTTGTCAAAAGGCGATTGGGCAATTGCCACCGAGCGAAAACATGCTTCAATCGCTTTGCTGGCTATCAACACATGGGGTACAGTATAAATTCTATCATTACACGTCTTACACGCATTACACGGATTACACGCAGTACACGATGAACCCGAGGGAAATCTCGGGAAATCGAATCCCGGCATGGCAAACCCGAAAGATTCACAAACGAACCCGGCCCATGATGCAGGCCCAACCGTGTATTCCTGCGGAATACGGGGGATAAGGGCGGCAGAGGGCCGGGTTTTGCATAAAGAAAAGCGAACCCATCATTTCTGATTCCTTCCGATCGGCATCGATCTCAACGATTGTCCCATCCTCAGTCCTGGCGAAGTGCCTGAGGAAGTCCCATGCGTATCGCGCATTGCAGCTGTGGGGAAGCCCCTGTTCATACAGCTGGGCAAGCTCGTATCCGGCATCGATGACGCCGGTTGCGGATTTGTTTTCCGACGCGGCAATGGAGGTGAAATACTCAGCTGCTTTCTTGTAATCCTGCTCTACGTCAAGCCCCTGCTTGTAGAGAAGGCCAAGGTAGTAACCGCTGGTCAGGTCCCCGGCACTGACGCCCTTTTCATACCAGAACGCCGCCTGCGCATAATCCTGTTCCACGCCCAGGCCATGCTCGTACAAAAGACCCACATACCTCGCCGCCTTTTTGTTCCCGGCCTCGTCCGCAGCCAGGAAGCGCTGCATCGCCGCGTCGTAGTCCTGCGCGACACCGTCGCCGTTCATGAGTGCGATGCCCTCGTTCAGCAGGTTCATGGAGCCGTTGTCCCTGCCGCCCTAGTGTTCACCCTCGGCCATACCCGCAGTGGCGCAGATCAACAGCGCCAGTATGATCATCAATACGTGCTTCATCATGCCTTCACCTGCTCAAACAGCCAGTCTCGCACAGCCTCCAGCTTATAGGCGTAGTTGAAGGAAGCCATGTGCTCCATGCCGATCTGGCCCTCTTTGAACACGGTGCCGGTCTCAAAGCGGATCATGTTGGCGTCCAGTCCCTCTTGAAGCTGCGCTTCCACCGCAGCATTCTGAGCCTCCGCACCGTCCTGGGCGCTCCAAGTTCCGTAGCTGTAGGCGACGCCGTCCACGTCGAACATGGCCATGACCTCGTCCTGTCCGCCAGAGGCCTTTTCGTCGCCGCCCGCCGTCACGTAGAAGAACTTCTGGTTCTCC
The DNA here is from genome assembly GCA_900317565.1 of uncultured Eubacteriales bacterium. Classification (GTDB taxonomy): domain Bacteria; phylum Bacillota; class Clostridia; order Christensenellales; family Aristaeellaceae; genus UBA2862. The sequence goes on from ONHI01000010.1 coordinate 31,176, forward strand.
ATGCCGGACAGCACTGAAATATCCCACTGACCGGAGACGTACAGGCTGGCCGCGAACAGGTCGGGATATTTGCTGTTCAGGTACAGCGAGGACATGCAGCCCATGGACTGACCCGTGGTGTACAGGCGGTTTTCATCTATAGAGTATTCGCCCGACAGCTGCGCGATCAGCTTCACCGTCGCGTCGATCTGGGGATCGGCCTCCCAGTTGTCCGTGGTGACCGTGCCGGTAAACGCGGGCACCAGTACGAATGAGGCGTGCTTAGCCTGCTCCTCGTCGGTGACCCACACCGTTGCGCCGTAGTATTGCTCGACGATCTCCGCAGCGCTCTTGCCCGCGCCGGTGGAATCCGGGATGAACATGACCAGCGGGTAGGACTGGGAGGCGTCGTAATCCTCCGGGACGTACAGGCTGTATTCGAAGGTGATGCCCGTCTCCTCGTCAGTAAAGATGAACTGCTGGAACTTCGATGCGTTTTGATCCAGCACCGCCTGGACCGCCTCGTCATTCTGCATCATGCCACCGTCCATCCTGCCACCGGGACCACCCATGCCTCCGCCGCGAGGGCCGCCTATGCCGCGCTCCGCCAGCGCACCAATCGAAAACACCATCATCAAACAAATCATCATCGCAACAATCCTCTTCATGGAAATCTCTACTTTCATAGCAGAGAGGCGCAAGCCCATTTATCTGGACTTACGCCTCTCAGCTGCTCGATGATTCCATTATACCCGAAAACCTTAAGCAAAGCTTGAAGGATTCGAGAATTCTGCGTTCATTCCTGTACGAGGATGCCTGGTTGGAAGACGCCCTGTCAAAACAGCTTACTGCTCGATCGTCGCGTCGGCAGCCGTGTACTCTTCCAGGGAATTCGCCCTGACCTGGATGCAGATGTAGCTGATCGCGGAATCCGCCGCCGCGGAGATGTAGCTGATCGCGGAATCCGCCGCCGCGGAGAACTGCCGGCGGGTCTCCGGCGCGATGCGCAGCCAGTCGCCCGCGTTCAGCGCAACGGTTTCGCTGTCCAGAACGGCCTGGCCCCTGCCGGAGAGGATCATATAGATCTCCTCGTTCTTGTGATGGTAGTGGACAAAGGGGACACCCGCGCCGGCGGGCAGGTTGTTGACGCTGATCTCCGCGCCGGTCAGGCCCAGCTGATGGTGAAGCTCCGTGCGTGCGTCCTGGCCAACGCTGATCTTGGTGTAATTCTTCATTTTCATGCCCTCCAGTATCGTTGTAATCTTCTTTGATACATCTATATTATAGAAGGCATGCGTCGTAATGTCAAGCATTACAACGATATTTTACAATTCCAGCAGCCGGTTCGCGTCCTCCATGATTTCACTGAGCGTCATGGCGCGCATTTTTTCCTCCATGGCGGTCTGGATCTCCTGAAGGCGGCTGTCCATGATGGCGTGGATGTTCCGCCCCACGGGGCAGAGCTGGTTCGGGTTCTCATGAAAGTGGAACAGAACGCCGTTGTCCACGCTCTCCACGGCGTTGTAGACATCCAGCAGGGTGATCTCATCCAGCGGCCTGGCAATATCCGCGCCGCCGCTGCCGCGCTTCACTTCGACGATGCCCGCCTTTTTCAGCTGCTGCAACAGCCTGCGGATCACCACGGGATTGACGTTGACACTCGACGCGATGAACTCACTGGTGACCTTGTGCGTATCCTTAAAGGCCTCAATGCATATGATCATATGCACCGCGATGGTGAATCTGCTGGAAATCTGCATTTCGACCCTCCCCCTGAATGTCGATACAGGAATTGTATCACAACGGCCGCGGGCTGTCCAGACTGGCAAATGTGACCTTTTCCATCGGCCACCCCTTTGCCAGCTCATCCACCAGCTTGTCCAGTTGGCGCAGTTTCTTCATGCGCGGGTCGGCGATGGTCTCCACCTGAATGCCGCACACCTTGCCGGTGATGAATTCGGCTCGGGGATTCCATTCCGGCGCGCCGTCGATGAACGCGCCGTAGCTGACGTTGCTGATGGCTTCAACGGTCGGGTAGCCCGTCAGCCATGTGATGATTCTGTCCACCTCATCCTTTGTTCGGCCCTTGCGCTCGGCCTTCTGCACCAGACAGGCATACACCTTTGAAAACGGCATGTCAAATACGTTCATTTTCGATACTCCTCATAGCACCACCGGGCGATTTCCCGGATCAGCGTCTCAGGCAGCGCACGATTCCAGGGAATGCGGATGGTGCCCTTGCTCACATCGAAATCCTTGAGCGCTTCCGCGAACACCCTGGTCGCCTCGTCGCCCGGGTACAGGCCAAGATGCTTCTTCGACGCAGCGAAGTGGATGAGGTTCCTGCCCTTCCAGAAGGTGGGCATAGACCAGGATATGCGCTCTTCCGCTTCCGGGATGGCGGAATGGATTATGCCGCGCACCTCCCGCAGCCGGGGTTGAACGGCCTCATCCTGCATGGCAATGTATTCATCAATGGTTTGCGGTTTCATACAGTAATGATCCTGGCCCTGCCTGCTGAACTCCCGGCCGCATTTGGGACATTTCCACATGAAGAACGCCTCCCCGTTCAGTCATCGGGCAGCCGCCCGTAGTCGTTCCATTCGCCGAACATCCTGCCCCGCTTCGTCTCCTCGATCAGATGGGCCAGGGCCTTTTGATAGATCTCCGGGGCGCGGTTTTTGTAGAAGGCGACATTATACGCCCGCACCCGCTGGTACAGCGGTGGGAATGACCTGAACTTCGACCATACGCGCGCCGCCTTCATGGCGGCTTCGACTTCCCTGTCCACGCGGAAGCTGCGCGGTCCCATCGCGGGCAGCACCGCGCGCCCGGCATCGGTCATCCTGCCCAGGCTTTCCAACCGTCGGACCCGCGCCTTGTTGAGCTCCGTCCACGGGCTGTTGCTCTTGCGTGGTGAAAAACGCTGCATCCGCTTTCCATCGATCAGCTTCTGCACGCTGTCCACCCAGCCGAAGCACAGCGCCTCCTCCACTGCGTCGAGATAGTAGAAGGTCTCCGGGGCGCTCGGCCTGCCGCGCTTCACCGCCACCCAGCACTCCGTCTCAGCAGATGCATGCGCCTCAAGCCACGCCCGGAATTCCCACCGATTTGCGACATTCAGTATGTTTTGCTCGTTCATAGCCTTTATCCCAGGGTGCCGTCACAGCGCCATCACCAGCGTCCCTGCCCCGATCAGCAGGCAGCCCGCCAGCGATTTCAAGGTGAACTGCTCGTGCAGGAAGATGAACGCCAGCGCCAGCGTGACGAGCACCGACAGCTTGTCGATGGGCACGACCTTCGAGACCTCGCCCAGCTGCAGCGCCCGATAGTAGCACAGCCACGAAGCGCCTGTAGCCAACCCTGACAGGATCAAAAACAGCCAGCTCCTCCGGCTGATGCCAGACAGCCCATCCTGGGCGTGGGTCAGGAACACCATACCCCAAGCCATGGCCACGACCACCATCGTCCGGATCGCCGTAGCCAGATTGGAATTGACGCCCTCAATGCCGATCTTCGCCAGTATCGACGTCAGCGCCGCAAACACCGCGGACCCCATCGCAAACAGCCACCACATCGCGCTCACTCTCCCCGTTGGCCGATCAGGCCGTATTGCCTGTTCAGCGCAAACAACTGATTGTAGAACAGGCGGTTGCCCAGATACTGCCGATAGGTCGCTGATTTTTCCCTGCCCTGCGCCTTCAGCGACTCCATCTTCTGCCGCTCCGCTTCGGACTGCTCCAGCGCTGCCTTCAGCATGGCCTCAAAGGCCTCAATGCGTTCCATGATATCCGCACCTCTGTTTTATGGAGATTCACTTTGCGGGTTCATATCCGATTTCACGGATGATTGGGTCCAGACTGCTTAAGTCAACAAAATCCACACGCTTACCGTATGTATCGATCATCGCCCTGACTTCCGCAGTCTTCTTTTCTTCCGGCAGTCCTTTGGCCTTTCTGTACAACAGAGCCATCATCGTCCTGTGCTTCAGATTGAGACACGAGTAATCTATCCCGCCTCTCAAATGAAAGATGCTCGCGTGATTGCAGATATTCTCAGGAAGCTGTTTCTTCAGGCCGTTTCGAATGGTTTCTGTGTTTTCCCTGTCATTGGGGTCCGCCAGGCCAACTGTCGCAATTACGATCTTTTTGTTTTGAAGATCATGTATTCCGGATAAGGTCTTTTTCAGTCCCAGCACGCCTCCGGCATACAATGCGCCTATAAAGACGATGTTATCATAGACATCCAAATCCTTCAGGTCTTCGCAACTTCTGATTTCAGATCCCGTTCTTCCGGCAAGCGCCTCGGCATATCGTTTCGCGGTTCCATATTGTGAGCCGTAGACAATGACTGTTCTCATAATTCTCTACTCTCTATCCTCAGTGCATCCATATGAGAGGGACGGGAAGCCTGTCCCATCGAATGTCAGCTTAAAGCTATCCGCCCTGTTCTCCCTGATCCATTTCCACAGCGGTTCATATTAACTTATTATAATCCTCCCGGCAAAGGTTGCCGCAATGTCAACAGCCCTTTCAAATCGGCGTCTTTAGTCCCATCCCTTTTGTCCCGTTGCCTGCCAGGCGTAATCCAGAAGTGCCGGAATGCTGAAGGGACACTCAAGTGCCGCGTCGCCCTCGGCGCGCACAGAGAGACTCTCACCCGAAGCATAGCGGATGAAGAGCGCGTAGTCGTCCCGATCGACATTATTCGCCCTGTAATAGCCGTTGAGACGAGGGATTTCTTCGCGGACGATCAGATCGGCCAGGCCTTTGACATACTCGTCACTCACGGCTTCGCGATAATCCATCACAATATAGGAATCACCCATGATGCGAAAACCCATCTGATATCCGCCGGCATCGTTCCTTTCGATCATCCAGCTGTAGCGGCCGGATGCCCAATCCGAGTCCAGCCCATAGCTGCCGATGCCGTTGCTGAATACCAAGCTGAAGCTCCTGATCTCGCGGGAATCAATCGACTTCGGCGCCTCCTTCGAGAGATCCCGTATTTCCTTCTCGCCTGCCAGTCTTTCCTCACGGACGAAGCGAAACTGCCGGGACGGGCCGTCCAGTATCATCTCATAGGCCGTAAGACTTCCGTCCGCATTGACCGAAAGGTCCCCCATGAGCCCAAAATCGCCTGTCTTCGCCCTGATCGTCACCGAATAATCGGTCTTTTCCAAGTGGACCGGATATACGTCTGTCCAGGAACCCGTGCGGACGGTCATTTGATCCGCTTCGAATGCAAGCGTCGTATCGCTGTTCACGTCCAGCCAGCGCCCATTCAGTGCTTCAAGCTCCACGCCAAACACATCGAATGTCTCCGCTCCATACCCGAACCCCGCGTTTCCCTGCGCTCCGGCACCCATGCAAAGCGCTCCCGAGGCAAGCAGCACCGCACCCAGCATGGCAAGCGGCCTTGCCAACCGTGCGAGGCGATTCATATTCATCTGCGATTCCCCCCCTCTTTCATCGCTCAATACCGGTTGTGCACCTTCTCCGCGAAGCAGAGAACGTCTCTGATCTCAATCGGTGTGCCGTCGTCCAGGATCGCCCGACCGCTCATCCGGCCGAACACCTGGTGCTGGTCCGACACCAGCAGCTTGAAGTCGATCTTTGCCGCCCGATCCAGGATGGGCTTGAATTCCATCTCGAACCGCCCGTCCGAGGAGGAGAAGGTCCAGAGGTCCATATATCCGCTCTCGGGAATGTGGAAGGTCACGTCGTCCAGCTTGTGGGCCACACCGTTGTAGAACAGCACGTTCTCCGTGGCTGCCTTGGTGTTGCCGAAACCATAGCCGATGTTGAAGCCGAAGGCGTTGCCGCCGATGTCCGCGTTGCCGGAGCCCCAGTACCAGGTGTTGTCATAGGTCTACACGCCCCGGACCCAGTCCAGCGTGCCAAAGTCCGTCGCGGGGTCGAAGGTATAGCGAACGCCGTCATACTCCATCCAACCGGAGGCCCGCATGCAGTTGATCTTCTGGTTATAGTAGAAGTGTTTCTCCTTGTCCCAGGGCGTGGCGATGACCATGCTGTCCATGTCTGGCTGGGCAAGCGCGATGTCACAGTCGAAGGGCTTGTCCTTCCAAAACTTCTCGAAATGGCAGGTGATGCGCCGCACGCCGTCCTTCACTGAAAACCGCATCTGCAGACGCTTGTCCCCGTAGGTGGTGTCTCCCGACGACGAATCCGGCGGCAGCTTCAGCCTGCCCATTGGGAAAAGGTTCAGCACTGTTTCGGTGTGCTCCCAGGGCTTCTCACCGAGGCCCAGCAGCGACACCGACTGCAGGCCGATGTAGCCGTCGTCCGAGATGGTGAACGCCCCGGCGAAGTCCCGCCCCACAATCAGGTAGTAGTCCCATTCCTTGATCCGCCACCCGGGCGCCTTGATCTGACTGCGATCATATTTCTGCACAAGGCGCCTCGACCAGCCGGGGTCCACAAGGTTGCCCCGACCGTCCAGCAGTGCCTGCATCCGGGTTACTTCATGATTGCGCATATTGTTTACCCCCTCTGCCGTCCGTCCCGAATCTCCTTCGCATGGGCCAAGTGGATTCCGATGTGGCCGATCCCGAGGATAAACGTCGAGACAATCATCGGGATGTTCCGCCCGTAGATGCCCAGCAGGAAGAATGCCGCGACCGGCAGCGTCGCCCCGGCCACCGGGATTCCCACAAGGCCGCTGTAAAAATCAGCCATGGTCTTTTTGCTCCGGAAATACCGGATCCAGAAGACCTCATACAGGATCATGAGGATGAAAGAAACCACCAGCCACACGGACCAGACCGTCCTGGGACGCAGGTTGAAGTCCGCGAAGATGAGCGCAACGGTGCTGACGAGCACTTCGCCCGTCCTTTCAAACGCCAGAAGTACTTTGCTCTCGTTCGCGACGTATCGGTCGTAATCCCGGGGCTTGTTCCTGGTCCACATCAGATTCGGCGCCATCAGCATGACCAGATAGATGAGTCCAACATATGAAAAACCAAAGCGCATTCTGTCATGCCTCCCCGTTGACCACCTGTAAAAGCCTTCGGAAGCTCTCCTCAAACCGCCGGTCATCCTCGTCGGTCCGCTTGGCTGGTCCTTTCAGGTGGTTCTTGCTCTTGTGCCGTGCAACCTTCGCCATATGGCGCTCCATCAATAAGCCATCTATATTCTCATCCGTGTACCATCGTCCGCTCTGATGGATGGCTTTCGCGCCCTTCCCCAGCGCCAACGCCGCAATGCCGTAATCCTGCGTAACCACGATGTCTCCCCGCTGACAGAGATTGATCAGCGCGATGTCCACTGCTTCCGCCCCAGCACCAATTACACGGATTTCGCTATAATCCGAGTTTAGCACATGGTTCGTGTCGCACAGCAGCACCACGGGGATGCCGTGCTCCTTTGCCACCTGTTCGGCGATTCGCGTCACCGGGCAGGCATCCGCATCAACGTAGATCTTCATAGGATTTCATACTGCAGGAACTCATACTTCAGCTTCGTCCCCTCGTCGATCTCCTCCGGCAGCAGCGCCCGGGCAACGAGAAGAGGTTCTTCTTCTTTATCAGTTCTGTTCAACCAGGCATAGTCCCCATCAATGCGAGCGACAATGTAATACTTTGTCTCCATACTTCATTCCCTTCGCTTTCCTTGCGTCTGTTCTCTATGTGCAAACTATTTATTGACTCTTATGCTGTGCAGCGCTCGGATGGCATCCACTGCATGCTGGCCCCAGTGATTGTCTACGCCGAATTTCCAATCCCAAATGGCGTTATTCTTTCTGCCAGCCTCATATTCCCTTATTCCTGTGCGCAGATCATCATAGATATCCTGCAGGTCGTCGCGCAAATCCCCGCATACCGGTTCTTCAAATTCAAACGGATCGAACACTTCCCAATAGTCACTACGGCATTTGATAACAGGCTGTGGGATAGCGTTCTTTTTCCTTGAGATTGAATCATCGTCAGGCTCAATCTCCGGAAGTCTCATGGCGCCGACATACAGTTCCATGAGCAGGGCGAGCCATTCCTCCGCATTCTCCGCGGAAACTTCCTTTGTGTTGACAGCATCGCAAAAACGCATGGATAAGCAATAAATGCTATGCGCCGCACCATCAATGGTTGTCATCTCATGCTGTTCCATCTTTGCGCCTTTCTCGTATAGAATCTTATCGATACAACCAATACGCCCCCACTGCCAGCACCACAACCTGCATCACCAGCGACACAGAGAAAAACACCTTGAAATACCAGTGCTGCGTCTTGTGATGGAACACCTTCATCCCCAGCACGCCGCCCAGTCCTCCGAAGCAAGCTGTCACCAGGAACAGCCGTTTCTCAGGCACACGCCACTTCCCTTGGCGGGCACAGCGCTTGTCGTGTCCCATCAGTGCAAAGGAGGCGATGTTCATTATTGCTATGATGGCCAGAGCCACGAGAATAATCATTTTCTTATCCATAATAACATTATACCACATAATCAGGCAGTTGTATTGGCATTATTTTCACCAGCAAATCCAGTAATCGTGGATTATTCGGTGAAAACAGGCTGATTCTTCCATGTATGACTTGGGACGGATCGTCCTGATCCGCCCCTATGCCCCATTCTGTCTTATCGTCAGTCATGCCTGTTACCCTTCAGTCCTCCGCTCCATTGAACAGCTTGTTCAGCAGGCTCTCCCGCTGCTCCAGGAACAGCTTCGTGATCTGGTAGCTCTCCGTCTCCTCGTAGCGGATGGAGCGGATACCCTCTTCCGTGAAGCTCAGGATCCGCGCCTCGGGCATGCCCAGCAGGATGGGCGAGTGCGTGGCGATGATGAACTGCGACCCCTCCAGCGCCATGCTGTGGATATGGAGCATCAGGGTCAGCTGCCGCTGGGGCGACAGCGCCGCCTCCGGTTCGTCCATCAGATACACGCCCTCCCGGGCCTCATCCTGCAAAAAGGACAGAAAGCTCTCCCCGTGGAACTGGGCGTGGTAATCCGGCAGGCGTCCGTCGTCATTGTATTGCAAATTGGTGACCGTTGCGACATTGAAGAAACTCTCTGCACGGAAGAAGTAGCCCGAGTTCCGCTTGCGATACCCCTTGACTAGGCGGATGGCTTCCTCCAGCTCTGAAACGTCATGATATCATAGGAATATTCCGAAAACAAGAAGAATCCCAGGCCTTTCGACCTGGGATTGTGGTCAGACTGTCCGAAAAAGGGGAGGCAAAGAAAAAAGCAAGAGAGCCAAAAGGAAAATGAGCCTCCATGCATCGGGTCATTCGTTGATAATCAGATCCTCGAAGGCGTTGCGGGGCACCCAGACGGACACGTTCCGGGCGTCAGTGAAGAATTCACCCACGCCGTCATCGCCGATCTGCACGGGCTGGGTGCACTTGCCGAGCACGTCGTAGAACAGCTGGCCCGCGAACGCTGTGCCGACCTCCATGCGCTTGCTGCCGGGCTGGTCGTCGCTCATGACCACGGCCATGCCGGAGCCCTCGTGTTCGATGTCGCCCTTGCGCACCCAGCCGATGATGTGGTCGTCGTCGAAGTAATCCACCTGTTCCCCGTAGGCGTACCAGCGGCGGGCCTTGATAAGCTTGCCTAAGTTGGGCACCAGCGGCCGTCCCTGCGCCGGGTTGCCGTAATAATCGGAATAGAACACGCAGGGCACACTGTCCTGCCGCAGCAGGATCAGTGCGTAGGCCAGGGGCTTGAACCAGTCCTCGACGAAGGACTGAAGGCTTTGGCCATACTGGGTATCGTGGTTGTCCACGAAGGTTACCGCGTTGCCCGGGCGCTTCTCCACCAAGGAATTGTCGAAGATGTGTCTGAGAGAACAGCGGTTCTGAGAGGCATTGAAGAAGTTGTAGTGCAGCGCCACGTCGAAAAGCGACATCTGATTGTCTACCATGTCCAGATAGTGGATCAAGCGCTCCAGCTCGCCGCTCCAGTATTCGCCTACGGCGGGCATCTCCAGACCTGTGGCCTCGCGTATGTAGGCGAGCAGCTTGCCGTAGAAGGGGAAGCTGATGTGCTTCACCGCGTCCAGCCGCAGCCCGTCGATGTGGGTCTCTTTGATGTACCACTCCAGCCACTTCTGGGTCTCGCGTACGACCACGGGGTTGTCCATGTCCACGTTCATGCCCATCAGGTAGTCGAAGTTGCCCTTCTCCGGGTCCACGTTCGGGTCCCACTTCTTCCCAGTGAAGCGGTATATGCGGTCCCTGGACTGGCTGTTTTCGTCCCAGTCTGTGCCGGTGAAGTGGGTGTGATTCCACTTGAAGGAGCTGTATTTGCCATCTCGGCCGGGGAAGTTGAATATGGACCAGACCTTGATGCGCTGCTCCCCGTCGATCTGTTCGTTGCGGTTTATCGGGGAGTCGCTGACGGCGATGACGTCCTCTGTCGCGTCGCCGCCCATTCGGTGATCCAGTACGATGTCGGCGAACACCTGGATGCCGGCCTTGTGGAAAGCGTTGATGGCTCCAAGGTATTCCTCCTTGGTGCCGTATTTGGTTCGGACGGTGCCCTTCTGGTCGAACTCGCCCAAATCGTACATATCGTAGACGCCATAGCCCACGTCCGCCTGGCTGGTGCCCTTGTAGGCGGGTGGCAGCCAAACCTGGGTGATGCCCAGGTCGCGCAGATTGGCCGCCTTGGCTGCGCAGCGCCGCCACCACAGGCCGTCGTTGGGCAGGTACCATTCAAAGTATTGCATCATTGTATTGTTAATCAACATATATCTCACTTCCTGTCATTCCGGCGCGCGGCTTCGCGCAAAGCCGGAGAGAAGGCTGCGCGGCTTCGCGCAAAGCCGGAGAGAAGGCTTTTGTATGATAAACCTGAGGTTTCCCCCTCGGGTCTTACTATTATACTCAAATAAATGGCTCTTTCAAGCGTTTTTCGCGGTCAGACATGACGGGGAGGTTGAGAATTGTTTCATTCTTTGCAAAAACCAGAAACTTACGCAAAGTATCATAATTAGATGCGTCGGCATAATCCAAGTCCAACTGGCAGCCCAGGATGACTACCGAGGGCAAAATGCGTCGGATTATACTGTACATCCTGCAGTAAGAGGGAAAGTATCGTGCCCCCATGTTTTATATGTTTACGTTACATACATTGTCTTTCAATCGGTTTTGGGTATAATAAAATGGGATGATGGAATCCTAAATGACTTGGGTACGGCAAGCATTAGGTGCCTCAATCATATGAGTCGGACTTCACAAGAGGGAACATCAATGAGAACAACCATTGTTTATTATTCCAAGCACCATGGAAATACGAAAAGACTGCTGGATGCTATTGCGGCTACAGAAAAAGTAACGCTGATCGATGTGACAGAGCACCCGGATGCTGACTTGGCGTCGTTTGATCGTATCGGTTTTGCTTCCGGTATCTACTTCAGCAGTTTTGCCAAACAGATTCTGTCCTTTGCTGCTGAGTATCTGCCAGAGAACAGGGATGTGTTCTATATATACACTCATGGGGCACCGGTCGGCGGATTCCTGAAAAGCATTCGTGAGATCGCAGAGAAGAAGCACTGCCATGAGTTGGGAGCATACCACTGCCTGGGTTTCGACACCTTCGGTCCATTCAAACTCGTAGGTGGTATTGCCAAGGGCCATCCGACAAAAGAAGAGATCGCCGGTGCGACAAAGTTCTACCGGGAACTGTGAGTCCTTTAGCAGAGAAGGGTGTCCCAAACACGAAGAGCAATCCTTCTTGAATCCG
>ONHI01000111.1 GCA_900317565.1 uncultured Eubacteriales bacterium
CTTCTCCCCATCCATGGCCGGATATTGTGTCCATTTGCCGGGAACGGGTTGGTCAGCCTTGCCAAAGTGTGTGTCCATTCTCTGGGGTACAGTTTAGAGCAGGGAGCAGGGAGTAGGGAGTAGGGGAGACGGGAGAATTCCGGATTCTCTGCTGAATCGTCCCTTCTGTTCCCGGGCTATGATTATAGACAGGAGAAGGTGTATCCCATGAATGTGAAGGACAAGGTCATCATGATCACCGGCGCGGGCGGCGGCCTCGGCGGCGAGATGGCGCGGCTGCTGTGCAAAAACGGCGCGAAGGTGTACATACTGGACCTGGACGAGGAGAAGGGCCAGGCCACGGCGGACGAGATCGTCCGCGGGGGCGGCTGGGCGCGCTTCATACGCGCCGACGTCACCAGCGAGGCCGACTGGCAGGCGGCGGTGGACGCGGCCGTGGGGGAGTGCGGCAGGCTGGACGTGCTGGTGAACAACGCCGGCATCAACATCCGCAAGCCCGTGGAGGAGATGAGCATCGACGAGTGGTGCACGATGATGAAGGTCAACACCGGCTCGGCGTTCCTGGGCTGCAAGTACGCCATCCCCGTGATGCGGGGCCAGGGCGGCGGCGCGATCATCAACACCTCCTCGGTCTGCGGGCTGATCGGCCACAAGTACACCCCCGAGGCCTATACCGCCTCCAAGGGCGCGGTGACGATGCTCACCAAGGCCATCGCCTCCCGCTACGCCAGGGACGGCGTGCGCTGCAATTCCATCCATCCCAGCACCGTGGACACGCCCCTGGTGCGCGAGCGGCTGAAGGACCCCCAGTTTTACGCCGAGCGCCTGGGCGAGGTGCCGCTGGGCAGGCTGGCCACGGCGGAGGATGTGGCCGGCGCGGTGCTCTACCTGGCCAGCGACGAGGCGGCCTTTATCAACGGCGTCGCCCTGCCCATCGACGGCGGCGTGACATGTTACTGACACCAAGGAGTGAACGATATGGCATATTCTGAAACGGAAATCCGCGAGCTCAGGAGGATCGCCGCCACGCTGCGCGGCAACCTGATCGAAATGATCCCGCCGGGAAAGGTGGGCCACCTGGGCGGCAGCAGCTCCATCATGGATGTGGTCGCCGCGCTGTACTTCAGGCACATGAAGGTGTTCACCGACCCGAAGGATCCCCGCAGGGACCGCTGCGTGTTCTCCAAGGGCCACGCGGTGCTGGCGCAGTACGCCGCCTTCGCGGAGCTGGGCTATGTCAGCCACGAGGACCTGCACAAAGTCAAGACGCTGGACGGCACGCTGCAGGGCCATCCGGACATGGACCACACCCCCGGCATCGAGGCGGTCACCGGCTCGCTGGGACAGGGGCTGAGCGTGTCCCTGGGCATGGCGCTGGGCCTGCGCCTGGACGGCAGCGAATCCCGGGTGTTCTGCATCGTCGGCGACGGCGAGCTGGACGAGGGCCAGATCTGGGAGGCCGCCATGGCCGCCGCGGCCCACAGGGTCGACAACCTGGTGGCCATCATCGACTACAACAAGGTCCAGGCTACCGACACCACCGAGAAGGTGCTGCCCAACGGCTGCCTGAAGCAGAAGTGGGAGGCCTTCGGCTGGAACGCGATCCAGATCGACGGCCACGACTTCGCCCAGATCCTGGACGCGCTGGAGGCCGCCCGGAGCTGCAAGGGCAGGCCCACCGCGATCATCGCCGACACCGTCAAGGGCAAGGGCTTCGCCTTTGCCGAGGGCAAGGCGGCCTATCACAACGCCGCGATGAACGACGCGGAGTACGCCCTCGCCCTCGAGGCGGTCAAGAAGATGAAGGAGGAGGCTTGAACCATGGGCAACATGAATATGCGCAAGGCTTATGGCGAAGCCCTGCTGGAGCTGGGCCGCGAGAACGGCAAGATCGTCGCCCTGGAGGCCGACCTGGGGAAGAGCACCATGTCCAACATGTTCGGGGCGGAGTTCCCGGAGCGCTATTTCCAGATGGGCATCGCCGAGGCCAACATGATCTCCGCGGCGGCGGGCCTGGCCCTCACCGGCCACGTGGCCTATGCCAGCACCTTCGCGGTGTTCGCCTCCGGCCGTCCCTACGACCAGATCCGCTCCTCCGTGGCCATTCCCCGGCTGAACGTGAAGATCTGCGGTTCCTCCGCGGGGCTCTCCGACTTCGGCGACGGCAAGACCCACCAGTCGGTGGACGACATCGCGCTGATGCGGGTGCTGCCGAACATGAAGGTGTTTTCCCCGGCGGACTACTATGAGACGAAGAAGATGGTCCGGGCCATGGCCGAAATCGACGGCCCCTGCTACATCCGGGTGAACCGCAACGACGTGCCCGTGGTGACCGATCCCGACGCGCCCTTTGAGTTCGGCAGGGTGACGACCCTGCGGGACGGCGGCGACGCGGTGATATTCGCCACCGGCTTCATGGTGTATCAGTCGCTGGAGGCGGCGAAGCTGCTGGAGGCGGAGGGCATCTCCGCCCGGGTCGTGAACGTGGGCGTCATCAAGCCCCTGGACGCCGAGGGCGTGCTGGCCGCGGCGAAGGGCATGAAGGCCGCCGTCACCGTGGAGGAGGCCTCCGTCATCGGCGGCCTGGGCTCCGCGATCTGCGAGACGCTGGCCGCTGGTCCCGCCGAGAGCCGCATCCGCACGCTGCGCGTGGGCATCGGGGACTGCTTCGGCACCTCCGCGCAGAAGTACGAGGAGCTGCTGGTCGAATACCGCCTGACGCCCGCGGACATCGCGGCGAAGGTGAAGGAAGCGTTGAAATAGGTATTGCAAGGAGGGTGTATAATATGGTTATAGGATTCATCGGCCTGGGCATCATGGGAAAGCCCATGGCCAAGAACCTGGTCAAGGCGGGCTATGAGGTCGTCGTGGCGGACAAGTTCGCCCCGAAGAACGTGGAGGAGGTCGTCGCCGCCGGCGCGAAGGCGGCCGCCAGCAACATGGAGGTCGGCTCCGTGGCGGACGTGCTGATCACGATGGTGCCCAACTCCCCGAACGTGAAGGAAGCCCTGTTCGGCGAGGACGGCGCGGCCAAGACCCTGCGCAAGGGCGCGGTGGTGCTGGACTGCTCGTCCATCAACCCCATCGCCTCCCGGGAGATCGCGGCGGAGCTGAACAAGCTGGGCATCGACATGCTGGATTGCCCCGTCTCCGGCGGCGAGCCGAAGGCCATCGACGGCACGCTGGCCTTCATGGTGGGCGGCCGTCAGGACCTGTTCGATCAATACAAGCCGATCCTGGACAAGATGGGCTCCTCCGTGGTGCTGTGCGGCGACGTGGGCGCGGGCAACGTGACCAAGCTGTGCAACCAGACCATCGTGGCCGTGAACATCGCCGCGCTGGCGGAGGCGCTGCAGATGGGCCAGATGTGCGGCGTAGAGCCGGAGAAGATCTTCCAGGCCATCAAGGGCGGCCTGGCCGGCAGCACGGTGATGAACGCCAAGGCCCCGATGATGATGGACCAGAACTTCAAGCCCGGCTTCCGCATCGACCTGCACATCAAGGACCTGTCCAACGTGGTGGACGCCGCCAAGACCGTGGACGCGCCCATCCCGCTGACCCAGGTCGTGCTGGAGATGATGAAGGTGCTGCACCACGACGGCGACGGCTCCTGCGACCACAGCGCGCTGCTGAAATACTATCAAAAGCTGACCGGAGAGACGCTGCACCATTGATCCACATGGCGGGGGAATCGCTTCCCCCGCCGTTTATACCATACGCAGCCAGGAGGACGAGCCATGCGCACTCTGACCGAGACCGTGGGCCTGCGGGGCGACGCCCACCGCATCATCAATCGCGCCCTGCGGGACGCGCTGCCGGACGAGGCGGTGCGCCGGGCCCTGTCGCGCCTCTCCCTGCCGGGCAGGGTGACGCTCATCGCGGTGGGGAAGGCCGCCTGGTCCATGGCCGCCGCGGCGCGGGAGGCGCTGGGCGACAGGCTGGCGCGGGGCGTGGTCATCACCAAGTACGACCACGCCCGGGCGCCGCTGCCGGGGCTGGATATCTTCGAGGCGGGCCACCCCGTGCCGGACGAAAATTCCTTCCGGGCGACCCGGGCCGCGATCGATATCGTCCGGCCGCTGGGCGCGGAGGATACCGTGCTGTTCCTGGTCTCCGGCGGCGGCTCGGCGCTGTTTGAGCAGCCGCTGATCCCCCCGGAGGAATTGCAGGACATCACGCGCCAGCTGCTGGCCTGCGGCGCGGACATCACGGAGATCAACGCCATTCGCAAGCGGCTGTCCGCCGTCAAGGGCGGGCGGTTTGCCGAGCTGTGCGCGCCCGCGCGGGTGGTGTCTGTGATACTCTCCGACGTGCTGGGGGACCGGCTGGACGCCATCGCCTCCGGCCCCGCCGCGCCGGACGGCTGCACCCGGGACGAGGCGCTGGCCATCGCGGCGAAATACGATCTGAAGCTGAGCGACGCGGCGCGGGGCTGCCTGGCGGTGGAGACGCCGAAGGCGCTGGACAACGTCGAAAACCACATCATAGGCTCCGTGCGCGGGCTGTGCGCTTCGGCGGCGGAATGCGCGGAGGCGCTCGGCTACAGGCCGCTGGTCCTGACCGACCGGCTGTGCTGCACCGCCCGGGACGCGGGCAGCTTCCTGGCCTCCATGGCCCAGTACCACGCCCAGACCCGGGAATCCCTGGCGTTCATCTGCGGGGGAGAGACGGTGGTCCGGCTCACCGGCGCCGGCATGGGCGGCCGCAACCAGGAGCTGGCCATCGCCGCCGCGCCGGAGATCGCCGGGCTGGAGCAGACCTGCGTGTTCTCGGTGGGCTCCGACGGCACGGACGGCCCCACGGACGCCGCGGGGGGCTACGCGGACGGCGGCACGCTGGCGCGGCTACGGGCGCAGGGCATTTCCGTGGACGCGGTGCTGGCGGACAACGACGCCTATCACGCGCTGAAGGCCTGCGGCGGGCTGATCGTCACCGGTCCCACCGGCACCAACGTGAACGACCTCAGCGCGCTGCTGATCAGGCGATAGAGGAGGAAAGGCAATGTCGAAGCGCTATCAGCTGCTCACCGCCACGTCGATGGGCGTTCGGATCACCCCCGCGAACCACCAGCCCGTGGGGATCGGCAGCCAGTTCACCATGACCTCCACCAGCGCGGAAAGCAACGTGCTGAACGTGGCGGCCTCGCTGGGCATGCGCACCAAGGTGCTCACCCGCTGGGTGAAGGACAGCCCCGTCGCGGCCTTCATCAAGGGGGACCTGCGCCGCCGGAACATCGAATACGAGGGCCCGGAGATCGTTCAGGAGGGCCCCTGGGGCTGCCGCCACCAGTTCAACATCGCCGACACCGGCTACGGCATGCGCGGCCCGCGGGTGTACAACGACCGCGCCGGCGAGGTGGGCCGGGACATCTCGGCCTCCGATTTCGACCTGGAGCGCATCTTCCTGGAGGAGGGCGTGGAGATCGTGCACATGTCCGGCCTGTTCGCGGCCATGTCGCCCACGACCGGGGAGACCTGCCTGCGGCTGGCGGAGCTGGCCAAGCGGAGCGGCGCGCGCATCAGCTTCGACATGAACTACCGGGCCTCCTTCTGGAAAGGCCGGGAGGCGGAGCTGCGGGACATCTTCTCCCGGATCGCGTCGAAGGCGGACATACTCATCGGCAACGAGGAGGACTTCCAGCTGGCGCTGGGCATCCCCGGTCCGGAGGCGGGCGGCGAGGGCCTGGCGGGCAAGATCGAATCCTTCAAGGAGATGATCGCCCGGGTGCGCGCGGCCTATCCCAACGCCGATACCTTCGCCACCACGCTGCGGGAGGTCGTCAACGCCAACGCGCACAACTGGGGCGCGATACTGCTGATGGGCGACGAATGGCATGTGGCGGAGCCGAGGCCGATACCGGTGCTGGACCGCATCGGCGGCGGCGACGGCTTCGTCAGCGGCCTGCTCTACGGCATACTGAAGGGCTGGAGCCCGGAGGACTGCCTGCACTTCGGCTGGGCCACCGGGGCGATGGCCGTCACGATGGTCGAGGACTTCGCCACCCCCGTGGACGAGGAACAGGTCTGGAACGTGTGGAAGGGCAACGCCCGGGTCAAGAGGTGAGCGCATGAAGCAGAGAGCGGATATCGGCCTGATCGGCCTGGCGGTCATGGGGGAAAACCTCGTGATGAACATGGAGGGCAAGGGCTTTACCGTGGCGGTGTACAACCGCACGATGGAGAAGGTCAAGCGCTTCGTCGAGGGGCGCGCGAAGGGAAAGAACGTCATCGGCTGCGATTCCGTCGCCGCGCTGTGCGGGGCGCTGGAAAAGCCCCGCCGGGTGATGCTGATGGTGAAGGCGGGGCAGCCCGTGGACGATCTGATCGAACAGCTGCTGCCGCACCTGGAGCCGGGCGACGTCATCATCGACGGCGGCAACGCCCACTATCCGGACACCATCCGCCGCTGCGCCTATGTGGAGGGCAAGGGCCTGCTGTACGTGGGCACCGGCGTCTCTGGCGGCGAGGAGGGCGCGCTGAAGGGCCCCAGCATGATGCCCGGCGGCTCGCCGGCGGCCTGGCCCCTGGTGAGGGACATCTTCCAGTCGATCTGCGCCCACGTGGACGGCGAGCCCTGCTGCGACTGGGTGGGCGAGGGCGGCGCGGGCCACTTCGTCAAGATGGTCCACAACGGCATCGAGTACGGCGACATGCAGCTGATCTGCGAGGCGTACCAGCTGATGAAGGACTGCCTGGGCATGAGCAGCGCCGAGATGCACGCGGTGTTCGCCCGCTGGAACGAGGGCGAGCTGGACAGCTACCTGATCGGGATCACCCGGGACATCCTCGCCCGTGCGGACGAGGACGGCGCGCCCATCGTCGAAAAGATACTGGACACCGCGGGCCAGAAGGGCACCGGAAAGTGGACGGCCATCGCGGCGCTGGAGGAGGGCGTGCCGTTGACGCTGATCGGCGAGAGCGTGTTCTCCCGTTGTCTGTCGGCCATCAAGGAGGAGCGCATGGCGGCCTCGCAGGTCCTCGCGGGCCCGAAGCCCCTGTTCGACGGCGACCGGGAGGCCTTTATCGAGGACATCCGCCAGGCGCTGTACGCCAGCAAGATCGTGTCCTACGCCCAGGGCTACCAGCTGATGCGCGCCGCGGCGAAGACCTACGGCTGGAATCTGAACCTGGGCGGCATCGCGCTGATGTGGCGCGGCGGCTGCATCATACGCTCCCGCTTCCTGGGCCGCATCAAGCAGGCCTTTGAAAGCGACCCAGGGCTTGTGAACCTGATGCTCGATCCCTTCTTCCGGGGCGAGCTGGAGAAGGCGCAGGCGGGCTGGCGCAGGGTGTGCGCCGCGGCGGTGCTGAACGGCGTGCCCGCCCCCAGCTTTGCCTCCGCGCTGAGCTACTACGACGGCTATCGCTGTCCGCGCCTGCCCGCGAACCTGCTCCAGGCCCAGCGGGACTACTTCGGCGCGCACACCTATGAGCGCGTGGACGCGCCGCGGGGCACGTTCTTCCACACGAACTGGACAGGCGAGGGCAACAGCACCACGGCGGGAACCTACAACGCGTGATCCGCGGCGCAGCAGGTCAGTATGTTTGAGGGGAGATCCTTTTTCGTGGAAGCGGACCGGCGACGGGAACACGATCGAATGACGAAGGCTTGAAGACATGACGGGTATATTTCCGATGTCGATGGCGCTGAGCCGGAGGCTGTCCTTTGCGCTTCGATTGTTGCGCTTTCCTCAAATAGGTGCTATAATCCGAGGTATGACAGCGCGTCCGCCGCTCCGCTTGAAGCCGCGTCCGGGAGCGGCATGACCGTGAAAAAAAGGAGGACAACCCCATGAATATGACCAAAACCCAGAACGGGACCGAACTGACCATCGCCCTGGAGGGCCGTCTCGATACCACGACCGCCCCGGAGCTGGAGCAGGCGCTGAAGCAGGACCTGGAGGGCGCGACGGCGCTGACGCTGGATTTCTCCAGGCTCGATTACATCTCCTCCGCGGGCCTGCGCGTGCTGCTGTCGGCCCACAAGGCCATGTCGCGCAAGGGCGGCATGAAGGTCACCCATGTCAACGAGATCGTGAACGAGGTCTTTGAGGTGACCGGCTTTTCCGATATTCTGACGATAGAGTGAGGTGCGCACAGATGAAATCAGATGTTCTTGTCATCACCGGCGGCGACGCCAGCATGGACGCCGTGCTCCGGCAGGTGGACGCCGTCGCCGCCTACAAGGCGCTTTCCCCGAAGAACGCGATGTACCTGCGCCTGCTGGCCGAGGAGACCATGGCGCTGATGCGGGCCATCACCGGCGATCTGGAAGGCAAATTCTGGATCGAGGACCGGGACGGCGTGTTTGAGCTGCATCTGAAGGTCGTTACGCTGATCGACGAGGAGAAGCGCGCCCAGCTGCTGTCCGCCTCCACCACCGGCAAAAACGAGGCGACACGGGGCTTCATGGGCAAGATCCGCGCCTTCTTCCAGCCGTCGGCGGGCGCGCCCGTGTTTGCCACCGGCTTTGTCGGCGGCGCGCCGCAGATGTACGGCAGCTATGCCTGGTCCATGCAGGACTACCGCGCGCAGCTGGAGCAGTACCGCAAGCAGAACGCCGGGGAGGCCCAGGAGGACTGGGACGAGCTGGAGAAGTCCGTCGTGGCCCGCGTGGCGGACGACGTGAAGGTCAGCATCGAGGGCCGCACCGTGGAGATGACCATTCTGAAGGACATGGCATAGAGGTATGAAGTTCAGGAAGATCAACGCAGCGCTGAAGCTGCTGCTCTGCGCGCTCCTGCTGGCCGAGGGGCTGGCGGCTTCGTGCGCTCTCGCGTCGGATTCCGAGGACCGGCTGGTCCGCGTCGGGTACTATGAAAACGAGATGTTCGAGGAGGGGGCCCGGGAGGGCGCCGTCAAGACCGGCTATGCCTACGAATACTACCAGAAGCTGTCGGAGTACACCGGCTGGCGGTATGAGTATGTGTACGGCGAATTCGGCGACCTGTACCAGAAGCTGCTGGACGGCGGGATCGACTTCCTGGCCGGGCTGGCCAGGCGGGAGGACCGGGAGGCGCTGATCGGCTATCCGAACGCGCCCATGGGCAACGAGAGCTTCAACCTGATCGCCCACGACACGGACGAGACGCTGACCTCCGACCCCGCCGCGCTGAACGGCAGGCGGATCGGCGTGCTGGACAGCGCGATGGCCGCCGTGCTGCGCGCGTTCCTCGAGGAACACGGCGTCGAGGCGGAGGTCGTTCTCTTCCGGGATTACGCGCCGCTGTTCGAGGCCTTCGACAGCCAGGAGATCGACGTGCTGGCCGCCGAGGGCGACGGCGCCTACGGGCGCTCCCACGCGCGGCTGCTCTATTCCTTCGGCGAATCAGACTACTATCTGTGCGTCAGCAGGTCCCGGCCGGAGCTGCTGGCAGAGCTCAACGCGGCGCAGACGGAGCTTGCCGTCAACGAGCCGAACTACCTCCATTCCCTGAGGAACAAGTATTATCCGGTCAGCATATTCAGCCGCGCGCTGTCCTCGACGGAGCGCCAGTGGCTGGCGGAGCACCGACAGCTGCGCGTCGGATACCTGAACAACTATCTGCCCTACAGCGGCACCGG
>ONHI01000113.1 GCA_900317565.1 uncultured Eubacteriales bacterium
GTTCGCCAATTAAAGCGGCACGCGAGCTGGGTTCAGAACGTCGTGAGACAGTTCGGTCCCTATCCATCGTGGGCGCAGGAATTTTGATGGGAGCTGTCCCTAGTACGAGAGGACCGGGATGGACGCACCTCTGGTGCAACTGTTGTCATGCCAATGGCATAGCAGGGAAGCGAAGTGCGGAAGGGATAAACGCTGAAGGCATCTAAGCGTGAAGCCCACCCAGAGAATAGAATTGCCACTGTGAAAGCAGGTAAGACCCCTTGAAGACGACAAGGTAGATAGGTCATCGGTGGAAGTGCGGTAACGTATGGAGCTTGATGATACTAATCGGTCGAGGGCTTGATCTTGGAAGATCTTGGAAAGAGGGATTAGGGAATAGGGACCAGGGAATAGGAAAAGCTGAGTGCGAGAGTGTGAGGCAGGACCTAAGACCGAGACCTGAAACTGAAACCAGAGAAAGTTTGTGAGAGAATGTGAGGAATGGAAGTCAAAGTCATGGTCAGACGGAGATGGACATTCCGGCCTGTGCGGTTTTGAGGGTGCGAAGCCCGGAGCTGCGAAGCGAAAGCCCGAGAGAGGAAGTCGGGAGGCCATTCGACGGCCGAACCGACGTCTTAAGGAAGGCGGAAGCGAGCGCGAAAGGATGGCAAGTCAGGAGGCAGTTCGAATGCCGACTGACGGAATCCAAAAGCGCGGCAGCAAAAGGCGGGAGCCCTGCTCCTTTCCGGTGACAATAGCCTGAGGGATCCACCTGTTCCCATCCCGAACACAGAAGTTAAGCCTCAGCACGCTGATAGTACTTGGCTGGAAACGGCCCGGTTCGTAAGAAGAATGGGGCTCCCCCTCTCAGGCAGCCTCCGGCTGCCAGCTCTCCCCCTCACGGGGGCGAGCCAAGTGTAGACAGCGAACAACATCACAGAGCCGGAAACAGCGTTTTGCAACACTTTGGAAATGGTTTTACCGTTCTGGCGCTTTGCCGTCAATAAGGTATTACGAAACTAAGTTTTGTCACCACCTGTCCGATTATTACCAAGTTTTGTTTGCGGCAATGTCTTTGCAATTGACCACGGGCTCGTATATGCTGGTAGAGTACCGGAAAAACGGAGGCATTGCCATGAAGAACCACAAGAGATTTTTCGCGCTGCTGTGCGCGCTGGCGCTGATGCTGGCCGCGATGATACCGGGTCGGGCGGAGGGCATCTATTACGGCTCGCACCCGGCGGACGACGTATACCTGATACAGTCAAAGGCGCACACCTGCACGCTGATCGCGGCGACGATGATGCTGCGCAACTACTCCTACCAGCACGGCAGCCCCTACGAGCAGGTGACCGACACCGGCGTGGGACACTTCGCCTGGACGAAGCAGTACGGCCTGGCCCAGGAATTCTCCATCGGACAGGTCCAGGTGACCTGCAACGCCGACATCCGCAACTGCATCGACAAGAAGGCCTATCTGATCAACGTGCTGCAATACCACTCTGAGGGCGTGGTGATCTACGACACCG
Source organism: uncultured Eubacteriales bacterium (assembly GCA_900317565.1). Lineage (GTDB taxonomy): Bacteria > Bacillota > Clostridia > Christensenellales > Aristaeellaceae > UBA2862. Next base: position 1,509 of record ONHI01000113.1, read on the forward strand.
GCGCGCCGCACGCCATCTATCTGTTCGGCTACGACGCCGACAGCGATACCTTCTACTGTGCCGATACCACCAACCGCAACGGCGGTCACGCGATCCCGCTGGAGGAATCCATCATCCGGGGGAAGTCGCAGCAGGACAAGCTGAACACCATCGACAAGATATGGTATGTGCTGCAGGGCTGACAGGACAGTAAGTGACGGGTCCCATCCCTGAAAGCGGCGCGCCTGCGGGGCGTGATTTCCGGGACGGGACCCGCTTTTTATGTTATGGACTGCTCCGCCTGTTAAATTCCAATAAATTAAGTCGGAATTCATTGACGCGCACATAAAAGCATGCTAAAATACCCATGCTATCCCGAGTGATTAACTCGGAATTTGAAGGGAGGCGGCGCGATATGAAGCTGTCGACGCGCGGACGCTATGGCATACACGCCATGTACGACCTTGCGCTGAACGCGGACGGCGGGCCGCAGCCCATCAAGGCCCTCGCCGAGCGCGGGGGCATACCGGAAGCCTATCTGGAGCAGCTGTTCGCGGTGCTCAAGCGGGAAAAGCTGGTCACCAGCACCCGTGGCGCGCAGGGCGGCTACGTGCTGGCGCGCAAGCCCTCCGAGATCACCGTGGGCGACGTGCTGCGGGCGCTGGAGGGCGGATTGAGCCTGGTGGACTGCCTGGACGAGGAGGAGGCCTGCGGCAAGAGCTGCGCCTGCCCCTCGCGGATCGTGTGGCAGAAGCTGCGCGACGGCCTGAACGCCATCGTGGACGGCATCACCCTTCAGGATATGATCGATGATTACAAGCGCGTTTGCGCGCAGGAGGAACAGACCAAATGAGAGTGTACATGGACAACGGCGCGACGACCCGCGTGACCGAGCCGGTCATGGCGGCGATGCAGCCCTATTTCTGCGAAATCTTCGGCAATCCCTCGTCGGTGCACGGCTTTGGCCGCGAGGCCCGCAAGGCCGTGGACGCGGCTCGCGCCCAGGTGGCGAAGGCCATCAACGCCGAGCCCCGGGAGATCTACTTCACCGGCTGCGGCACCGAGTCGGACAACTGGGCCCTGCGCGGCGCGGCCTATGCCAACGTGAAAAAGGGCAAGCACATCATCACCACCAATTTCGAGCATCACGCCATACTGCACACCTGCCAGCAGCTGGAGAAGGAGGGCTTTGAGGTCACCTACCTGCCCGTGGACCACGACGGCTTGGTCAGCCCGGAGCAGCTGGAGGCGGCGATTCGCCCGGACACCACGCTGGTGAGCATCATGTACGCCAACAACGAGATCGGCACCATCGAGCCCATCCCCGAGCTGGCGGCGGTGGCGAAGAAGCACGGCGTGCTGTTCCACACCGACGCGGTGCAGGCCATCGGCCACGTGGCCATCGACGTGAAGGCCCAGCAGATCGATATGCTGAGCATGTCCGGCCACAAGTTCCACGCCCCCAAGGGCATCGGCGTGCTGTACATCCGCCACGGCGTGCGGCTGCAGCAGCTGATGCGGGGCGGCGCGCAGGAGCGCGGCCAGCGCCCGGGCACCGAGAACCTGGCGGGCATCGTGGGCATCGGCAAGGCCATCGAGCTGGCCACCACCGACATCGAGGGCCGCGCGGCGAAGATGACTGCCATCCGCGACCACATGATCGACCGCATCATGAAGGAGATCCCCCACGTGCAGCTGAACGGCCATCCCACGCGGCGCATGTGCGGCAATGTGAACGTGTCCTTCTACTTCATCGAGAGCGAGAGCGTGCTGCTGCACCTGGATCTGAAGGGCGTCGCGGCGTCCTCCGGCTCCGCCTGCACCTCCGGCTCGCTGGACCCCAGCCACGTGCTGCTGGCCATCGGCGTGTCCCATGAACACGCCAACGGCTCCGTCCGCCTGAGCCTGTGCGAGGAGAACACCATGGAGGAGGCGGATTACGTGGTGGATTGCCTGGTGGAGATCGTCGGCAAGCTGCGCGCCATGAGCCCGCTGTACGATGACTTCATCAAGGGCGTGGAGACCGTCGGCACCGACGACTGAGCCCGATCATACATTCAAACGCTTTACAGGAGGCTTTAATATGGAATATACCGAGCAGGTCATGGACCACTTCATGCATCCCCGCAACATGGGCGAGATGGAGGACGCCAGCGGTGTGGGCACCGTGGGCAACGCCAAGTGCGGCGACATCATGCGCATCTACATCAAGGTGGAGAACGACGTCATCACCGACGTGAAGTTCAAGACCTTCGGCTGCGGCGCGGCCATCGCCACGTCCAGCAAGGCCACCGAGATCGTGAAGGGCATGACCCTCCAGGAGGCCGAAAAGGTGACCAACAAGATGGTCATGGAGGCCCTGGGCGGGCTGCCGCCGGTGAAGGTGCACTGCTCCGTGCTGGCCGAGGAGGCCCTGCACGCCGCCATCCAGGATTATCAGGACCGCCTGGCAAAGGGCCTCGCGCCTCGCACCGAGGAGAACGACGAGGAGATCAAGTACGTCTGAGCCCGAGGGGTCCGGTTGTTGACAATCCCACAATTTCATAGTATATTGTTTACGCGCCATCCTACATACGCAGGATGGCGCGTTTGGAAAAGGAGGCGCGCCCTCGACGCGAGGGCGTTGCGCAGGCTGGCGGAATGATCGGAGCATACCATGCGGGAAGGGATCTATGAAACGCCCCGCGGCGCCATCCACTATTGGGTGGACAGGCTGGACGGGGACGGGCCGTCGCTGGCGTTCCTGCCGGGGCTGACGGCGGACCACCGGCTGTTCGACAGGCAGGTGGCGTATTTTGCCGGGAAATACAGCGTGTTCGTGTGGGACGCCCCGGGACACGCCGCTTCCTGGCCCTTCGAGCTGGATTTCACGCTGATGGACAAGGCCGGGTGGCTGGACGGGATACTGACCGCCGAGGGGTTGAAGCGTCCGGTGATCGTCGGCCAGTCCATGGGCGGCTATGTGGGCCAGGCCTACGCGCAGCGCTTTCCGGGGAAGCTGGCGGGCTTCGTGTCCATCGATTCCGCGCCGCTCCAGCGCCGATATGTGACGGCGCTGGAGATCGCGCTGCTGAAGCGCATGGAGCCTGTGTACAGGCACTATCCCTGGAAGTGGCTGCTGAAGAGCGGCACCGAAGGCGTGGCGACGACGGCCTACGGCCGCGGCCTGATGCGGGACATGATGCTGACCTACGACGGCGACCAGGCCCGATACGCCGCGCTGTCCGGCCACGGCATGCGCATGCTGGCGGAGGCCATGGAGGCCGATCTGCCCTACAGGATCGACTGTCCGGCGCTGCTGATCTGCGGCACGGAGGACCGGGCGGGCTCCTGCAAGCGCTACAGCCGGGCCTGGCACAGGCAGACGGGCATCCGGCTGGAGTGGATCGAAGGCGCGGGCCACAATTCCAATACCGATCGCCCGGAGGAAGTCAACGCGCTGATCGAGGAACTGATCGAATCGATACGCTGAACAACCAGGACATGGAGGACGATACATGATTCACGGCAACCTGACCGGCATCCGCGAGAGCACGCTGAACGAGCTGGAGAAGCTGTACGACGCCGAATTTGGCAGGACGGACTTCCTGCCGGACAGGCTCTTGAACATACTGGTGCGCTACACCGACCTGCTGAACCGGGAGATGCTGGTGTATCTGGGCAGGGACGGCACGGTGCTGGAGATCGCCATAGGAAACATCGGCTCCATCGCGCTGCCGGAGCTGCACCTGCGCCGCAACCTGGACCGGCTGTCCGGCTTCCGCTGCATCCACACCCATCCGGGCGGGGATGCGCGGCTGTCCGACGTGGATCTGCAGGCGCTGCGTCTGCTGCGCTTCGACAGCATGTGCGCCGTGGGCGTGGGCGAGGGCCGCTGCACCGGCATCAGCGCGGCGTTCCTGGGCGAGGTGGAGTATGACAACCTGTCCATCGTGCTGAAGGGCCCGGTGAAGCCCGGCCGCATCCCCCAGCAGCTGTGGATGAAGGAGATCGAGCTGGCCGAGGACCGGGTGAAGCTCGCCATCGAGAAGGGCGGCCTGGTGGAGGAAGCGGAGAAGGTGATGCTGATCTCCACCGACAGCGAGGAATCGCTGGACGAGCTGGCCTCGCTGGCCGAGACCGCCGGGGCGATGGTGATCACCCGGGTGATGCAGAACCGCCAGCGGCCCGATTCCGCCACCTACATCGGCAGCGGCAAGGCAGAGGAGCTGGCGCTGACGTGCCAGGCGATGGAGATCGACCTGGCGATACTGGACGACGAGCTGACCGGCGCGCAGCAGAAGAACCTGGAGGACGTGCTGGGCGTGCGGGTGATCGACCGCACCGCGCTGATCCTGGACATATTCGCCCAGCGGGCCCAATCCGCCGAGGGCAAGCTGCAGGTGGAGCTGGCGCAGATGAAGTACCGGCTGCCGCGGCTGCAGGGCATGGGCACGGTGCTGTCCCGCCTGGGCGGCGGCATCGGCACCCGCGGCCCCGGCGAGACCCGGCTGGAGGTGGACCGCCGCCGCATCCGCAAGCGCATCGACGATCTGGAGGGCCAGCTGAAGGAGATCAAGAAGCAGCGCGACCTGCGCCGGGCCCGCCGGGAGAAGACGGGCCAGACCACCGTGGCGCTGGTGGGCTACACCAACGCGGGCAAATCCACGCTGCTGAACGCGCTGAGCGGCGCCGACGTGTACGTGGAGGACAAGCTGTTCGCCACGCTGGACCCGGTGATGCGCAACGTGGACCTGCCCGAGAACCGCAGCTGCCTGGTGGTGGACACGGTGGGCTTCATCCGCAAGCTGCCCCATCAGCTGGTGCAGGCCTTCCGATCCACGCTGGAGGAGGCGCTCTACGCCGACCTGCTGGTGGTGGTGTCGGACCTGTCCAGCCCCAACTACGCCCAGCAGCGCGCGACGGTGTTCGAGGTGCTGAACGAGCTGGGCGCGGGCGACCGGCCCATACTGGAGGCGCTGAACAAGGCCGACCGGGTCAGCACCACCGGCATGATCGAGCCCGCCGACGCGATACTGATCTCCGCCAGGGAGGGCCGGGGGCTGGAGGAGCTGAAGGCCGAGATCTCCCGCCGCATCGCCGCGATGCGCCATCGGGCGGAGCTGGTGGTGCCCTACGCCAAGGGCAATGTGCTGTCCCTGATCCACGAGAGGGGCCAGGTGCTGGAGGAGGAATACCTCGCCGAGGGCACGCGGGTGGTCTGCCTGCTGGACGCCGCGGCGTATCAGAGGGTCGTTAATATGCTGTGATAGATGCCTCGTTCGGAGGGGCGAAGGGGATAGGAGTGTGGAGTTGTGATTTGCCGCGCACGAAATGAAAGGCGAATATTATGTCCGACGTTCCCGCGACGGGATGGCGGCATGATGGGATCACGGATTGCCACGTCGCTGCGCTCCTCGCAATGACATGGAAGAAAAAGCATCGGCGTTGACATTGCAAGGAGATCGGATTGCCGTGTCGCTGTGCGCTTCGCAATGACACGCAGGACGCAGAATCGAACGATGTCATTGCGAGGAGGCGCGCAGCGCCGACGTGGCAATCCGTCCCCCCAAAAAACCAACGAATCCCGAAAGGATTTGCACTGCCATTCCCCATTTGATATTCCCCATTTGACATTTACCATAAAAGGAGAAAATACATGACGCAGGAAGAATTTGCATCCTTGATCGCCCGGGGTCCTGTGCTGCTGGACGGGGCGACCGGCTCCCAGCTGCGGGCGAAGGGCATGCCCGTGGGCGTCTGCACGGAGCTCTGGGCCTACGAGCACCCGGAGGTCATCGTGGGCCTCCAGCGGGCCTATGTGGACGCGGGCAGCGACATCATCTATGCGCCGACGTTCTCGGCCAACCGCATCGGCCTGGCTTCCCATGGCATCGCGGATCGGTTGGAGGCGCTGAACACAGGCCTCGTGGCGCTGGCCAGGCAGGCTGCGGGCGGCAGGGCGCTGGTGGCGGGGGACTTTGCCACCACCGGCAAGCCCCTGGAGCCCATCGGCACGATGAGCTATCAGACGCTGCTTGATGTCTACCGGGAGCAGATCGAGGTCGTGGTCCGCGCGGGCGTGGACCTGCTGGTGGCGGAGACGATGCTGTCCATCGACGAGTGCGCCTGCTTCGTGGAGGCGGCGAAGTCGGTGTGCGACCTGCCGGTGATGTGCTCGCTGACCATGGAGGCGGACGGCCATCTGCTGTTCGGCGGCACGGTCACCGAGGCGGTGGAGACGCTGCAGGCCGTCGGCGCGTCGGCGGTGGGGCTGAACTGCTCCGTGGGGCCGGACCAGCTGGAATCCGTGGTGCGCGCCATGAAGGCCGTGGCCACGGTGCCGGTGATCGCCAAGCCCAACGCGGGCCTGCCGGTGATGGACGATAAGGGCAACGCCCACTACGACATGACGCCGGAGGCGTTCGCCGCGTCGATGAAGAAGCTGCTGGATGCCGGGGCGGACATCGTGGGCGGCTGCTGCGGCACCGGACCGGAGTACATCTCCGCGCTGGCGCGGACTGTGAGGGGAAATATCCGATAAAACTATAACATACTATAGCGCTATTCTATTGGACAGGCGACAAAATATAGAGTATAATGTCTCAATAATGCGCGTTAGTGTCTCTTCACCGGACGACGGAAATGGGGGACCCCTGGAATGACCCTTCAACAACTGAATTACATCATCACCATTTCGGAGATCGGCTCCATCAACCGGGCCGCCGAGAAGCTGTACGTCTCCCAGCCCTCCCTGACCAGCGCCATCAAGGAGCTGGAGAAGGAGCTGGGGATCGTGCTCTTCAACCGCACGGGCCGGGGCGTGACGCTGACGGCGGACGGCGCGGATTTCCTGCCCTACGCCCGCCAGGTCTACGGCCAGTATCTGAACCTGATGGAAAAATACGGCCGGGGCGGCGAGCGCAAGCAGAAGTTTGGCGTGTCCTGCCAGCACTATTCCTTTGCCGTGAAGGCCTTTGTGGAGATGGTGAAGGCCTATGACGTCGCCAAATATGAGTTCGCCATCCGGGAGACCAAGACGCTGAACGTCATCAGCGACGTGGCCCAGATGCACAGCGAGATCGGCATACTCTACCTCAGCGATTTCAACCGCAAGGCCATGCTGAAGCTGCTGCACTCCAACGGGCTGGCGTTCCATCACCTGATCAACTGCAACGCCTATGTGTACCTGTGGAAGCACCACCCGCTGGCGGACCGCAAGTCCATCAGCTTCGACGACCTGGCCCCCTATCCCTGCCTGTCCTTCGAGCAGGGCGACGACAGCTCCTTCTACTTTGCCGAGGAGATATTGAGCACCAACGACTATCCCCGCAGCATCAAGACCACCGACCGGGCCACCAACCTGAACCTGATGATGGGCCTGAACGGCTATACGCTGTGCTCCGGCATTATATGCGAGGAGCTGAACGGCTCCGACTACATCGCCGTGCCCTACGAGGCGGACACCGACAACCCCAACAGCATCATGGAGGTGGGGTATGTGGTGAAGAACAACGCCATACTCAGCGCCATGGGCGAGCGCTATATCGCCGAGATCAAGCGGTATCTGGGGATCGGGGAGGCATAAGGGCCCCGGGATTTGAAGCGAAGAATCTTTCTATAAGGGAACCGGATTGGCACGTCTGCCTGCAAGGCAGGCAGACGTGCCAATCCGTTTTTTTCATTCCTTTCCCCCTTTCCGCCTCTGCGTGCGTCATTATTAATGAGTGACTCAAAAGGGGGAAACAGTCATGAACGTCGCGGTGATCCTGGCGGCGGGCAGGGGCGAGCGCTACGGCGGGAGCCTGCCCAAGCAATTCGTGGACGTGCTGGGCAGGCCGGTGCTGGCCTACACGCTGGAGGCCTTCCAGCGCTGCCCGGAGGTCGACGCCATCGAGGTGGTCTGCCAACCGGAGCATGCGGCCCGGGTGCGGGCCATCGCCCGGGAGAGCAGCGTGGACAAGCTGCGCTGGATCGCCCCGGGCGGGGCAAGCTGCCCGCTGTCCATATGCAACGGCTTCTACGCGCTGCGGGAGGAGCTGTCCGACGGGGACATCGTGCTGCTGCACATGGGCGTCAGCCCGCTGGTCACCCGGGTGGACATCGCCCGGGCGCTGCGGGTGTGCGGGGACCGGGGTTGCTGCTTCACGATGCACCCGGTCAACGTCTGCCTGGCCCGGAAGGGCGGCGCGGACTGGGCCGGGGAGGACGCGCCCAAGGAGGACTTCATCGAGCTGAACACGCCCTGGGCCTTCCGCTACGGCGCGGTCTATGGCCTGTACCGCAGTCTCGAGGCCCGGGGACGGGCGCTGGGCCCGTCGGACTACACGCTGGGCCTCTGGCTGGCGGACGGGCGGCGGGCGTGGTACGCGCCGGGCGATCCCCGGGGCCGACTGAAGATCACCACCGCCCACGACAGGGACCTGTTCGAGGGCTATCTGCTGCTGCAAAGGTCGAAGGAGGGGAGAGAAGTTTGAAACTATAGACTGACATCGGGAGCCCAACGAGGGCATAGCAAACAGGCCATCGAGGATGGCCAAGAGTGAATGGGAAGTCAGGCGGAGGCA
>ONHI01000146.1 GCA_900317565.1 uncultured Eubacteriales bacterium
CAGCAGGAGCAGACCGCCCTGATCCAGACCATGGCCAAGGACCTGAACGGCGCGTTCACCGAGAACATGGCCGCCGCCGTGCACGACGCCATCGACCCGCTGAACCAGTCCTTCAAGAACTTCGTCAACGTCACCACCAAGGAGCAGATGCGCTTCATGGACGCGGTGATGCAGCGCTTCGCGGACCGGCTGGATGAATCGATGCGCAGCAAGCTGCAGCACTTCGGCGAGGTGCTGGAGGAGACCAGCCGCCTGCAGCAGGAGAACTGCGTGGTGGTCCGCGCCAGCCTGGCCGGGGCCAAGGACGCCGTGGCCGACCTGCAGCAGATGCAGACCCTCTCCCGGGAGATCCTCACCGGCATGTCCGGCTATATGCAGCAGCTGGAGGACGCCCGCCGCCAGGCCGACGACGCCTATATGCGCGTGGCCGGCAGCGTGGAGCAGATGGAGATCGTCTCCCGCCAGCAGAACAACTATCTGAAGACCGTCAGCGCCATGCAGGCCGATCTGAACCGCCTGACCGACGCCATGCAGAAGGCCGCCACCGACCTGCGCGCCTCCGCCGCCAGCATCGAAAAGGTGCACATCCAGGCGGATAAGTCGCTCCAGGAGGAGTTCAACAGCACCATGGACGCCTACCGCGACTACGTCAACCAGTTCACCCAGCGGGTGGATTATCTGGCCACGAATATTTCCGACGCCGTGCGCGGGCTGCCCGACGCCGTCGCCGATACCAACAACCGCTTCCTCGATCAGGTGGACCGCCTGACCGACGCCATGGTCCAGGCCCAGCGGGCGCTGGAGGACACGGCGGAGAGGATCTACAGGGGATGACCCCCGTTTGAAGGAAAGGGGGTTAATGTATGCGTAATCCGCGTCAGCGCGTGTCCCACCGCCGCCCGGGCAACAACGGCGTGCAGTGGCTCAGCTTTTCGGACCTGATGAGCGCGCTTTTGCTGATATTCATATTGATCATGTTCTACATCATGTATCAATATTTCGATATGTATGAGATCAACATGGCGGAGATCGCCCGCCAGCAGTACGACCTGGACCAGGCCAACGCCAGCCTGGACGAGCAGCGGGCGAAGCTGTCCGAATCGGAGACCCAGCTGATCGCCCAGCAGATCCGCCTGGAGGCGGCCCAGCGAGGCCTGGACGACGCCCAGAGCATACTGGCCTCCCAGCAGGAGGAGCTGAGCAAGGCCCAGTCGCTGCTGGACGAGAAGGAAAATGAGATCGCGGCCCAGAAGGAGCAGCTGGACGCGCTGAGCGTGCAGCTGGGGGACCAGCAGTCCCAGATCGAGCTGCAGCAGCAGGTGCTGGACGACCAGCAGCGCCAGATCGAGCAGCTGGTGGGCATGCGCCCGCGCATCATCTCCTCGCTGTCCGACGCGCTGCGCTCCGCCAACATATCGGCCCAGGTGGACCCGGCCACGGGCTCCATCGCGCTGGAATCCGACGTGCTGTTCGAGCTGGGGCGCTATGACCTGTCCGAACGGGGCGAGGCCTTCATCGACCGATTCCTGCCGGTCTACCTGGACGTGCTGTTCTCCGACGAGTACAGCCCCTATGTCTCCGAGATCATCGTCGAGGGCCACACCGATTCCACCGGCGGCTATCTGGACAACCTGGAGCTGTCCCAGCGCCGCGCCTTCGCCGTGGCCGCCTATGTGCTGGAGGACGGCTATCGCGGCATCAGCGACAGCCAGAAGCAGCGCCTGCGCGACGTGGTCACCGCCAACGGACGCTCCTACAGCGATCGCGTATTCGACGAATACGGCAACGAGGACATGGACGCCTCCCGCCGCGTGGTCTTCAAGTTCCGCCTGACCGACGAGCAGATGATACAGCAGATGAAGGCGATACTCGAGGCCAACGATTGATGCGCGACCCAAACACAACAACGGAAGAAGTGAAACTGTGCTGTATTTTCGCCGACTGACCTGGTTCATCGCCGGGCGGATGATATTGATCTGCGTGCTGCTGGGCATGCTGGTGTGCGGCTTCTTCATGGCCCTGAACGGCGCCAACATCTATGTGGTGCTGACCGACGGCATGGAAAAGCGCGTGGACGTCATACTCACCCGCCAGCAGGCCGAGGAGCTGAACAAGTATTTCCACGCGGATTTCCTGATCGCCGACGCGGCGCTGGAGGGCGCGCTGAACGGCAACAGCGCCTATGCCGATTACAACATCACCGGCTTTGATTACGACCTGAAGATCGAAAAGCTGTGGGCCTGGCCCTGGGACAGCTATGCCAACTGCACCGTCGTGGAGCGCGTGCCCACCATCACCGGCAGGGTCATCTCCAGCCGCCGCAGCGAGGTCTCCGAGCGCATCCCCCGCTGGGTGGGCGGGCGCTATGACATCACCCTCGTCAAGGTCGGCGGTCAGTGGAAGATCATCGGCATGCAGCAAAAGACCATACTCGTCGAGCCCGAGGACGACAGCGACGGGCTGGAGACGGAAGTGCTGATATCGTGATGGAATGTGGCGGGGGACCTGCTTCCCCCGCCATCTTAGGTGATAATGTGGTTGGAGTGGATGCGGTATGCGCGTAGTCGTGGGCATGTCGGGCGGCGTGGACAGTTCGGTTGCCGCGCTGCTGATGAAGCGCGCCGGTCACGAGGTGATCGGCGTTTTCATGAAGAACTGGGAGGAGAAGGACGAGAGCGGGGTATGCACCAGCGAGCAGGACTGGGCCGACGCCCGGGCGGTGTGCGAGGTGCTGGACATCCCCTATTATTCGGTCAACTTCGCCCGGCAGTACCGGGAGCGGGTGTTCGAGCACTTCCTGGAGGAATACCGAAAGGGCCGCACGCCCAATCCGGACGTGCTGTGCAACCGGGAGATCAAGTTCAATGTGTTCCTGGACTTCGCCGAGCAGCTGGGGGCGGAGAAGCTGGTCACCGGCCACTTTGCCAACATCGACCGGGCGGGCGGCGAATTCCGGCTGCTGCGGGCCCGGGATGAGAACAAGGACCAGACCTACTTTTTATACATGCTGGGCCAGCGGGCGCTGTCGAAGGCGATGTTCCCGGTGGGGAACCTGACCAAGGCCGAGATCCGGCAGATCGCCCGGGAGGCGGGGCTGCCCGTCAGCGAGAAGAAGGACTCCACCGGGGTCTGCTTCATCGGCGAGCGCAACTTCAAGCAGTTCCTGTCCGGCTTCCTGCCCGCCCAGCCGGGGGACATGGTCACCCCCGACGGCGCGGTGGTGGGCCGCCACGACGGGCTGATGTACTATACCCTCGGCCAGCGCCGGGGCCTGGGCATCGGCGGCGGCGGCAACGGCCAGCGCTGGTTCGTGGTGGGGAAGGACCTGGAGCACAACCGGCTGATCGTCAAGCAGGGCGAGGACGACGAGCTGTATTCGCCCCGGGCCGCCTGCGGCGAGCTGACCTGGCTGGCGGAGCATCCCCCCGTGGCGGAGGGCGTGCCCTTCGACTGCCAGGTGCGGCTGCGCCATCGCCAGCCGTTGCAGGATTGCCGTGTAACGCTGGCGGAGGGCCGCGCGCTGATGGAATTCGCCGCGCCCCAGCGGGCCGTCACCCCCGGCCAGTCCGCCGTGTTCTATGACGGGCAGGTCTGCCTGGGCGGCGGGATCGTGGAATAAGTTGGCGCACAGGGGTGGTGCGTTTCTGTTGATGGGGCTGTGCGAAAAGCATCCGTCCTTATGGGGGACGGGGGTTTTTGGCGGCTTGCCTTCAGAACCAGGAACTTCGCCGGCTGCCCACATCGCGGTCAGCCTGGCTCGTTCAATGGTTCGTGCCGGCAAGCCGCCCCTCTACGGGGAACGACCGGGGACCTCTTCCGCCCCCTGCGGGGGCACCTCCCATGGGCCTAACCGGCCCGTCCTCACTGAAAAATGTCCACTGGACATTTTCCCGGGCGTTCGGACCCCCAAAGGGGAAGGCAGGGGAGCGACGAGCGAAGCGACGAGCGAAGGACAGCGTAATCGACCTCATCCGTCCCGCCTACGGCGGTCCACCTGACGCTCGTATAACTCGCTAGGCCTTCGGCCACCAGAGGGGAAGGCTTTGCCTACGATCGCGTTCATTTGTATTCCATCGCAGGAGCGCCGATGCGGCGCCCGCCCTTTCCGGACAGCATATATGCTGTCCCTACGGTGAGAAGCACATCGTCGAACCTGCTGTAGGGACGCCATATATGGCGTACGCTGCCGGATGAGGTCGATTCTGCACTTCATTGCTCGCCGTTTCCAAAGCCTCCCCACCGCAGTGGGGAGGGGGACCGCTTGCGGTGGTGGGGCTCCCTGTCACGGCGGTTTGCCGGCGCAAACCATTTGGACAAGGCAGCGAGTTCTGGTTTGTAAGGCAAGCCGCCGTGACGAAGGAATCACAGGGGCCTCTTCAGCCTTCCCTGAAAGGGAAGGCTGAAGAGGAGAACGGAAGGCGCAAGCCCCGGAATAAACCAAATCTTTCCTTGTTACGGCAATACATCCATGGTATAATGATTAGGAAAACGGAACGTTTTCCGGGTCGGCGGGCCCCGAAGGGCAGCACGCCGACAATCATGGTATAATATAATAAATTACATACATTACATGAATAAACACAGGGAGGCCGTATTATGAGTTCCAAAAGCAAAATCTGGCAGATCGTGCTGTTGGTGTTGCTGGTGTTGGCCATTGTCGCCATACTGCTGTTCAACAACAAGCTGAATGCCAGCAAGGAATCCCTCTCCACCACCATCGCCCAGCTGACCCAGGAGCAGGAGAACTCCGCGGCGCTGCAGGCGAGCCTCGATACGGCCAAGGCGGATTATGAGGATGTGACCGCCCAGCTGGAGCAGGCCAGGGACGAGGCCAGGCAGCTCACCGATGAGGTCGAAAGCGGAAAGGCCACTGCCGAGCAGCTCCAGGGCGATCTGGACGCCGCCAACGCCCGGGTGACGGAGCTGGAAGGCGCCGCCGCCGAGGCCGAGGCGAAGATCGCCGACCTGGAGACCGCCGCCACTGAGACCGCCGAGCGCATCGGGGCCATGGAGGAGGAAATCGGCGCGAAGGACGTCGCCATCGGCAAGCTGGTCGGCTCCGTGGGCGCGAAGAACCAGGCCATCGGCGCCATGAAGGCCGCCGCCGACGAGGCTGAGGCGAAGATCGCCCAGCTGGAGGGCGCCGTCGCCGAGAAGGACGAGGCCCTCAACACCATCGCCGCCACCATCGACAGCCTGAACGCCGCCATCTCCGGGGGCGAGGCTGACGCCGAAGAAGTTGCTGAGGAAGTCGCCGAGGCCGGAGCCGCCGCGACCGAGGCCCTTGAGGCCGTCGCGGGGGAGGAGGCCGTCGCGGGGGACGACGCGGTCGTGGAGGGCGACGCCGAAACCGAAGCCGTCGCCGGGGGCGAAGCGAGCGCGGAAGCCGTCGCCGAGAGCGAAGCGAATGCCGAAGCCGACCTGACTGCGACCGACACCCTGTCCGACACCATGGGCAAGCTTGAGCAGGCCGTGGTGGCCATCGCAGGCCTGCAGGCCCAGGCGGAGGACGTGCCCGAGGCCGTCGCCGCGGTGGACCTGGAGGACGTGGAGTCCCGCATCGCCGCCGTCATGGAGCAGACCGGCGACGCGATCACCGACGAGACCCGCGCCGAGGCGTTGAACGGGATCCTGGAGGAGCTGCAGGAGACGCTGCCCGAGGAGATCGTCGAGGCGGTCAACGAGGGGGTCGCCGAGGCGGTCAACGAGGGGGTCGCCGAGGCGGTCAACGAGGAGGTCGCCGAGGCGGCTGAGATGGAGGTCGTGCAGGCCCAGCTGGACGCCGCCCAGGCCCAGGTGGAGCAGCTCTCCGGCGCGCTGGCCGACAAGCTGGAGGACATCGACGCCCTGAACGAGGCCATCAGCGCGCTGGACGCCCAGGCCGAGACCGACGCGGCCCAGCTGGAGACCCTGCAGGCCCAGCTGACCCAGGCCGAGGCGGACGCCAAGGCCCAGGGCGAGGCCCTTGCCGCCGCTCAGGCCGACTATGAGAAGAAGCTGGCCGAGGTGGAGGCCTATAAGCTGGATCACGCGCCCGCCAGCGGCGAGGCCCACCTGTCTACCGCCGTGGACAACGCCATCGAGGTGGCCGAGGACGGCGTCACCGCCACCTGGCAGTACGCCAACAGCGATCTCAGCGGCAACGCCGCCATGATCGAGCTGGTGCTGGACGGCGAGAAGCTGTACTCCTCCGGCCCGCTGAAGCCCGGCGAGACCATCGAGGGCATCGTGCTCGACAAGCCCCTGGCGCCCGGCAGCTACGAGGCGACGGTGGTCACCACCGTGTACGACGCGGACGGCGCGCAGCAGTTCTCCAGCCGCGTGCCCGTGACCGTGAACGTGGCCGGATAAGGGAAACATCGATTCTACGACCGCCCGGGGGACGCGCGTCCCCCGGGCGTTGCTGTTGACATCGGGGCGGATTTCGATATAATGTATACTGTGATATTGTGTCACTAAATAAGAAAGCAGATTCTTCGCTCCGCTCAGGATGACGGGGCCGGGAGACGGCCCATGATCCTGAACGGGGGATACCGATCATTTGACGCTGAAAGAGAGGTGCCGCGTTTGAAGGACAGGCGGATCACCAGGCTGGCCACGCTGCTGCTCGTGCTGCTGAACGTGGGCCTGTTCGCCTTTGTGTGGCTGAGCTATTACAACAGCTATGCCTTCCGCGCCCATCGCCCGGAGGGCGCCGTGGGCGCCATCGCCGTCTATTACATCATCTATCGCTGGCTGAGCAAGCTGTACCGGGGCTATGCCATCGCCTCCTCCTCCATCGAGGAGACGGTGCTGTCCCAGTTCATCAGCTTCGGCATCGCGGACCTGGCGCTGTACATCGCATCGATCCTGCTGCGCAGGTACTATGTCTCGGTGCTGCCGGGGGCGGTGACGGTGGCGATGCAGCTGGCGGGCAGCACGCTGATCATCTGGCTGATGAAGCGCTATATGCTGCGCCACATCAAGCCCTCGCCCACGCTGCTGGTCTACGGCGGGGCGGTGGACCGGGAGCAGGCCCAGCGCTTCATCGGGCGGCTGACGCAAAAGTACGCCCACCTGTTCTCGGTGGAGCGCGTGGTGAGCGAGCGTGATACGGAGCAGGTGCTCTCGGGCATTGAGGCCTGCGACGCCACGATCTTCATGGAGATCGACCTGCGCCACCGGGCCGCCTACATGGAGCAGTGCCTGGAGCACCGCAAGGTGTTCTTCTTCGTGCCGGAGTTCGCGGACATCATCTGCCGGGGCTGCACGGTGAAGAATTTCCTGGATACGCCGCTGATGCGCTATGATTACAGCTATGAAAAGCGGCGCAGCTATGTGGTCAAGCGGGCCTGCGACATCGTGTTCTCGCTGCTGTTTTTGATACTGCTGTCCCCGGTGATGCTGGCGGCGGCCATCGCCGTGCACCTGGAGGACGGCGGCCCGGTGTTCTATCGCCAGGAGCGGGTGACGCTGGGCGGCAGGACCTTCAGCATCTGGAAGTTCCGCAGCATGGTGGTGGACGCGGAGCGCTTCGGCGCGGTGCCGGCCACCGAGAACGATCCGAGAATCACCCGGGTGGGCCGCCTGCTGCGCAAGACCCGCATCGACGAGCTGCCCCAAATGATCAACATACTGCTGGGCCACATGTCCTTCGTGGGGCCGCGCCCGGAGCGCATACTCCACGTGGCGCTGTACGAGCAGCAGGTGCCGGAGTTCAAATACCGGCTGCGGGTGAAGGGCGGGCTGACCGGCTACGCCCAGGTGTACGGCAAGTACAACACCTCGCCCGAGGACAAATTGAAGCTGGACATGCTCTACATCGAGAACCAGTCGCTGCTGCTGGACTTCAAGCTGGTGATGCTCACCATCAAGATCATGTTCCGGCCCGAGAGCACCGAGGGCTTCGACGAGGCGCGCTCCGAGCACATCAACCGGCAGGACCGGGAGGGGAATGAAGACGCATGATTGATTCGACCGCCATCATACTGACCAGGGACGAGGAGCGCAACCTCGAAACCTGCATCCGCAGGCTGAAGGGCTTTGCGGCGCGGATCGTCGTGGTGGACAGCGGCAGCACCGACCGCACGCTGGACATCGCCCGGGAATTGGGCGCGGATATATTCGTCCACGAGCCCTATGTGGACTACGGCGCGCAGTTCAACTGGGCCATCGAGCACACGGGCATCGACACGGAGTGGATCATGCGCGTGGACGCCGACGAATACTGGACGCCGGAGCTGTGCGCGGAGGTGGAGGCGCTGGTGCAGCAGCACGCCCACGACGACGTGAACGGCATACTCACCGAGTCCATATTCTTCTTCATGGGTCGGCGCATACTCCACGGCGAGCGCAAGCGCCGCAAGATCGTGGTGTTCCGCCGGAACCACGGCTACATCGAAAAGCGCCGCCGGGACCAGCACACCATCGTGGAGGACGGCCGGGTGATCGAGGCGAAGCATCGCTTCGAGCACAACGACTTCAAGGACCTGGACAGCTGGATCCGCAAGATGGACACCTACGCCACCCGGGAGGTGGACGATTACTTCACGGACCGGGAAAAATACAGGAAGGGCACGGTGAACCTGGACGGCGTGGCCGACGCCAGCCTCAGCGGGCGGCGCAAGCTGAAGTTCAGGCTGTACTACCGCATGCCCAAGTTCTTCCGCTGCTGGCTGCTGTTCATCTACATCTATATCTTCCGGCTGGGCTTCCTCGACGGCCGGGAGGGCTATGTGTACAACTACATGTTCCACCGCTGGTACAGGAGCCTGGTGGACGCGAAGATACTGGAGCTGGAATTGGAGGATAAAGGCATTAGGCATTAGGCATTAGGGACCAGGGATTAGGGATTAGGGAGTAGGGAGTAGGGAGTAGGGAATAGGAAATGGGACGCCCCCATCGGACCCGGCGGGTCGGATGGGGGCGTTTGTTCAGCCGGGAAGGCTCACGATGAAGGTCGCGCTCTTTCCGTATTCGCTTTCGGCGCGGATGTGGCCCTTGTGGGCCTCGACGATGGTGCGGGCGATGGCCAGTCCCAGCCCGTTGCCGGCGACGGCGCTGTTGTGGGAAAGGTCCTCCCGGTAGAAGCGGTCGAATATCCGCTCCAGGTTCTCCGGCGCGATGCCGGGGCCGGTGTTGTACACGGTGATGGTCGCGCCGCGGCCCTTCTGGGCAAGGCTCAGCCGGATCAGGCCGCCCTCGTCGGAGTACTTCAGCGCGTTGCTCAGCAGGATCACGGCCAGCTGTTGCAGCATGGCCTCGTCGCCCCGCAGGAACAGGCCCTCGGGGATCTCCGTCTCCAGCGTGCGGCCCGCCTCGAACACGGTGCTCTCGAAGGGCAGCGCCACGCCCATCAGCGCGTCGGACAGGTTGAAGCGCTTCATCTCCGCCGCCACGGTGCCCTTGTCCATGCGGGCCAGCGTCAGCAGGCTCTGCACCAGGCTGTCGGTGCGCCGGACCTCGGACTGGATGTAGCCCAGGTATTCGTTGGGCCCGATCTCCCGGCTGAGCACCTCCGCGTTGGCGGAGATCACCGCCAGCGGGGTCTTGAACTCGTGGCTGGCGTCCCAGACGAACTGCTTCTGGCGGTCGAAGGAGGCCTGCACCGGCTGGAGCATCCGCCGGATCAGCAGGTAGGCCCCCACGCCCAGCAGCAGCCCCGCCAGCGACGCCACCAGCGCCGCGGCGCGCAGCGTGCGCCGTGCCGCCAGGAATTCCAGTCGGGCGTCCAGTACCACCAGCAGCCGGCCGTCTCCGTCCTCGGTCAGCCGGTAATACTGGGTGTCCACGCGGCCCTCGTCCCTGCCCCCGGCCAGCGCGGCGTCCGCCATGGCCTGGATCTGGTCGTCGGTGTACAGGTCGGCGCGGTCGCTGGTCCACTCGGTCACGCTGCCGTCCGCGTCCAGCCGCACGGTGTAGGCGTTGGACAGGCTGGCCAGGGAATTGCTGCCCGAGGGCAGCTCAAAGCCGCGCCCGGGGGCCTCTGGCGGCTGTCCGCCGGGAACGCCCTGCGCGTCGCCGGGCAGGGGAGGCGGCGTCTCGCCCGCTGCGTCAGCTTCGCCGTCGGGCTTGGGGGGCGGCGTCTCGCTCGCGTCGTCCTCGCCGTCGGGCTTGGGGGGCGGCGTCTCGTCCGCGTCGGAGTCCGAGCCGGGGAAGGGGGCGTCCTGCCGGAGGTCCGGGCGGCGGCCCTTGTTCTCGCTCAGGATCTGCAGCGCCGAGGCGGCGGCGGTATCGATGTTGCGCAGGTCGATGGCGTGGATGGACAGCACGATGCCCGCTGTCACCAGCGCCAGCACGCCGATCACCAGCAGCGTCAACCGGCGGCGCAGCTTCGCGATCATGCTTCCACTTCCTCCAGAGAATAGCCAAGCCCGCGGGTGGCCTTCAGCTTCACGCCCGCGCCGATGAAGCTGAGCTTCTTGCGCAGGAAGGACACGTAGACCTCCAGGTTGTTATATTCCGCGTCGCTGTCATAGCCCCAGACCCGCTCGATCAGGGTCTCCTTGGGCAGGATCTGGCCGGGATTGCGCAGGAACAGCTCCATCAGCTGGTATTCCTTCGCGCCCAGCTTCACCGACTGTCCGGTGGCGTCGTTTTGCAGCTTGCCCTCCTTTTCGGACAGGCTGATGCCGCCGAAGGCCAGCGCCATCACCGGCGCGCCGTCGCCCCGGCGGGTGATGGCTTTCAGGCAGGCCACCAGCTCGCCCATCTGGAAGGGCTTGGGCAAGTAGTAGTCCGCGCCGCCCTCCAGGCCCCGTATGCGGTCCCTCGGCCCGCAGCCGGTTCAATATGGTGAAGCCGTCCATGCCGGGCAGCATCACGTCCAGTATGATGGCGTCGTAGCCGCCGGACAGGGCGCAGTCCAGCCCGTCCGGGCCGGTATAGGCCGGGTCCACCACGAAGCGCTCCTGGGACAGCAGCCGGCATACGGCGGCGGAAAGGTTCTTTTCGTCCTCGACAAGCAGTATCCGCATAAGGCTTTCCCCTTTACTGATGTTTATGAAAACGCATCCGTCCGGACGGGACGGATGCGCTTTCGGTCCGGTGATCAGAACCGATCCATGTGGTACACCGGGTTGGCCTCCTCCACCCACGCGGCCACCTGGGCGTCGTAGGTATCGTTGACCTTGTCCTCCTGGGCGGCGGCCGTCACGGCGTCGGCGATGTCCTCGAAGGGCACCGCGCCGGGGGTGATGTCGCTAAGGTAGTAGATGATGTGCACGCCGTTCTGGCCGTTGATGGGGGCGCTGATGCCGCCCACGGCCTCGATGCTCATCGCGCCCTCGGTGAAGGCGGGATCCCAGGTGGTGGATTCCGCGGCCACGGCGTAGCCCTGGCTGGCGGTGGGCTCGTTCTGCATGCCGGGATCCTCGTTGTACTTCTCGATCAGGCTTTCAAAGTCCGCGCCGCCCTCGAACTCGTCGATGACCTGCTGGGCCCTGGGCAGCAGCTGGCTGTACAGGGCCTCCAGCTCCGTGCCGATGCGGCCGATGTCGGCCTGGATCTCCTCGCGGGTGCGGGGCGTTTCGGCCTCGGCGTCTTCGGCGTCGGCCTCGTCGGCGGTCTCCTCCTGGGGATCGTCCAGGGCTTCCAGCTCGGCGTTCAGGCTGCTCAGCGTGCTCTGCAGGCTGCTGTACTGCTGGCTCTGCTCGTCGTCAAACTTGATCAGCACGTGCTTCACCGCGCGGTAGCCCTCGGGGTTCCAGGCGACGATCTCGCCGCCGTTGCGGGCGGTGTTGTAGGCGCGGTCGTCGGTGTAGTGCTCCTCGCCGTAGGCGACCAGCTCGTCGTACTTGGCCTGGATGTCCTCGTCGGTGGCCGCGACGTCCGCGGTCACATAGCTGTGCAGCTGCTCGTCCACGTAGCTGTCCAGCATCTGCTGCACCAGCACGTCCTGGGTCAGGCCGTACTGCTCCATGGCGGCGATGGTCTGGGCGCGGGCGTCCTCGTCAGAGGCGTCCTCCGCGGCGAAGTAGCTCTTGTAGTTTTCGATATAGGTCTCATAGTTCTCGGCGGCCTCGGCCTCCAGGTTGGCCCGGGCCTCGTCGTCCAGCTGGGAAAGGCCCAGCTCCTCGGCCTTTTCCTTCAGCACGGCCTGTTGCACCAGGCTGTTCAGGATGTCCTGCTTCACGGCGTCGGCGTAGGTGTCGATGGACAGGCCGTACTGGGAATAGGCGCTGGCCGCGGCCTCGTATTCGGCCATGGCGTCCTCGCGCCAGATGATGCCGCCCTCGCCGTACTCGGCGACGATCTGCTGCTCATAGTAGGGCCGGTACAGCTCGACCTCGGCCTCCAGCTGGGCGATGCGCTCGTTGGCCGCATTCAGCTGGGCCTGCACGTCGTCCGTCTCCGCCAGCGCGAACGCGCCGGTCGCCAGCAGCATGGCCATGACCATGCACAGGAACTTTTTCAGATTCATAGCGTTTGCCTCCGTTTCGTCTTCCGCGCCCCGCGCGGAACGTCGATTTGAATTATAGCACAAGCCGCCGCGATTCTCAATGTTATCGGGGAATTATTTATATTTCATTCATATTTGAGGGAGTAGGGAGTAGGGATTAGGGATTAGGGATTAGGGATTAGGGACTAGGGACTAGTACATTGAATAAAAATTAACTAGCTACATCATTCTTGGCTTCATCTTCAGAGATTTCGTCAAGCTTGTATGTCCAGTGATAAACCACAGGATCGG
>ONHI01000101.1 GCA_900317565.1 uncultured Eubacteriales bacterium
GTGGGTGAACTGGGGCGCCCTGCGGCCATGATGGCGCGCGTTGCCGGTGCCCTTCTGGCGATAG
Source organism: uncultured Eubacteriales bacterium (assembly GCA_900317565.1). GTDB lineage: Bacteria > Bacillota > Clostridia > Christensenellales > Aristaeellaceae > UBA2862. Next base: position 65 of record ONHI01000101.1, read on the forward strand.
ATCTTACGGCCGCCGCCGCGCACCTCGGTGCGGGTCAGGGCGGACTGGGTGCCCTGGCGCTGCGCGTTCATGTAGGCGCGCACCACGGCGTGCATAGCGCTGATATGGGGCTCGACGCCGAAAACCTCGTCGGAAAGAGCGATCTCACCGACTGCGGCGCCCTGCATGTTGAATACTTTCACATTTGCCATGTTTGCGTCCTCCTATTAACCCTTGATCGCTTCGCGGACGATCACGAGGCTGCCGTTGGCGCCGGGGACAGCGCCCTTGATCATGAGCAGGTTGCGCTCGGCGTCCACCTTGACGACCTCGAGGTTCTGCACGGTGACGCGCTCGCCGCCGTACTGACCGGCCATGTGCTTGTTCTTGAACACGCGGGACGGGTCAGAGTTCGCGCTCAGGGAGCCCACGCCGCGATGGTACTTGGAGCCGTGGCCCATGGGACCGGTGTGCTGGTTCCAGCGCTGGATGGCGCCAGTGTAGCCGTGGCCCTTGCTGGTGCCGATGACGTCGATCTTGTCGCCTTCGGCGAAGACGTCGCACTTGATGGTATCGCCCACGCTGTAGCCGCTGATGTCCTCAAAGCGGAACTCGCGCAGGTGCCGGGCGGGCTTGACGCCGGCCTTGGCGAAGTGACCTTGCTCGGGCTTGTTGAGCAGTTTCTTGGCCCGCTGTTCGCTGAGCTCGTCGAAACCGACCTGTACCGCTTCGTAGCCGTCGGTCTTACCGACCTGTACCGCTTCGTAGCCGTCGGTCTTCGCGGTCTTGACCTGCGTCACGGTGCAGGGGCCCGCTTCCACGACGGTGACCGGCACCAGGCGACCGTCAGATACGAAAATCTGGGTCATGCCGATCTTCTTGCCGAGAATTGCCTTTTTCATGGTTACACTCCTTCTCTGTTTAAACAAACCGCCATGCAGTTTGCCTCGGGATTTTGGAATCCCTATTGATAAGCCGCAAAGGTGTCCGGCCTCATTCGGACGATCATCCCTCAGCTACGCAGGATGCCTCCGGGCGAGCGCGTCCGTCCGCCATGCTCCCTTACAGCTTGATCTCGATTTCAACACCCGCCGGCAGATCCAGCTTGGTCAGAGCGTCTACCGTCTGGGGGGTGGGCCGCAGGATGTCGATCAGGCGCTTGTGCGTCCTCATTTCGAACTGCTCGCGGGAATCCTTGTGCTTGTGGGGAGAGCGCAGGATGGTCACGATCTCCTTCTCGGTGGGCAGCGGGATGGGACCCGAAACCCGGGAACCGGTGCGCTTCGCCGTCTCGACGATGCGGGCCGCGCTCTGGTCGATGATGGAATGCTCATAGGCCTTGAGCTTGATGCGGATCTTCTGATTTGCCATGTGTTCCTTCCTCCTGTTGAACTCATGCACACGCTGCCGGGCGTGTTCTATTGTTTTTTTCCGGCGATCGATCCCTCGACCGCCCCTACGACGGGCATGAGCTCCGTCGTCCGATTGTCGGACATAGTCCCCGGAAATTACCGGCTGTTCGCCTCGCGCCTTGATCAACGCTTGGCGCGTTGTCGCCGCAACCTTCCGGTTCATCCCATTTTCCGCCGCGTCCCTCTCCGCTGTCCTCGCCTTCCCGGCAAAAAGGCACATGGATAGCCCGGCACACAGCTTATTTATTATAACCCATGTGCCGGTCCGAATCAAACCAAATGCGTGATTTCTGTGTTATTTTTTTGATAAACAGCGTCCCGCCGGCCGATTCAACGGATTGTGACCCGGCTTTTGAGGCCGCGGGGCTCCCCTCGCATTTTCCGTTCCAACATTATTATAATCTCTACCGATTTTCTTTATTTTCGCTTCATAATGGCCCTCTATAATACAAAATAGGTAATTTCGTCCGGGAGGCGCGGCATGTTATCCAAGTACAGCGTCAAAAAGCCCTATACGGTGATCGTGGGCATCATACTGGTGATCGTGCTGGGCGTGATATCGTTCCAGAAGATGACCACCGACCTGCTGCCCAGCATGAACCTGCCCTACGTGGTGGTGTACACCACGTATGTCGGCGCGACGCCGGAGCAGGTGGAATCGGAGGTCACCCGGCCCATGGAGGCCGCCTTTGCCACGCTGACGGACGTCAAGAAGCTCACCTCCTCCTCCCGGGACAACGTCTCCGTGGTCATCATGCAGTTCAACGACGGCGCGAACATGGACACCGCGCTGATCGAGATCTCCTCCCGGCTGGACCAGCTGCGGGGCGGCTGGGACGACGCCATCGGCGCGCCGGTGACCATGAAGCTGAACCCGGACATGCTGCCCGTGGCGATACTCTCCGTCACCCGGGACGACGCGGACATACTGGCCCTCTCCGATTATGTGGAGGACGAGCTGGTGCCCGCCTTCGAATCGCTGAACGGCGTGGCCTCCGCCAGCGCCTCCGGCGTGATCCAGCAGCGGGTGGACGTCACCATCGAGCAGGGCCGCATCGACGTGCTGAACCGCGCCATCCTGCGGGACGTGGACGAGCAGCTGGCCGACGCCAAGCGCCAGCTGGACGACGCCCAGGCCCAGCTCTCCGCCGGCAAGCGCCAGCTGGCCGCGGCTCGGAGCCAGGCCTACGGCAGGATCGACGAAGCCCTGGCCGCCATCGACGAGGGCTCGGACAAGATCAAGCCCGCCATCAAGGAGCTGACCAAGCAGCGCGCGGAGCTCGTCGCCCAGCGGGACCAGGTCGCCGCCGCCGTGGCCGCCATGGACGCGCTGGTGAACATGGACGACACCCAGAAGGCCGCGCTGAAGCAGATGCAGCAGAACCTGGCCGCGCTCAAGCAGCAGCTGGCCACGCTGGAGCAGCAGCTGGCCGACGCCGAGGCCGCCCAGGCCCAGGGCCAGACCAGCCCGGAGCAGGCCGATCTGCAGGCCCAGCGGGACGCCCTGGCGGCGGAGCTGGCCCGGCAGCAGCAGTATATCAGCGACCTGGGGCTGCTGGACCCCGCCGCGCTGCAACAGGAGATCGCCAACCTGGAGAGCCAGATCGCCACCGACGAAGCCGCGCTGGCCCTCGCCCAGGAGGCCCTCGCCGGGCTGCAGGCCCAGCGGGACGCGCTGCAGGCCCAAATCGACGAGCTCACCCGGCGCATCGCCGAGGCCGCTACTACCGCCCCGGCAGACACCCAGGCCCCCGCGCCCACGGACGCGGCCACCCCCGCACCCACGGACGCGGTCACCCCTGCCCCGGAGGCGACGGTCACCCCTGCCCCGGAGGCGACGGACACCCCGGTCCCCGAAAACCCGGATGAGCCCACCCCTGCCACCGAGCCCACGGACGCCCAGCCTTCCCCTTCAGACGAAGGTGGACAGGACGGGACGGCAGAAACCGTTCCCCCGGCCACGGATGTAACCGCGCCTGACAATACCTCTGAAACGACGGATACCGCTTCCCCTGCGGATACGACCCCGAACAACCCTTCCGAATCGACCGACGCTCAAAGCCAGCCTTCCCCTTCAGGGGAAGGTGGATCGCCGCAGAGCGGCGAGACGGAAGAGGTCGTTCCCTCCAACGAGGCGTCCACTCCTTCCGAAGCGGGAGAAAACACGGCCTCCTCTCCGGATACTTCTATTGATACTTCCACTGAAAACTCCGCCGACACCTCCCCCGAGGTCCTGGCCCCGGAGGCCCTCCCGGACGACGCTGCCCCCTCCGCCCTCCAAAAGCCTTCCCCTTCAGGGGAAGGTGGCGCGGCAGCGCCGGAAGAGGTCGTCTCCCCTTCCCCCTCCGCGGACGACACCGCCCCCTCCATCTCCCAAAAGCCTTCCCCTTCAGGGGAAGGTGGCGCGGCAGCGCCGGAAGAGGTCGTCTCCCCTTCCCCCTCCGCTGATAACCCTGATCTCTCCGCCCTCCCCTTCTCCGCCCACGCCGAGGAGACCTCCCAGGACGCGCTGCGCGCCCAGCTGGAGGCGGCCCGGCAGAGCCTGGAGCAGCTGGTGGGCCAGATCACGACCCAGTCCGGCCAGGTGGACACCCTGTCCCAGGCGCTGGAGCAGGCCCGGGCGCAGCTGCAGGGCCGCCGGGACGCGCTGGCCACGATGACCCAGAACAACGAGGACATACAGTCGCGCCTGACCGAGGCCCAGCGCCAGATCGAGGCCCTCAACCCCCAGATCGCCGCGCTGGACGAGCGGCTGGCCGCCACCGCCGCCTCGGGCAACACCGTCGAGGCGCTGCGCCAGTCCGTGGCGCTGCTGAACGAGCAGATCGCCGCCATCGAGGGCAGCGACGCCTACAAGGCGCTGGCCGCGCTGGAGGACCCGGAGAGCCTGAACGCCCAGTACGCCGAGGCCCAGGCGGGCCTGGCCCAGCTGGACGCGGGCATCGCCCAAATCGACAGCGCCCTTGAAAAGCTGAACAAGGGCATCATCCCCGGCGGCTTCATCGAGGGCATCGACGAGGACACCAACCTCTCGGACGCCAAGGCCCAGCTGGAGAACGCCCGCCGCCAGGCGGACAGCGGCTTCGGCCAGGCCTCCTCCCAGATCGCCGCGGGCGAGGCGGAGCTGGCCAAGGCCCGCAAGGAGTTCAACGAGCAGCGGGACGAGGCCCTGGAGAACGCGGGCCTGGACGGCGTGATCACCGTGCAGATGGTCTCCGGCCTGATCGGCGCGCAGAACTTCGCCATGCCCGCGGGCTACGTCTACGACGCCGACAGCGAGCAGGTGCTGGTGCGCGTGGGCAACAAGTTCGACACCCTGGACGCGCTGCGCCGCATGAAGCTGTTCGACCTGGGGCTGGATTCCATCGACGAGGTGCGGCTGCTGGACGTGGCCAGCGTGGAGCTGGCGGACGACCGGGACGAGGTGTTCACCAAGCTGAACGGCTCGGACGGCATACTGCTGTCGATGGACAAGCAGTCCACCTATTCCACCGCCGACGTGGCCGAGACCATACTGAAGCGCGCCGACGAGCTGATGGCCGCCGATCCCAGCCTGCACATCGTGGACCTGATGAACCAGGGCGAGTACATCAACATCATCGTCGATTCCGTGCTGGACAACCTGATCTCCGGCGGCGGGCTGGCGATACTGATACTGCTGCTGTTCCTGATGGACTTCCGGCCCACGATCACCGTGGCCTTCTCCATCCCCATCAGCGTGGTCATCGCCTTCGTGTGCATGTATTTCAGCGGCATCACGCTGAACGTGCTGTCCCTGTCCGGCCTGAGCCTGGGCATCGGCATGCTGGTGGACAATTCCATCGTCTCCATTGAAAACATCTATCGCCTGCACGACGAGGAGGGCGTGCCGCTGCTGCGCGCCTGCGTGGAGGGCGTGAAGTCGGTCTCCGGCGCGCTGTTCTCCTCCACGCTGACCACGATCTGCGTGTTCCTGCCCATCGTGTTCGTGCAGGGCATGGCCCGCGACCTGTTCGCGGACATGGGCCTGACCATCGCCTATTCGCTGCTGGCCAGCCTGTTCGTGGCCATGACGGTGGTGCCCGCCATGTGCTCCTTCCTGATGCGCAAATCGAAGCCCCACAAGCACCGCATCTTCGGGGCCATACAGCGCTTCTACACCGCGCTGCTGCGCGGCGCGCTGCGCTTCAAGCCGGTGGTGCTGCTGGCGGCGCTGGGCCTGCTGGCCTTCTCGGCCATGCAGGTGCCGAAGATGGGCATCTCCTTCATGCCCCAGGTCAATTCCCGCCAGATGAGCGCGAACCTGGCCCTCGATCCGGAGCTGACCGACGCCCAGCAGAAGCAGCTGGCCGTGGACATCATGAACGACATGATGGCCGTGGAGGGCGTGGAGTCCGTGGGCCTGATGGGCGGCAGCGGCGGCATGCTGGGCGGCCTGTCCGACGGCGGCGGGATGTCCTACTACATCATGGTGGACGAATCCCTGGCCCGCAACGAGGCCATCGCCCGGGAGATGACCGCCATCGGCGAGCGCCGCGGCGCGGACCTCTCCGTGCAGGCCAGCACCATGGACATATCGATGCTCACCGGCAGCGGCATCTCCGTGGAGGTCACCGGCGACGAAATCGAGACGCTGCAATCCATCGCCGCGGACGTGGCGGAGCTGGCCCGGCAGACCGAGGGCGTCGTGGACGTGGACGACGGCCTGGAGGACGCCGTGCCGGAGATGCGCATCGAGGTGAACAAGGAAAAGGCCATCGACCAGGGCCTGACCACCGCCCAGGTGTTCCAGTTCATCGCCCAGAAGCTGGCGGGCCGCATCGAGATCACCCAGGCGACGCTGGACGGCAAGAGCCTGAGCATCTACCTCCAGGACGGCGCGAGCCGGGAGCTGCGCCCGGAGGACCTGGAGGACCTGGAGATCGAGGTGGACGCCGAGGGCGAGAACAAGCTGGTGCGCATCGGCGACATCGCCTCCGTGCGCCAGACCAACAGCTTTTCCACCATCAACCGCGCCGACCAGCGCAGGCTGGTGACGGTGTCCTTCGGCATCGCCGAGGGCTACAGCGCCAACCTGGTCAGCGACGACTTCGCGGAAAAATTGAAGGGCTACAGCCTGCCCGCGGGCTACAGCGCCAAGCTGGCCGGCGAGAACGAGACCGTCATGGGCATCATGGAGGACCTGGTCTGGATGGTGCTGGTGGCCATACTGCTGATCTTCCTGATCATGGTGGCCCAGTTCCAGTCCTTCAAATCCCCCATCATCGTCATGTTCACCATACCGCTGGCCTTCACCGGCGGCCTGCTGGCGCTGCTGCTCAGCGGCATGGACCTGTCCATCGTCAGCATGCTGGGCTTCCTGGTGCTCTCCGGCGTGGTGGTGAACAACGGCATCGTGTTCATCGACTGCGTCAACCAGCTGCGCATCGGCGGCATGGAGAAGCGGGAGGCCCTGATCGAGACGGGCCGCATCCGCCTGCGCCCGATCCTGATGACCGCGCTGACCACCATACTGGGCATGTCCACCATGGCCCTGGGCCGCGGCACCGGCGCGGAGATGATGCAGCCCATGGCCGTGGTCTCCATCGGCGGCCTGAGCTACGCCACGCTGATGACGCTGTTCGTCGTGCCCGTGCTGTACGACTTGCTCAACGGCAAGACCATGCGCGCCCGGGAGATCCAGATGATCAAGGAGGCCGCCGGCATGACCGGCGACGAGATCCTCGACGGCGACACCCGCGCCGACGCCCACCCCTGAGCCTTCCCCTTTGGGGGCGAAGCCCAGCGAGCAAAGCGAGCGTCAGGTGGCACCGGCAGCGCCGGAAGAGGTCCCCCCGTCAGCCCCCTCCCAAAAGCCTTCCCCTTTGGGGGCGGAGCCTAGCGAGCAAAGCGAGCGTCAGGTGGCTCAGCCGCAGGCTGAGACGGAAGAGGTCTCCTCGTCCCCCACCCCCGCAATGACAGAAGAGGTCGTCCCCGTCCCCGTCCCCACGCCCGCCCTTCCCGCGGACGCCTTCAAATACACCTCAACCCCGAAGCCGGTGCGCGTGAAGCTATCGTCCAAGCGGAAGTAACCCCAAGTTGCACCGATTCCAGGACATTAATACAGCAGATTCCTCGCCACACCCACACTCAGAATGACCGCATTACGTTGCGTGTGTCATTCTGAGCGCAGCGAAGAATCTGCTAATCTTATGGTTCTTCACGTTTTCCTGAGGGGCTCCCCCTCTCAGTCAGCCTGCGGCTGCCAGCTCTCCCCCTCACGGGGGCAAGCCAAGCACTGAGCAATACGGCCTTGCCTCGCCCCCGTGAGGGGGAGAGGGTTCGAGCGCCCGGAAAACAGTCCTGTGGACTGTTTTTAGCGAGAACGGGCCGGTTAAGGCCCTTGGAGCCCGCAGGGCGGAGAGGGGGGCCTCAATTCCCTAGTTCTCCGTGATCAGCCAAAACACTCTCCCAAAATCCTCCTCCTCAAACCTCCCCGACCTTCAAAATCACGCCATCCTCATAATGCACCGCAAAGGTGATCAGCGGCACATCTTCGCCCTTCCGCGCATAACTGACGAACCAGAGATCCGGTCGGGATTCCATATACTGATACACCGTTTCGACCTCAAATTGCGCAAGCTCCCCCTCGGCATAGCCATATCGATCCACCATGAGCCGGTCGGTCGCATGCCGGGCCTCCCACGATTGGACGTCCGTGGGCAGCGGGAGATACTGCTTACTCAGAAAGTCATTGTAGTTGCCGTACCGGGCGTAGAACGCCTGCTGTTTGGCCTCCGGCCACGTCCTGAAGGGACCGTCCGTCTCTTCAAGCGCCTCCTGGGCGTACAGGAACGCGCTGCAAGCGCCAATCGTGCGATAGTATCCCGCAAAATCCCTTCCATCCCGGAAGGGCGAATCGAATCGCGCGACCACCTTCCCATCGGTCGCGGAAATGAAGTGCGCTAGGCGCAGATCCGGGAGCCCCGGGTGCGCGTCATACACCGCATGGACGCACCGCACCATGCCCATCCCCTTGTCCGAACGGTCCTCGACCCCGTCGCTTTCAAAGGTAAAGCTGTCCAGTTCGCCCCCGGTGAGGCCGCCATACGCCTGCAAATCCGCCTTCGCGGCGATCACGGCCGCCTCAGCGGAAATAAAGCCCCCCTCGGCATGCGCGCCCAATCCCACGATCATGCATACGACGATCAACCATAGCATCCGCTTCATAACTGTCCGTCTCCCCTGCAATGACTGCGATTTTCCCCTCTGTATCAATAGACGCGCAATCATTCGCTTTTGCTACGATCTTTTCAAATTTTATGTCCCGCGTTGGGTTCGATCCTGTCATTGCCAGGCTCCCGATAAAAAGTCAATGCCCGGTTCCCCTTCTGCCCGTCGCCTCACTTCACCTTCACCTTCACGCTGGCCTTTTTGCCGTTCCAGGTCTTGACGGTGATGACGGTCGTGCCCTTCTTCTTCGCGGTGACCTTGCCGCTGGCGCTGACGGAGGCGACCTTGGGCCTGGAGGATTTCCAGGTCACATTGCCCACCGCGCCGGAGGGGCTCAGCACGACCTTCAGCTTCAGCGTCTTGCCCTTCTTCAGCGTCACGGCGCCGGTCTTGTTCAGCTTGACCTTGGTGGGCTTGGCCCCGACCTTGACGCTCACGGTCTCAAACAGGCCGTTGCCGGTGGAGACGATGATCGTGGCGCTGCCCTTCTTCTTCGCGGTGACCACGCCCTTCGCGTTGACCTTGGCCACCGAGGGCTTGCTGGAGCTGAACGTCAGCCCCGCGTCCGCATCGGCGGGCGTCACGGTCGCCCCGATGGTCATCTTCTGGCCCACGCCCAGCGTCGCCTTCTTAACGTTCAGCGCCAGGGACTGGGGCTGCGGCACCGGCGCGGGATCGGGCTCCCGGCTGTCCGCCAGATAGTCCAGCTCGGACAGCTCCAGCAGGTGCTCCGGCAGCACGCTTCGGCATTCCTCGCCGTACAGATAGCCCATCATGCCGTGGTACTCCCCGCCGACGATCAGGTATTCCCCGTATTCGCCCAGGCCGTCCTGGCCCGCCAGGAACAGCGCCTCGTCGTAATCGCCGTCGTCCGAATCCATCGTGGTGACGTCGACCAGATAGCTGCGGTTGTTCTCCATGGTCACCAGGTTCCACATGTGGTTCCCGTAGCCGCTGTCGTGCAGCAGATAACCCGTGGCCAGATAGCAGCCCACCCCCGCGGAGAAGGCGCTCATGTCGCACAGGTACTTGAAGGCCTTGGAATAGCCCTCGCACACCACCTTCGTGGCCGGGTCGCCGTCGAACACCCAGATCAGCTGCCAGGGATTGCCATAGCCCTCGCCCCCCGCCGCGGCCTCGCGGTTGTAGTCGGTCAGGGCGCAGATGCGCAGGGCATAGCCGCGCAGCTTGTCGTAATCGGCGCCGCCCGCCAGCTCGTCCACGACGGCCCGGGCGTTCTGCGCCGCGGCGTGGACCGATTGCAGCCGCGCGGCGTCCACGGCATAGCGATCGGCGGCAAATTCCGCCGCCACCGGCATGGCGACCTTCGCCGGGCCCGCCACGGATATCCTGTCGTCCCGCAGCGTCATCTGCCAGTCGGTGTAGCTGAACAGGTCGGACTTGTCGAACCAGAACAGCTCATAGGGGCAATCGAACATCAGCGCGTCCAGCACCAGCGGGAAGTTGCAGTGCAGCTTCTCCCGGGCCGCCTGGAACATGGCCTGGACGCCGGTGACCCCCAGCTCCTTCGCCGTCCAGCTGGTCTGCTCCAGCCCCAGCGCCTCCACGGGCACATCGAACGCGGTCTCGGCGCGCGCGCCCGCCGCGATCTCCAGCACCTTTTCCTTCATGTAGCGGTACAGCGCGCCGTCGTGCCCCGCCAGCAGGTCGCCCACCGGCGCGGCCACCTCCGGGCCGCCGACGCCGAACAGCCGGTCCACGTAACCCGCGAACAGCGCGTCGCCGTCGCCCGCGGCGCTGGTCCTGTAGGTGTGGACCTCCGCCGGGAAATCCGCGTCCGGCAGCGCCCCGCCGTCCTCCGGCAGGTCGGGTCCATCCTCCGGCGCGGGCAGCTCGAATGCGTCCAGCTCCCGAACCGCGTCCTCCCAGGCCTCCGCCGTCGCCGGTTCCTCCGCGATGTCCTCGCACAGCGCGGTCGTCGCCAGCATCGCCGCCAGCGCCATCGCCAGCAACGCCATGAGCAGCTTCTTCATGCCGTCGAGCCTCCCTTCGCCCGTTCGGTCCCGTGTGCTCCGAAGGTTTCTCCCGTTACAGCTCGGCGCTCTCCCCGGCGATCTGCCGCGCCACGTACACGCCGCTGGCGCTGGCATGGCTGAGGGAATGGGTCACGCCGCTGCCGTCGCCGATGACGTACAGCCCCCTGTGGCAGGTCTCCAGGTGGCGGTCCAGCTCCACCTCCATGTTGTAGAACTTCACCTCCACGCCGTAGAGCAGCGTGTCGTCGTTGGCGGTGCCGGGGGCGATCTTGTCCAGCGCGTAGATCATCTCGATGATGCCGTCCAGTATCCGCTTGGGCAGCACCAGGCTCAGATCGCCGGGGGTCGCGGCCAGCGTGGGCTTCACGGTGCCCTCGTCGATGCGCTTCTGGGTGCTGCGGCGGCCCCGCTCCAGGTCGCCGAAGCGCTGCACGATGGCCCCGCCGCCCAGCATGTTGCTCAGCCGGACGATGCTCTCGCCGTAGCCGTTGCTGTCCCGGAAGGGCTCGGAAAAGTGCTTCGCCACCAGCAGCGCGAAGTTGGTGTTCTCGGTCTTGCGGCCCTCGTCCTCAAAGCTGTGGCCGTTGACGGTGACGATGCCGTTGGTGTTCTCGTTGACCACGATGCCCCGGGGATTCATGCAGAAGGTGCGCACGTGGTCCTCGTACTTCTCGGTGCGGTAGACGATCTTGCTCTCATACAGCTCGTCGGTGATGTGGGCGAATATCACGGCGGGCAGCTCCACCCGCACGCCCAGGTCCACGCGGTTGGACTTTGTGGCGATGCCCAGCTCGCCGCAGACCCGCTCCATCCACTTGCTGCCGCTGCGGCCCACGGACACCACGCAGTATTCGCACTCGGCGGCCTCGTCGCCATAGCGCACGCGATAGCCCTCGTCCGCGCCCACGACCTCTATGGCGTCCACCTGGGTGTTGAAGTGGAAATCCACCTTCTCCCGCAGCGCCTCATAGAGGTTGCCCAGCACCACATAGTTGATGTCGGTGCCCAGGTGCCGCACGCTGGCCTCCAGCAGCGTCAGCTTGTTCTGCATGCACAGCTTCTTGAAGCGGGTGCCCGCCGTGGAGTACAGCGCGGTGCCCTCGCCGCCGTTGGCCACGTTGATCTGGTCCACGTAGCGCATCAGCGCCATGGCCTCGTCCCGGCCGATGTATTCGTACAGCGTGCCGCCGAAGTCATTGGTGATATTGTACTTGCCGTCGGAAAAGGCCCCCGCCCCGCCGAAGCCGTTCATGATGGCGCAGGTGGGACACTTGATGCAGGCCTTCACCTTCTTGCCGTCGATGGGGCAGCGGCGCTTGTCCAGCGGATTGCCGGTCTCGAACACGGCCACCTTCAAATCGGGGCGCTTCTGGGTCAGCTCCCAGGCGGTGAATATGCCGCCCGGCCCCGCGCCGATGATGATGACGTCGTAATGCTTCATGTTATGTGTCAACCTCCTCTATATCAACAGCCCCGCGGCGGCGATCAACGCCAGCATCAGCCCCGCCGACGCGAACATCAAAAGGTTCACGGCGCGGATGTCCCGCCCCTCGGGCGGGCGCAGGTTGTCGCCGATGGTGGGCTTATGCACGGTCTTTCCAAAGTATTCGTGGTCGCCGCCCAGCTGCACGCCCAGCGCCCCCGCCGCGGCGGACTCGCTCCAGGCGCAGTTGGGGGAAAGGTGGTTGGCGTGGTCCCGCCGCACGGTGGCAAGGGCCCGCCGCCCGTCCAGCCCCAGCGGGAAGGCGGCAATGCACATCAGCGCCGCCGTGATCCGCGCGGGCACATAGTTCCACACATCGTCCGCCTTCGCGGCGAACCAGCCCACGTCCCGGTATTTCTCGTCCAGGTATCCGATCATCGAATCCAGCGTGCTGGCGGCCTTGAAGGCCATGCCCAGCACCGGCCCGCCCAGCGCCAGGTACAGCATCGGGGAGATCACACCGTCGGTCAGGTTCTCGGCCACGGTCTCGATGGTGGCGCAGAGTATCTCCCGCCGGGAGAGGGACGCGGTGTCGCGGCCCACGATGCGGCCCACCCGCGTCCGGCCCGCCTCCAGCGATTCGTCCAGCGCCCTGCGCACGCCCTCGGCCTCGTCGGCCAGGTTCCGCGCGGACAGGCACATCCAGGAGATCAGCGCCATGCCGATGAACCGGGGCCAGAAGCCCATGAGCCCCAGCAGGTATAAAAGCCCCGCCGTGACCAGCGCCGTCAGCAGCACCGTGGAGCATGCCAAGGCCACCGCTCTGCGCCGCAGAGCCTTGGAATCGGGATTCCCCCGCCGCGCCAGCTTTTCCGCAAAGGATATGTATTTCCCGATGACGCGCACCGGATGGTAGAACCACTCCGGGTCCCCGACGATCAAATCGATCAGCGCCCCGACCAGCAGGGCATAGATGTGGATGGGCATAGATATCGTCTGTCCTGATGCTCAGGAACGCTCCTTCCATTCTTCCTTCTTTATCTCGTAGTACGCGAACCTTCCGTCCTCATGGGTCTCACGGAACCCCACCTTCTCCAGCACGTGCCGGCTGCGGGCATTCGTCAGCACGGCGTCGGCATGCAGCACTTTAACCCCCATCTCCCCGAAGGCATATTCGATCGCCAGCCGTTCGGCCCGGGTGCCGAAGCCCCGGTCCTTGTACCCGCCGTGCTTCATGGATATGCTCAGCGTGGCGCGCTCCCAGGGCACGATGTCCTTGAGTATGAGCTCCCCGACCACTTCATCGCCGTGAAGGATCGCGAAGCACCTCCGGCCCGGGTCCGCCTGCCTCCGCACATATCTGTCGACCCACTCCGGGTCATACGCGAATTCGGCAAAATCCCCCTTGTCAAAGCACAGGTCCGGGTCGCTCCGGTATTCCCTGTAATACTCGTGGTACATCTGCGCCGTCATGGGCGCGAGCCTGACATCCTTCCCGTCCATCCAATCCTCCCGGACCCCGTTCCCCTAATGCCTAATGCCTATTGCCTAATGCCTATTGCCTATTCTCCCCTCAATATCCCATACACCTTATCCATATCCAGGCTCTCCCGCACAATCCTGGCCAGCTTGTCGAACTGCGCCTCCCGGTAGGCGGCCATGTTCACGGCGGCCTGCTCGGCGGAGAGCGCCGCCTCTGGCAGCCCCTTGATCTGCCGCGCCCGCTTCACCAGCGCGTCGGCCAGCACCCCGTCGTCGAACAGCCCGTGCAGATAGGTGCCCAGCACGTTGCCCGCGGCGTTGCAGGCCCCGTCGTTCTCGCCGACCCGCATCCAGAAGCGGCAGTCCGGTCCGAAGGTGTTCACGCCGGAGTGGATCTCATAGCCCTCGATCTCGGCCCCCGCCAGCGGGGAAAGCCATTCGGGCCCGCCCTCCAGCGTGCCCTTCGCCTGCACGGTGCGCTTTTCGGGATGGAAGCAGACCTCCATGTCCAACAGCCCCAGCCCGGCCACCTCCGGCGCGGCGGACTCCACCCCGTGGGGGTCCCGCAGCAGCTGGCCCAGCATCTGATAGCCGCCGCACACGCCCACCAGCAGCCTGCCCGCCCGGGCGTGGCGCACGATGGGCGCGACCATGTCCCGGTTGCGCAGGTCGATCAGATCGTCGATGGTGTTCTTGGTGCCGGGGAGGATCACCACGTCCGCGCCGCTTCAGCCGCACCACCGCCACGGAGATCTCGCCCCGGCCGCTGGTGGCGGTGAGCCGCTCGGACACGCTGTCCTCGTCCTCGACGTCCACATCGGTCCAGGGCACGACGCCCACCACGGGGATGCCCACCTTCTCCTCGATCATCCGCAGCCCCGGCTCCAGTATGCGCACGTCGCCCCGGAACTTGTTGATGATCATGCCCTTGATGCGGGCGCGCTCCTCGGGCTCCAGCAGCATGATGGTGCCGTACAGCGACGCGAACACGCCGCCCCGGTCGATGTCCCCCACCAGCAGCACCGGCGCGTCGGCGGCCTCGGCCATCCACATGTTGACCAGGTCGCCCTCCTTCAGGTTGATCTCGGCGGGGCTGCCCGCGCCTTCGATCACCACCGCGTCGTACTTCGACTCCAGGCTGTCGTAGGTGTCCTTCACCAGCCTGCGCAAATTGGGCTTGTAGTTGTGGTATTCCACGGCGCTCATGTTGCCCAGGGGCCGCCCCATGGCGATCACCTGGCTCTTGCGGTCACTGGTGGGCTTGAGCAGTATCGGGTTCATCTCCACGCTGGGCTCCACGCCCGCCGCCTGGGCCTGCACCACCTGGGCGCGGCCCGCCCCATCTCCAGCCCCTCCTTCGTGGCGAAGCTGTTCAGCGCCATGTTCTGGCTCTTGAAGGGGGCGACCCGCAGCCCGTCCTCCCGGAATATGCGGCACAGCGCCGCGCACAGCAGCGACTTGCCCACCGACGAGCCCGTGCCCTGCAGCATGATGACCTTTCCCCGCATGGCGATCCCTTCCTTATCCCTCTAAAAATCCTTTTCTTCCGAAAAGTGTGTCAGCCGACAGCTTCAACTCCACACTCCACTCTCCACACTCCACACTCATTGCAGCGCTGCGACCAGCCTTTCGTTCTCCCCGTCCGTGCGCACGCAAAGCCGCACGTGGCCGTCCGTCAGCCCGGGGAACATGCCGCAGGGCCGCACGAGCATCCCCTTCTGCCTCAGCGCCCCGATCGTCAGGCCCATGTCCCGCCCGAAGTCGCACAGCAGGAAGTTGGCCGCGCTGGGATGCACCTTCGCGCCGACCTCCGCCAGCGCGGCGGCGAAGCGCTCCCGCCGGGCGGCGTTCAAGGCGCGGATCTGTTCAAAATCGGCCTCGTGCCCCGGCAGCGCCGCGGCCACGGCGTCCGCCAGGCAGTTCAGCCGCCAGGGGGGCAATGCCTCCGACAGCCCGCGGACCGTCGCCGGGTGCGCGGCCAGGTAGCCCAGCCGGACCCCGGGGATCGCCAGCACCTTGGTCAGCGAGCCCAGCACCGCCAGCGCCGGATGCGCCGCGACCTGATCCCGCACGCTGTGCTCCGGGCAGTAGTCGATGAACGCCTCGTCCACCACCAGCCGCCCGCCGACTTCCTCCATCCGCGCCAGCAGCGCCAGCACCTCGCCCCGGGACAGCGCGTCCCCGGTGGGATTGTTCGGGTTGCACAGCCAGAGCGTCTCCCCGGGCCGCGGGCGATAATCCCGCAATCGGTCCCGCAAAACGTCCCTGTGCTCCGGGCACAAATGCCCGTACTCCTGGAAGGTGGGCTGGGCGACGGCGCAGGGCCCGGCCCTTCGCGCCAGTATCGCCGCCGCCTCGATGCCCCCGGCGGTGGGCAGTATGCAATCCTCCGGCAGGCCCAGGTGCCCGCTCAGACCCGCCAGCGCCGCCCGGCCCCGGACATCCGGGTACCAGGCCGCGTTTTCAAGCCCCCGCGCCAGCGCCGCGCGGACCCATTCCGGCGGTCCCTCGGGATTCAGGTTGGCGGAAAAATCCAGGAAACGGCCCGGGTCGGCCCCCTGCCAGACGTCCCCGCCGTGGAATACGCTCATAGAAACAACCTCTCCGCCAGCTCGGGCCGATCAAAAAAGTGGATGTGGGGATAGCCCGCCAGCGTATTTTTATACATATAGCCCTCCCGATAGCGGCGCTCGCCCTTGCGGATCTCAAACCGCGTCTCCAGCGGCCTCGTGGGCGTCACCACGGAGTGGTGGAATTCGTGGGCCGGGAATGCATAGCCGTCGCCGTCCGCGGCGGTGACGTAGCCGAAGCGCTGCAAGCGGCCCGTCATCTCCCATTCCAGCGGCAGCGCGCCGATCATGGACAGGTACAGCATGCCGCCGCACTCGGCGTACACTCGCATGCCGCCCTCCACGGCGGCGCGGACCGCCGCGGCCATCGGCGCGTTGGCCCTCAGCTCCGCCTCAAAGACCTCCGGGAACCCTCCCGGCAGGTACAGCGCGTCCAGCCCCTCGGGTAGCGCCCCGTCCGCCAGCGGCGAAAACTCCGCCAGCTCCGCGCCCATGCGCCGCAGCGCGATCAGATTCGCGGCGTAGGTGAAGGAGAAGGCCGCGTCCTTGGCCAGCCCGATCCGCCTGCCCGCCAGGGTCTGGGGATATTCAAACGACGGCGCGTCCGGTTCCCCGGCGAGGGACGCCACCCGGCGCAGCGCCTCCATGTCGATGTGCAGCAGCGACGCCGCCCTCTGGATCTGGCCCTTGACCTCGGGCCGCTCCTCCACGGGCACCAGCCCCAAATGCCGGTCCGGCATGGAGAGCCCCGCGTCCTTGGGCAGCCAGCCCACGCAGGGCAGGCCGATGCGCTCCATGGCCTCCTTCACCAGCGCGTAGTGGCGCTCGCCGGACACCCGGTTCACCAGCGCCCCGGCGATGGTGTTGTCCTCCCGGAACTTCATGAAGCCCAGGGCCGTGGCCGCCGCGCTGGCGGCGCTGCCGGAGGCGTCCACCACCAGCACGATGGGCGTGCCGGTGTGCCTGGCCAGGGCGTAGGCGCTGCACTCGGTGCCGCCGCCCAGCCCGTCGTACATGCCCATGGCCCCCTCGACGACGGCGATGTCCGCGCCTTCGCTGCCCAGCGCCAGTATGCGCCGCACACTGTCCGGCCCGCAGAGCCATTCGTCCAGGTTGTGGGAGGCCCGCCCGCAGGCCACGCGATGGAAGCCGGGGTCGATGTAATCCGGCCCGGACTTGAACGGCGCGACGACCATCCCCCGCTCCCTCAGCGCCGCCATCAGCGCCAGGGACGCCGTGGTCTTGCCGCAGCCGCTGCTGATGCCCGCCAGCATGATTCGCATAAGTCCGCCTCCCGTCGTGGTGTTATGGCCTCCAAACCCATGGTAAGTATACCACACCGCTAAACGCGCTGGCAAGCGCCTTTTGTTCACGGCGTCGTTAATCGTATTGTCATACTTTTATAATCATACTGCAAACAATTCGCAGTAGAATGAAATATGATAGAATTATGACTTCTTTTGGATAACAGGATGACATTGAGACATGAAGAGCGATAACAGACGATACACGACCCGCGCCCGGCGGCGGCAGCAGCGCAGGCGGCGGGCGATGAACATCGCGGCGGCATCGGCCTGCGTGCTGGCGGTGCTGGGCGGCGGCACGTTCTACGCGCTGTCCCGGCTGCCGAAGGCCCCGGCACAGGACGCGCCCCGGGTGGAGGTCGCGGCCCCGGCGCTGGGCAGCCTCGACAGCCGCCAGAGCGCTGCGCCTGTGCTCGCACCCAGGCCCACGGCCACCCCCGCGCCGACGGCGACGCCCGGCGTCACGCCGGAGCCCACCGCCACGCTGGAGCCCGCGCCGGAGCTGGCCCGCAAGGCGGCCCCCGACGCGCTGGACGCGGTCGTGTTCCGGCAGACCGCGTCCCCCGGCGCGGAATACGCGGACCCGGCGCAGAACAACCTGCTGAGCATGACCCAGGCCTACGAGGCCGAGGGCGGCGGCTACGGCGATGAGATCCACATGGGCTCCTCCGCTGAGTACGCCCAGGTGGAGGGCGTGACCACCTTCCGGGGCAGCAATTACCGGGACGGCGGCGCCTACGGCGAGATCCCCGAAGGCCCCACCCGCATGTCGGTGATCTGGAACCGCCCGGTGGGCTCCATCGACACCTGGGGCGGCGTGGGCTGGACCGGCCAGCCCAGCATCGTGCGCTGGCCCGCGGACCTGCGCTCCGGCATGAACCTGAACGAGGACAAGAAGCAGAAGGACGGCCTGACGGAGGTGCTCTACGCCACGCTGGACGGCCACATCTACTTCATGGACCTGGAGGACGGCGCGGACACCCGGCCCGCCATCGGCATCGGCGCGCCCATCAAGGGCAGCCTGGCGGTGGACCCCCGGGGCCTGCCGCTGCTGTACTGCGGGCAGGGCATCTATGAGATCAACGGCAAAAAGGTGGCCTGCGGCACCCGCATCTGGAGCCTGATCGACCAGCAGCAGCTGTACTTCCTGAACGGCAGCGACCCGGTGGCGCTGCGGGGCTGGTTCGCCTTCGACTGCTCCCCGCTGGTGGACGGCGACACCGACACGATGATCACCTGCGGCGAAAACGGCGTGCTGTACAAGGTAAAGCTGAACAGCCGGGAGTACGCCGGCGGCATCGCGGTGGAGCCCAGCGTGGTCCGCTACGTCTACCAGCAGACCAAGGGCGGCAAGCTGGGCACCGAGAATTCCATGGCCGTGTACAACAACTACGCCTACTTCGCCACGAACGTGGGCATCATACAGTGCGTGGACCTGAACACGATGGCATTGGTCTGGTGCTACGACACCGGGGACGACCTGGACGCCAGCCTGGTGATCGAGCCAGAGGCCGACGGCCTGGTGGGCCTGTACGCCAGCAACGAGCTGGACAAGCGGGGCAACAGCGGCAGCTGCCAGATGCTGAAGCTGAACGCGCTGACCGGCGAACTGCTGTGGCGCCGGGATTCCGATCCCATCTACCAGGACGACGAGAACGGCGGCGGCAGCTTCGCCACCCCGGCGGTGGGCAAGGGCACGCTGTCAGACCTGGTGTACTTCCACGTCTGCCGCACCGTGGAGAGCCAGGGCATGCTGTACGCGCTGGACAAGCGGACCGGCGAGACGGTCTGGGCCCGGTCCATGGGCCGCTACGGCTGGTCCTCCCCTACATGCCTGTACAGCCCCTCCGGCGCGGGCTACGTGCTGGTGGGCAGCTCCGACGGCCACCTGTGGCTGCTGGACGGCCTCACCGGCGGCGAGGTCGCCGACGTGGAGCTGAAGGGCAACATCGAGGGCACCCCCGCGGTGTTCGACGACACCATCGTGGTCGGCACCCGCGCGGGCTACATCTACGGCATCCGCATCTGCGCATAAGCGCATACAAAGAAGTTCCGCGTCCTTCGCTCGAAGGCCGCGGAGCTTTTTTTGTACCCGTCATTTCCCGTACAGCAGGAACAGCAGCCACCGCACCGTCCGGCAGGGCAGCAGGCTGTCCAGCAGCACCAGGAATTTATAGGAAAAGCCTATGGCGTAATAGGGCTTGACCCGGCCCTGCTTCAGCGCGACGCGCACGATGGTCCGGGCGGCCTGCTCGGGGGCCATGCCGCCCTGCTCGTCCTTCTCCATCTTCTCCACGGACCGGGAGATGCGCCCGCCGTACTCCGCATCGCCGAGCGCGCTCTTCTTCCGGGCGGCGGTGAAGCCGGTCCTGATGTCCCCGGGCATGACGCTGGTCACCTGTATGCCGTAGGGAGCCACCTCGTTGTACAGCGCCATCGTCAGCGAACGCACCGCCGCCTTGGAGATGGAATACCAGGCCTGGAAGGGTATGGCGAACACGCCCGCCACGCTGCTGATGTTCACGATGCGGCCCGAGCCGGCCTTGCGCATGTGGGGCAGCACGGCGCGTATGGCGTTGTCCATGCCGAACAGGTTGACCTCCATCAGCCGGTGGGCGTCGGCGGGGTCGGTGAACTCCATCGCCCCGGAGATGCCGAACCCGGCGTTGTTGATCAGCAGGTCGATGCGTCCCTCCCGGGCGAACACCGCGTCCACCGCCGCCTTCACGGCCCTGTCGTCGGTCACGTCCACGCTGGTGTGCCAGGGATCGTCCCCCGCCGCCCGGCGGCTGAACTCATACACCCGGCAGCCCGCCTCCCGCAGCTGCGCTGCGGTCGCCTTGCCGATGCCGCTGGTGCCCCCGGTGAGTATGACCACCTTTTCCATGTCGCTTCACTCCCCCAAAATCATATTCCGCGCCTCAGCGGATGTCCCGGCGGATCACCGTGGGGTCCATCCTGCCCAGGTCGGTGCAGCCGGTGTAGGCCATGGCCTTGGCCAGCTCGGCGTTGGCCCGCTTGAAATACTCCGCCACGGCCTCCGCCCCGCCCTGCTTGATGGCGGTCATCAGCGGCCTGCCGACGCACACGCCCGTCGCGCCCAGGGCCAGCGCCTTGAAGGCGTCCATGCCGGTGCGGATCTCGCCGTCCACGAACAGCGGCACGTTCCCCGCCAGCGCGGCGATCTCCGGCAGCACCGCCAGCGGCGGCACGGCGTATTCGATGCGGTTGTTGTGGTGGGACAGCACCAGCCCCGCCGCGCCCGCGGCCAGGCTGCGCTCGGCGTCCCGGCAGCTGAGCACGCCCTTCACGATCACCGGCAGCCGGGAGGCCCGGCAGATCTCCGCCAGCTCCGTGGTGCGCAGCGCGGTCATCTCATGGCCGTCCACGTTGTCCGGCCCGCCGTCCTCGGCGAAGGGATGGTCGATGTCCACGCCCACCGCCAGCAGGCCCAGCTTCCGGGCGTGCTCGATGTGGCGATAGATGATGTCCCGGTCGCTGTAGGGCTTGATGATCTCGATCATCCGCGCGCCGGTGGCGGCCAGGCGGGCGATCTCCTCCTCCTCGGCCATGCCGTACCACAGCACCGCCTCGGCCTTCATGGCGCCCTTCGCCAGGGCCTCGGCCGCGCCGGAGAACATGAAGTGGTCCAGGTGGGAAAGCGCCGCCGTCATGATCGGGGATGCGAAGCGCTCGCCGAACAGCGTGAAGTCCAGCTTCGGGTTGGTGGAATCCATGTATCGGGTCTCGATGCGCAGGGAGTCGATGTACTCTCGGGTGATGCGGTTGGAATTTCCGATGTCGGACATGGGTATTACCTCCCTATCTTGATCTTGTTCAGCCCAAAGCCCAGCGCCGCGCCCACCGCGCCGCCGAGGATGTGCGCCATATAGGACACGTTTTCCCGCACGGCGACGGCCTGCCACACCTGCTGGCCGATGTACAGCAGCGCCACCAGCACGAAGGTGACGGGGATCGAGCCGTCCCGGGTGCGGGTGATGGAGGACAGCAGTATCATCGCGAACACCACGCCACTGGCCCCCAGCAGCATCGTGCCCGGAAAGAACAGGAAGTTGACCAGCCCCGTCAGCAGCGCCGCGGCCAGCATCACCAGGGCCAGGTCCCTGCCGCCGTACTTCTCCTCCAGCATCGGGCCCAGCAGCAGCACATACATCATGTTGCCCAGCAGGTGGTTCCAGTCCGCGTGGCCGAACACATGGCACACCATGCGCAGCCAGGTCAGCGGATCGGACAGCGGCGCGCGGTACACGCTGAACAGCGTGCGGTTGCTGGCGCCGCCGGTGATCAGGTTCAGCGCCATGGACACCAGGCATACGCCCACGAAGCCCAGCACCACCGGGGCGTTGAAGGACAGGCGCAGCTTCTTGTCGGTGGACATGTTCCTTCCCCCTTAACCCTTGATTTCCCGGATCGAAACGCCCTTCTCCCGGGCCAGCGCGGCCAGGTCGTCGTATTCCGGCTTGACCCGGTCCACCCCGTAGCCGTGGGAGCGCTTGGCCCGCACCGGGCCGTAGGGCGTTTCCAGGGTGACGGCCTCCCGCGCCAGCGTGTAGCGCCGCACCATCTGGCAGCGCACGCCGATGGTGGTGGTGTGACGCAGCATCAGCCGCGCGAACTCCGCCTCCCGCTCCGGCGGGCAGAGGCAGGCCAGCAGCACGCCCGGGCGATCCTTCTTCATCTGGATGGCCTCGGTCCAGGCGTCCAGCGTCCCGGCGTTGCGCAGCGCCTCCAGCGCGAAGCCGATCTCCTCGCCGGTCATGTCGTCCAGGTTGCAGCTCAGCTGCACCGCGCTGCCGGCGGCGTCCTCGCCCTCGCCCAGCAGCGCCCGCACGCAGTTGGCCCACTCGAAGTCCTTCGTGCCCATGCCGTAGCCCACCCTTTGCAGCTCCATGGGCGGCATCGGCCCGAAGCCGTCCGCGAAGTGCTTCAGCAGCGCCGCGCCGGTGGGCGTGCACAGCTCGCCGCGGATCGCCCCGCCGTAGACGGGCGCCCCCGCCAGGATCTTCGCCGTCGCCGGGGCCGGCACCGGCAGCACGCCGTGGGCGCAGCGCACCTGGCCGCTGCCCACGTGCACCGGGGAAACCAGCACGCGGTCCGGATTCAGCTCGTGCATCAGCAGGCACACGCCCACCACGTCCGCGATGGCGTCCAGCGTGCCCACCTCGTGGAAGTGGATCTGCTCCACCGGATGGCCGTGCACCGCGCTCTCCGCCTCGGCGATCACGCCGTACACCGCCTTCGCGTCCGCCTTCACCGCCTCCGGCAGGTCCAGGCCGTCGATCACGGCGCGGACATCGGCCAGGGAGGCGTGGAAGTGCTCTGCGAGTGTGGAGTGGGAATGCTCTGTGAGTGTGGCGTGTGGCGTGTGGAGTGTGGAGTTGGAATGGTCATGGTCGTGGGGATGGTCGTGGTCATGGGGGTGGTCGTGGTCGTGGGGGTGGTCGTGGTCGTGGGGATGGTCGTGGTCGTGGGGATGGTCGTGATGCTCGTGGTCGTGATGATGCTGGTCGTGGAGATCGTGGGAGTATTCCTCCGCGCCGTCCACGGTCACGGCGATGTGGGTGCCGGTCACGCCGCACTTCTCGGCGGGACGGCGCTCGAAGCGCACCCCGGGCAGCCCCAGGGCGTTCATTTTTTCAATGAAGGCATCGGGCTTGGGGATCAGTTCGGACAGCGCGGCCATCAGCATGTCGCCCGCCGCGCCCATGTTGCATTCGATGTAAAGTGTTTTCACGTAATATACCCCTCGTCAATGTCGTTTCAGCCCGGAAGCACTATTCCTACTCCCTATTCCCTGGTCCCTAATCCCTGTTCCCGGTCTCCCCTAATGCCTATTGCCTACTGCCTAATGCCTTCCATCCTGTTGATCCGGTTCGCCAGGTATCCCGCGCCGAAGCCGTTGTCGATGTTGACCACGGATATGCCGCTGGCGCAGGCGTTGAGCATGGACAGCAGCGCGGAGAGCCCGCCGAAGTTCGCACCGTAGCCCACGGAGGTGGGCACCGCGATCACGGGGCAGTCCACCAGCCCGCCGATGACGCTGGCCAGCGCGCCCTCCATACCCGCCACGGCCACGACGACCCGGGCGGACTGCAAATCCTCCAGGTGGCTCAGCAGCCGGTGCAGCCCGGCCACGCCCACGTCGTACAGCCGGGTGACCCTGCTGCCCATGGTCTCGGCGGTCAGCGCCGCCTCCTCGCAGACGGGCAGGTCGCTGGTGCCGCCGGAGGCCACCACCACGCTGCCCACCAGCGGCTTTTCCACCCGGTTGGCGATGCCCACCCGGGACAGCGGGTCGTAGAACAGCGGCGCGGACTTCGCCACGAAATCCGCCTTCTCCCCGTCCATGCGGGTGATCAGTATGTTCTCGCTGCCGGCGTCGATCATCCGCGCCACGATGCCGGCGATCTGCTGGGCGGTCTTGCCCGCGCCGTAGATCACCTCGCTGTTGCCGTTGCGCAGCTGGCGATGGTGGTCGATCTTGGCATAGCCGATGTCCTCAAAGGGCGCCTGGACCAGCAGGCCCAGCGCCGCCTCGGGGGTCATGTCCCCCGCCTGCACCGCCTTCAGCGCGGCGAGCATGTCGTTTCTGTCCATATTGACTAACGCTCCTTCAGGTCCAGCAGCACCACGTCGAAAAAGGGCGCCAGGGCCTTCCTGATCGCCTCCCTGTGCTCCACGGCCAGGGGCAGCTGTTCGGCCGGGAATTGCAGCCGGGCCGCGCCGTGGAAGAGCCGCGCCCGGAAATCTGTGAAGCCCAGGGCGAACAGCGCCGATTCCGCGCCCTCCACCCGGGCCAGCATATCGCCGGTGATGGGCGTCCCGGCGGGCACGCGGGTTGCCAGGCAGGCATAGGCGGGCTTGTCCCAGGTGAAAAGCCCCGCCTGACGGGAGTGCTCCCGCACCTGGGGCTTGCCGATGCCGCACAGCCGCAGCGGCGAAAACACCTCCAGCTCCGCGAGCGCCCGCATGCCGGGGCGGTCCCCGGCGTCGTCGGTGGCGTTGGTGCCGTCCATGATGGCGTCGTAGCCCGCCGCCCGGGCGGCCTCCAGCAGCGCGGTGAATATCGCCCGCTTGCAGTGGTAGCAGCGGTTCTCCGGGTTGGCCCGCACGTCGTCGAAGGCCAACACGTCCAGCGGCACCACCGTCATCGGCGCGTTCAGCTGCTCCGCCAGGCGCAGCGCGTCCCGGCGCTCAAACTCCGGCTGGAACGCGGATTGGGCGTAGAAGGCCCGCACGTCGCAGCCGCAGGCCAGCGCCGCGTACAGCAGGTAGGCGCTGTCCACGCCGCCGGAAAAGGCCAGCGCCATCCGGGGATGGTCCCTGAAGAAATCCCGAAGGGCCTCGGGTACGAATATGCTCTGCGCCATGCTCCGCCTCCGCAGGATACTACAAATCTACTGTATTATCATACCACATCGGGTCAAATTGCGCAATGGGAAGATAGGGGCAGGCATGAACCCCCGGTTCGTGCCTGCCCGTTGATTGCTATTCGTTCTCCTGATGCCTAATGCCTACTGCCTAATGCCTAATGCCTAATGCCTTACTTCTTGTACTTCGCCTTGCTGGGCGCGCCGGCCTTCTTGATCAGCTTCTTGTAGGCCTTCAGCTTCTTGCTCGGGCACTTGAAGGTCACGCTGCTGGAGACGCCCTTGAA
>ONHI01000114.1 GCA_900317565.1 uncultured Eubacteriales bacterium
GCTTTGCCTCCCTCCTCGAGGGAGGTGGCAGCCCGCAGGGCTGACGGAGGGAGTCATGCTCCCTCAATCTTCCATGAGAGGCCTTTATTCAGGCCGGTTCACGGCGATCCATTCCCCGTCGATCCTCTGGTAGCAATGGGTGCCCTTCATGCGGAAGGTGCCCCGGGCGCCATATGCATTCGCTGTAAGTGCGGCTGTATACGTCACCATGGCCATGTCGCCGTCCACCTCCACCACGGGGTTCTCCATGCCGATGGCGTAGTAGGTCAGGCTGCCGTCCGCCACGTCCGCGAAGTATTCCTCGCGGGTCTGGGTCATGCCGCTCATGTGGACGAACTTCATCTCCTCCGAGACGATCTCGCGCATGGTGTCGATGTCAGCCTCGGTCATGGCCTGGCAGTAGCGGGCGGCCTGGTACAGCGCGGACAGCTCGTCCTCATTGAGCGCCGATGTATCAATGCCCGTCAGCGTCACGTTGGTGAAGCTGGAAAAATCATACCTCATATCGGTTTCCTCCGCCAGCGCCGCCGTACAGAACAGCAGCGCCAGCGCAATCAGAATGATCCTCTTCATGTCAATGCAATTTGTATTCGCCCGTGCGGATGGAAGCGATCACGCCGCCGTCGATCAGCAGGTCGGTGCCGGTGATGAAGGTAGCGTGTTCGCCCAACAGGAACGCGCCCGCCTCGGCGATCTCGTCCGAGGACGCCGTGCGCATGGCGGCGGAGGCGTCGATCATCTGCTGGTAGTTGTCGCCAGCCGCCTTGAACTCGTCGTAGGCCAGCGGCGTCACGATGATGCCGGGGCTTATGGTGTTGATGCGGGCGCGGCGGGCCTTCCAGGTGGTGGCGGCGGCTTTCTGGGCCTGGAGGTGGTTGACCCGCTTGGCGATCATGTAGGCCGTGCCGGAGCGGGTGGCGCGCTCCACGATGAAGGGAATATCCATCAGCTTCTCCGTGGGCGTGCGCAGGATCTCAAGCTCCACGTCGTTGGGGATGGGCAGCATGTAGCCGGTCTGGCTGGAGATGATGAGCCCCGCGCCGCCCTCGGCCATGACCTCGCCGAAGGCGTCCACGGCGTAGCCCGTGCCCACCATATCGAGCTTCAGGATGTGCTCCGGCTTTGCCTGGCTGGGCGACGCGCCCGCGGTGTCGATGAAATACTTCACCGGGCCGAGGGAGGCCGCCTTCCTCGCGAACGCCTCCACGGAATCCTTCTCCAGCGCGTTGACCACGCTCGTCTCCACGTCGTAGCCGCTGTAGGTGAGTTCATTGGCCACGCGCTCCAAATTCTTCTCGCTGATGTCGCCCAGCAGGATCTTTTTCCCCGCGGCGATCCTGCGCACGAGGCTGGAAGCTGCGCTGCAGTTTGGCGGTGCCCATGCTGCCCGCGCCCAGCAGGGCGATGACGGGCTTGTTTGCGTTGCGATCAAAGATCATGGTGTTACCTCCCCTTGCGTTTTATCTGCCATCATTGTACATAATCCGGAACCGGGAAACAATGGTCAGTTTTCCGAAAAGCGTGGAATAGGCAACCCTTTTCCAAAAAGAGTTGCCTAAAACTTTCATGTCACAGCTTCCCGGCGAAGCAGGGCCGGTCCGGGCTGAGATGTCAGCCCGGACCGGCCCTGTGATGCAATGTTCCGTCGAATCCCGTCAATCGCAGTATCAGGCCGCGTTGGCGAGCGCGTTGAAGACGAAGCCGATGAGATTGCCGAGCACGCCGGTAATCTCATTCGACAGTGCTTCGTCGCCTTCGCTCAGCTCCGCGACATTGAGGGCGTTCTCGGCGTCGACGGCGGCAAACTCCACTTCCTCCTCCTCAGAGGCGGTGAACTTGATCTTCATCGACACGCGAAACCTGCGCCGTGATGTCGGTCAGGCTTTCGCCGTCGCCCAGGATGGACAGGCGGATTTTGACCGGATCGCTCTCGGTCGCGGCGATCTTCACCTGCAAGCCGGTCAGATCGAAGGTCTGGGCGCCGGCGCCGGTGTCGATGACCAGCACCGGATCGAGGAACGTGAACGTGGACGCGGTTTCAGCGCTCGCAGCGGCGGTCATGAGCAGCATGACGGTCAGAAGAATCGCAAACAGCTTTTTCACTGGATTTTCCCCTTGCTTTTCGTCGTATATCCGCAGTATATCGCTTTGACGTATACTACTACATTACCATTGTATCATGAATTGCTCCGCTTATCCATAGCATAAACTATATTTCACCTTCCCAGTCGGATCCGGCGGCGCTCCTCGGCGGCGGCGTACTCCCGGACCTCGGCGGCGGTCTCGGGGGTGAAGGGCGGCACGGGCCTGGGGTTGTCCTGCTCGTCCAGGGCGACGAACACCACATAGGCCCGGTTCACCCGCTCCCGCGTACCGTCCAGCTTCTCCACATAGCTGTCCACCCGCACCTCCAGGGAGGTCCGGCCCGTCCAGGTGACGACGGCCTCCTGCACCACGGTGTCGTTCAGGTAGGCCGGGCTCAGGAAGTTCAGGTTGTCTACGCAGACGGTGGTCACGGCGCTGTTGGTGTAGCGCCGCGCCGCCACCGCGCCCACGATGTCGATCCAGGCCATGATCTGCCCGCCGAACAGGCGGGGCTTCTTATAGCCGTTGCAGTGCTGGGGCAGCACGATCTGCACGCTGGTGGTCACTTCGGGCATGGGATTCGCCTCCGTCGTTTTTCACCACTATACACGATTTCGGCGCGATTGTCCAGCGCCAATGGAAAACCCGACGGTTGACATCCCCTCCCCCATCCCCTATAATGTCAACAGGGAACAAGTCACCGGGAGGGGATGCCCATGATCGACCACGGCGAGCGGGCGAAGGCGCTGTTCATGGAGGGCTACAACTGCGCCCAGGCGGTGTTCTGTGCTTTCACGGACGTGACCGGGCTGGATATGGACACCTCCGCGCGGCTGGCGAGCTCCTTCGGGGGCGGCATGGGGCGGCTGCGGGAGGTCTGCGGCACCGTCAGCGCCGCCGCGATGGTGCTGGGCATGGTCCGGGGCTATTCCGACCCGAAGGACCCCGACGCGAAATCCGCGCACTACAAGCTGGTGCGGGAATTCGCCGCCCGCTTCCGGGAGGCCGAGGGTGACATCGTCTGCCGGGCGCTGCTGGCGCGGGCCAACGCGGCCCCGCAAACCATCGCCCCGGGCGGCGAGCCGGAGGCCCGGACCCCGGAATACTATCGAAAGCGGCCCTGCCCGATGCTGGCATGGCGCGCCGGCACGATCCTGGACGAGATCTTAGCGGAGGAATGATCCAAGCACACATCCGACGACCACGCGAGAGGTGATACCATGCGAAAGACCAAGATCATCTGCACCATCGGCCCCACCAGCGCCTCGGAGGAGGTGCTGACCGCCATGTGCCAAGCGGGCATGAACATCGCCCGCATCAACTTCTCCCACGGCACCCACCCGGAGCACCTGGAGAAAATCGAGACGATCCGCCGCGTGCGGGAGAAGCTGAACCTGCCCATCGCCATCATGCTGGACACAAAGGGCCCGGAATACCGCATCAAGACCTTCGCCGCGGGCAAGGTCCGGCTGAAGAAGGGCGAGCCCTTCACGCTGCGGGTGGACGACGTGCCCGGCGACGCCCACCAGGTGTCCGTCAATTACGCGGGCCTGGCCGAGGACCTGAAGCCCGGCGACCGGGTGCTGCTGGCCAACGGCCTGCTGGCGCTGGACGTGGAGCGCATCGAGGGCACGCAGATCCACTGCGTCGTGGCCGTGGGCGGCGAGCTGTCCGACCGCAAGAGCATGAGCTTCCCCGGCAAGGTGCTGAACCAGGTCTACCTGTCCGAGGCGGACAAGCAGGATCTGCTGTTCGGCATCGAGAACGGCGTGGACTACGTGGCCTGCTCCTTCGTGTCCCGTAAGCAGGACCTGATCGACGTGCGCCAGTTCCTGGACAGCCACGGCGGCCAGTACATCAGCCTGATCGCAAAGCTGGAGAACCAGTCCGGCATCGACAACGTGGAATCGATCTGCGAGGCCTGCGAGGGCATCATGATCGGCCGCGGCGACATGGGCGTGGAGATCCCCTACGAGCAGCTGCCCGCCGTGCAGAAGAAGCTGATCACCAAGTGTCGCCTGATCGGCAAGCGGGTGATCACCGCCACGGAGATGCTGGAATCGATGATCCAGAATCCCCGCCCCACCCGCGCGGAGATCTCCGACGTGGCCAACGCCGTCTACGACGGCACCAGCGCGGTGATGCTCTCCGGCGAGACCGCCGCGGGCAAGCATCCGGTGGAGTCGGTGGCCGTGATGGCGAAGATCGCCGAGGCCACCGAGGGCGAGATCGACTACGCCCAGCGCTTCTATGAATCCGAATTCCAGACCCACAGCACCGTGGACGCCATCTCCCACGCCGTGTGCGCCATGGCCATCGACGTGGGCGCGAAGGCCATCGTGGCCTGCTCGCTGTCCGGCGGCACCGTGCGCATGATCTCCCGCTTCCGCGCCCCGGTGGACATACTGGGCGTCACCACCAGCGAGCACACCATGCGCAAGCTGGCGCTGTCCTGGGGCGTGGTGCCCGCGCTGAGCGTGGAATACACCTCCACCGACGTGCTGTTCTACGTGGCCACCCAGCTGGCGCGGGAAAAGCTGGGCCTGGTGCCCGGGGACAAGATCGTCATCACCGGCGGCGTCACCAACGGCAAATCCGGCAACACCAACCTCATCAAGGTGGAAGTGATCTGACCGTCTTTTTCGGATTATTCCTCCGCGCGGATAGACGCGGAGGAATTTTTATGATAATATAATAATGCTATGAATGGTTGAAACGGAGGCGGTGACGTGGCGCTGAGGCTGAACGGCGGGGGCAGGACCCGGGACATGACCGCCGGGTCCATCGTGCGGCAGGTCATACTGTTCTCGCTGCCGCTGATGCTGGGCAACATCTTCCAGATGATGTACAACACGGTGGACAGCATCGTCGTGGGCAATTTCGTGGGCAAGGAGGCGCTGGCCGCCGTGGGCTCCACCACGATGATCGTGAACATGCTGGTGTTCTTCTTCAACGGCTTTTCGGTGGGCGCGGGCGTAGTGATCGCCCAGCACTTCGGGGCCCGGGACATGGATCGGCTCCACAGCGCCGTGGAGACCACCATGGCGGTCACGTTCCTGCTGTGCGGCGTTTTCACGCTGATCGGCATCGCCAGCGTGCGGCCCATGCTGCGGCTGATGTCCACGCCGGACGACGTGTTCGAGGACGCCGTCACCTATCTGACCATCTACTTCTGGGGCTTCGCGGGGCTGCTGGTCTACAACATCGGCAGCGGCATACTCCGCGCCGTGGGCGACACCACCCGGCCGCTGATGTTCCTGGTGCTGACCAGCCTTTTGAACATCGTGCTGGATCTGGCCTTCGTGATCGGGCTGAAGGCTGGCATCGCGGGTGTGGCCTGGGCGACGATACTCTCCCAGCTGGTCTCCGCCGTGCTGACGCTGCGGCTGCTGACCATGACGAAGGAGATCTACCGGCTGGTGTGGCGGGATCTGCGCATCGAGGGCGCGGTGCTGCGGCGGATATTCGCCGTGGGCCTGCCCGCGGGCATACAGTCCGTCATCACGGCCTTTTCCAACGTGTTCGTGCAGGGCTATGTGAACCACTTCGGCTCCAGCTGCATGGCGGGCTGGAGCTGCTACAACAAGCTGGACGGCTTCATCATGCTGCCCATGCAGTCCACCGCCATGGCCGCCACCACCTTCGTCAGCCAGAACATCGGCGCGAAGCAGTACAACCGGGCCAACCGGGGCACCCGGGACACCATCATGCTGTCGGTGGGCATCACCGCGGTGATCGCCGTGATCCTGGTGGTGTTCGCCGTGCCCGCCGTGGGGCTGTTCAGCCGGGACAGCTCCGTGATCGAATACGGCGTGCTGTTTTTGCGGGCGAACACCTTCTTCCTGCTGTTCAACTGCGTCAACCACACCCTCGCCGGGGCGCTGCGGGGCCGGGGCGATTCCCGGGGCCCGATGTTCATCATGCTGCTGTCCTTCGTGGCGATCCGGCAGATCTACCTGTTCATCGTCACCCGCTTCATCGCCAACACGCCCTTCCTGGTGGGCTTCGGCTATCCCGTGGGCTGGATGTGCTGCTGCGCGATCGAGGTGAGCTATTATATCATTAAATGGCGGCGCAGGCCCATGGCCGCGCCGGAGCACGAATGACCCGATAAGGAGGAATGACCATGTCACAGATCGCCGATCAGCTTCGCCGGGACTTCAAGGCCAGCGACGACATCCGCGACGCCGGGCTGACCACGCCCGAGGACGTCGTGCGCTACGACGACATCCGCTATGGAGACGAATCGCCCCTTCAGGCGCTGGATCTCTATCGCCCCAGGGCCGCGGAGGGCAAGACATTGCCGGTGATCGTCAGCGTGCACGGCGGCGGCTGGGTGTACGGCGACAAGGAGCGCTATCAGTACTACTGCATGAGCCTGGCCCAGCGGGGCTTCGCCGTGGTGAACTTCTCCTACCGGCTGGCCCCGGAGTGG
Organism: uncultured Eubacteriales bacterium; assembly: GCA_900317565.1. GTDB lineage: Bacteria > Bacillota > Clostridia > Christensenellales > Aristaeellaceae > UBA2862. The sequence continues at coordinate 6,521 of ONHI01000114.1, forward strand.
AAGTATCCCGCCGGGATGGAGGACACCAACGCCGTGTTCCACTGGGTGATCGACAATGCCGCGAAATACGGCCTGGACGCCGGGCACGTGTTCGGCGTGGGCGATTCCGCCGGGGCGCACATGCTGTCCATCTACAGCTGCATCTGCACCAATCCGGACTACGCCGCGCGATACGACTTCGCCCCGCCGGAGGGCTTCGCCCCCGCCGCCGTGGCGCTGAATTGCGGGGCCTACGTCATGGGCAACGAGCGAAACGAGCTGATGGCCGCGCTGCTGCCCGGCGGCGGCACCGACGAGGAGATCGCGCTGATCAGCCCGCTGGAGCACATGACCGCCGCCTTCCCGCCCGCCTTCGTGATGACCGCCAACGAGGACATGCTCAAGCCCCAGGCCCCGGTGCTGGTCGCGCGGCTGTCGGAGCTGGACGTGCCCTTCCTGTACCGCTATTACGGCGGCAGGGACGTGCACCTGGGTCACGTGTTCCACTGCAACATGCGGCTGGACGCCGCCGCGCTGTGCAACGACGAGGAGTGCGATTTCTTCCGGCGCTTCCTGTAAGCGCATATTATGAGGCCCGGATTGCCGAGCGGCAGGCAATCCGGGCCTCTGTCTTTTCCTGTATTCTCAGAGCGCCATCACGTAGATCTGGCAGGGGTTGGCCTCGTCCCACAGCAGGGGGAAGACCTCGAACTCCCGAAAGCCCAGGCTCCGGTAGAACAGATTGGTCCTGTCGTAGTCCTCGTAGACGCCCATCTTCACGGTCTTGACCTGCATGAAGGCGTAGCCCGCATCTCTGGCCCAGTTCCGGGCGACAGCGAACAGCGCCCGCCCGACGCCGTGGCGATGGTGTTCCTTCAATACGCCCATCACCGCCAGTTCCAACGTCGCGTCACCGGTGGGCTTCAGGCACAGAAAGCCGACGGGCTCCCCCGCCTCCATGGCCGCAAAGCAGGGCTGGCCGGCGCTCTCGGCGATGTACTGCTCCCGGGACTCGGCGATGCCGAACCAGTCCGGCAGCGCCTCCAGGATCGCCCGCACGACGCGCCGCTTTTCATCGGGGTTTTTCAGTTCAACGATCATGTTGCGCTCCTTCGGTGGTATTTCTTCGGGATTATACGGGGACCGGATTGCCACGTCACACGGTGCCGCGCTCGATTCGCAGAATCGACCGTCGGCAGTTCGGCCTTTGGCCGAACCAGCTTTGCCTGTGGCAAAGCTCTCCTCGCAATGACACGCGGGGAAACAGAATCGAACCTTGTCATTGCGAGGAGGCCCTCAGGCCGACGTGGCAATCCGTCTCCCCGGCCATCCGACAAATGATTGCATAAAGTATAACCCACAGACACCTTCCCCGTCAACCGTCTGGGATTTGCAATTTCCCCCGCGTTGTGCTATGATTCATACATTGGATCTCAGTTGTGAAAGGACGCGATATACATGTTCATAGCGGACGCCCACTGCGACACGCTGTACGCCATCGCCATCGACAAGAAACAGCCCGAAGCCTGCACGGTGACCCCGGAGCGCATGGCCGCGGGCGGCGTGGGATTGCAGACCTTCGCGCTGTTCACCGGCGGCAAGGGCCCCCAGGGCACGCCCTGCGCCGACGGCCTCGCCATGCTGGATGCCATGCCCCGGGTGGGCGTGCCGATGCTCACCGGCGCGCTGCCGGAGCACCCGCCGGAGGCCCCCACCGGCATCGTCAGCTGCGAGGGCGGCGAGATGCTGGAGGGCTCCCTGGCCCGGCTGGACGAATTCCAGCAGCGCGCGCGGCTGCGCATGATCGCGCTGACCTGGAACTTTGAAAACGAGATCGGCCACCCGGCGAAGCTGGGCCCGAAGGGCGGCCTGAAGCCCTTCGGCTTCGAGCTGCTGCGGGCCATGGACCGCTACGGCATACTGGCCGACACCTCCCACCTGAACGAGGCGGGCTTCTGGGACGTGTGCGAGCGCACCGCCCTGCCCCCCATCGCCAGCCATTCCGACTGCCGTTGGCTGTGCGACGTGCCCCGCAACCTGACCAAGGAGCAGGTGAAGGCGCTGATCGACCGGGGCGGCTTCATCGGCGTGAACTTCTATTCCCGCTTCCTGAAGGAGGAGGGTCCGGCGACGCTGGACGACGCGGTGCGCCACGTGGACGCGCTGTGCGAGCTGGGTGCGGAGCACATCGTGGGCTTCGGCTCCGACTTCGACGGCATCGACGAATGGCCGGAGGGCCTGGGCGATCCCTCGGGCTTCCCGGCGCTGCTGGACGCACTGCGCAAGCGGGGCTATACCGAGGCCCAGCTGGCGGACCTGGCGGGGCTGAACCTGTGGCGGCTGTTGAAGCGGGCCGAGCAGGCCGCGGTGTGCTGAGTCATGAACCGGGTCATCGGCATACTGGCCCACGTGGACGCGGGCAAGACCACCTTTTCGGAGCAGCTGCTCTACCACGCGGGCGTGCTGCGCGCCCCGGGGCGGGTGGACCACAAGGACGCCTTCCTGGACGCCCACCCGCTGGAGCGCCAGCGGGGCATCACCATATTCTCCGACCAGGCGGTGTTTGAGCGCGGCGGGGACCGCTTCTTCTGGGTGGACACCCCCGGCCACGCCGACTTCGCCGCCGAGATGGAGCGCGCGCTGTCGGTGCTGGACTGCGCCGTGCTGGTCGTCAACGGCGCGGAGGGCATACAGAGCCACACGGAGACGCTGTGGACGCTGCTGGAGGCCTATCGCGTGCCCACGCTGCTGTTCATCAACAAGACGGACCGGCCCGCCTGCGACGCGGACGCCGTGTACGCCCAGCTTCGGCGGCGGCTCAGCGGCGACATCACGGACATGGGCGGCTGGCACGGCGGCGACATGCCCGAGGCGCTGGCCGAGGCCGTGGCGGAGCGGGACGAGGCGCTGCTGGAGCTGTGGCTGTCGGAGGGCTACGACCGGGCGCGCTGGCTGGAGGGGCTGCGCCGCGCGTTCCTCGGCCGGGCGATATTCCCCGTCTGCCGGGGCTCGGCGCTGAACGACGTGGGCGTGGCGGAATGCCTGGACGCGCTGTGCCTGCTGGCGGGCGGGGACGGGGACTCCCTCCGTCGCCGCGACGCGGCGACACCTCCCTCGGGGAGGGAGGCTGAAAAGTCGACCCCAGAAAAAAGTTTTTCCACTATGCAGCCGACAACCCCCTCAAAGAGGGAGGCTGAGACGCCCTCCCCAAAAGGCTCCCTCTCCGAGGGAGCTGGCCGGCCGAAGGCCGGACTGAGGGAGTTAGAGGGAGCTGGCCGGCCGAAGGCCGGACTGAGGGAGTTCGATCCCTCCCCCTTCACCGGCCTGGTCTACAAGGTGCGCCACGACGCCCAGGGCGGGCGGCTGTGCTTCTTCAAGGTGCTGTCCGGCAGCCTCGCCGCCCGGGAGGAGATCGCCCTGCCCGGCGGCGACACCGCCAAGCCCAACGAGCTGCGGCTGTACAGCGGTGCGAAGTTCCAGACCATCCCCCGGGCGGAGGCGGGCATGCTGTGCGCGGCGGCGGGGCTGCCCGGCGCGAAGCCCGGCGACAGGATCGCCGCCCCCGGCGTGGATCTGCAGGGCCACCGCAACGCCTTTAAGATCGAGCCGATGATGGCCGCCAGCGTGCTGCTCGACCCGTCCATCCCCACCGGCAAGGCGCTGGCCGCGCTGCGGGAGCTGGAGGACGAGGACCCGACGCTGTCGGTGCTGTACAACGAGGCCACGAAGGCCATCGACCTGCGGGTGATGGGCCAGATCCAGCTGGAGGTCATCCGCCAGCTGGCCCGGGACCGCTTCGGGCTGGCCATCGACTTCGGGCCGATGCGGGTGCTGTACCTGGAGACCATCGCCACCCCCGCCGTGGGCGTCGGGCACTACGAGCCGCTGCGCCACTACGCGGAGGTGCAGCTGCGGCTGGTCCCGGGGCCCCGGGGCAGCGGCGTGCGCTTTGAATCGCTGTGCCACGTGGACGAGCTGGCGCTGAACTGGCAGCGATTGATCGAGACCCACGTGTTCGAGAAGGTCCACAAGGGCGTGCTCACCGGCGCGCCGCTGACGGACGTGGTGGTGCAGCTGCTCCACGGCCGGTCCCACCTGAAGCACACCGAGGGCGGCGACTTCCGGGAGAGTACCTATCGCGCCATGCGCAACGCGCTGATGTACGCCCAGGGCGTGCTGCTGGAGCCCATCTGCCGGTTTTCGCTGCGCGCGCCCCAGGACAGCTACGGCAGGGTGATGGGCGACCTGACCCGCATGTTCGCGGACATGGAGCCGCCGGTGATGGACGGGGAGAGCTTCACCGTCGAGGGCGAGGCGGCCTTCGCGCTGTTCTCCGCCTACAACGCCGAATTCCTGGCCGCCACCCACGGGCGGGGGCTGATGCGCTATCGGCTGGACCACTACGCGCCCTGCCGGGACGCCCAGGCCATCATCGACGCCGCGCAGTACAATCCGCTGGCGGACGACACCCCCGATTCGGTGTTCTGTTCCCACGGCGCGGGCTACACCGTGCCCTGGAACGAGGTGAAGGCCCACGCCCACTGCCCGGTGGAGGAATAAAAACCATATATAAATCGACGCGGACCGGCTTGGCCGGTCCGCGCCGACATTTTATGCGGTCGGATATTTCTTTTTCTTCACGAAGAAGTAGCACGCGATGTGGGCGGAGAAGGTGATGAACCAGGACACCGGATAGGAGATGTACAGCATGGTCAGCGTGGGGTCCAGCGGGAAGATGGTCAGTATCCACACGACGCGCAGCACGCAGGCCCCCAGTATGGAGACCACCATCGGCGTCACGGAGCTGCCCATGCCCCGCAGCAGGCCCACCGTGGTGTCCATCATGCCGCAGAGAAAGTAGGTCGGCGCGATAACGTTCGTGCGCAGCGCCGCGGCGGCGATCACGGCGTCGTCGCCGGTGTAGATCCCAAACAGCGTCCGCTTGAACAGCATCAGAAACGCGCCCATCACCAGGCCGATGCCGGCCACCGCCAGCAGCGAATCCCGGGCCACCCGGGCGATGCGATCGTACTTGCGCGCGCCGACGTTCTGGCCGGTGAAGGTGATGGCGGCCTGATAGATGCTGTTCATGGCCACGTAGATGTAGCCCTCGATGTTGCTGGCGGTGGTATTGCCCGCCACGGCCACCTTGCCGAAGCTGTTCACGGTGGACTGGATCAGCACGTTGGAGATGGAGAACACCATGCCCTGAAGCCCCGCGGGCAGGCCCACCTTGGCGATCTGCCAGACCTTTTTGCCGTCCAGGCGCACCTTGCGCGGGTCCAGGTGGATCGGCCCCTCGGTGCGGATCAGGCACAGCGTGACCAGCGCCGCGGAGATGGCCTGGGAGATGATCGTCGCCAGCGCCACGCCGGAGACGCCCATCCGGAACACGATCACGAACACCAGGTTCAGCGCCACGTTCACCACGCCGGAGATCGTCAGGTAGGTCAGCGGCCTGCGAGTGTCGCCCACCGCGCGGAGTATGGCCGCGCCGAAGTTGTACAGCAGGTTCGCCGGCATGCCCAGGAAATAGATGCGCATGTAGGCCGTGGCCAGGGGCAGCACCTCGCCGGGGGTGTTCATCATGCCCAGGAAGGTGCCCGACATGAAGAAGCCCAGTATGCCCACGCCCACGCCGCCCAGCAGGCTCAGCGCGATGGAGGTGTGCACCGCGTCGCTGGTGTCCTTGAAGCTGCCCGCGCCGTAGCACTGGGCCACCACCACATTCGCGCCGACGGAAAGCCCCAGGAACAGGTTGATCAACAGGTTGATCAGCGCCCCGGGCGCACCCACCGCGGCCAGCGCGGCGTCGCCCTCGAAGCGGCCCACCACGATCACGTCCGCGGCGTTGAACGTCAGCTGGAGCATGCTGGACAGCATCAGCGGCAGCGCGAAGCTCAAAAGCCGGGGCATCACCGGGCCGTTCAGCATGTCGATTTCATAGTGTTTGTCCCGCAGGCGCATGGGCTTACTCTCCTTCGGCAAAAATCCCGCTGTCATTATATCACCCGTTCATTGCCGTTGCGTTGCCTCGCCTCTATTTCCTATTGAAACTGTAAATTTTAACACTTGTCCGTCAAGGCCCGTTTTTAAAAAACAGGCCTTGACTAACCCGGCCAACTGCGCTATCATAGATAACAGTATATCATTCAAAACTGGAGATGTTTACCCATGAGCGAAAACTGTACCCATGATTGCAGCAGCTGCGGCGAGAACTGTCCCAGCCGCAACGGCGGCGCGCCGGATTTCTCCGCCCCCGCAAACGCCCACAGCCATGTGAAGAAGGTCATCGGCGTGGTCAGCGGCAAGGGCGGCGTCGGCAAGTCCCTGGTGACCAGCCTGATGAGCGTGCTGCTGCGCAGGCGCGGCCACAGCGTGGCCATACTGGACGCGGACGTCACCGGCCCGTCCATCCCCAAGGCCTTCGGCGTGAAGGGCCAGCTGCTGGCCTCCGAGGAGGGCATCCTCCCCGCCGCCAGCACCACCGGCATCAAGATGGTGTCCCTGAACCTGCTGCTGGACAACGAGACGGACCCGGTCATCTGGCGCGGCCCGGTGATCGCCGGAACCGTGAAGCAGTTCTGGACCGACGTGATGTGGGAGGACGTGGACTTCATGTTCGTGGACATGCCTCCGGGAACCGGCGACGTGCCCCTGACGGTGTTCCAGTCGCTGCCGCTGGACGGCATACTGATCGTCACCTCGCCCCAGGAGCTGGTGGGCATGATCGTGGAGAAGGCCGCGAACATGGCCCGCATGATGAACGTGCCCGTGCTGGGCATCGTCGAAAACATGTCCTACTTCGTGTGCGACCAGTGCGGCAAGGAGCACCGCATCTTCGGCGACAGCCACGTGGAGCAGATCGCCGAGCGCTACGGCGTGTCGAACGTGGCCCGGCTGCCCATCCACCCCGCCATCGCGGCGGCCTGCGACGGCGGCGGCATCGAAATGCTGGAGGCGCCCTGGCTGGAGGGCATGGCGTCGGCGCTGGAGCAGCTCTGACCGCCAAATACACATACAACGGAGGCTTTTCATGAGATATGAAAAATCCTGCGGCGCTGTGATATTTCGGCGGGCGGAGGACTGGAACGTGCTGCTGATCCGGCATACCAAGGGGCGGCACATCTCCTTCCCCAAGGGACACGTGGAGGCCGGCGAGACCGAGAGCCAGACCGCCGAGCGGGAGATCCGGGAGGAGACCGGCCTGCGGGTGCGGGTGGACCGCCGCTTCCGCGCGGAGAACCGATACAACATACGCCCGGACACCCAAAAGCTGGTGGTGATATTCGCCGCGCTGACGGAACAGGAGGAGATCACCCCCCAGCCCGAGGAGATCGCCGAGGCCTTCTGGGTGCCCATCGAGGAGGCCGCCACCCGGCTGACCTACGAGCGCGACCGCAAGATCATGCGGGACGCCTTCGCGCACATACAGAAGTACCACGCGCGCGCATAGCTGAAAAAAGGACCGATCCCGTTGCGGATCGATCCTTTTTTCACAGATGGCGGCCCGTCAGGTCGAGACCTCCTCGCCCAGCAGGAACTGGAGGTCTTCGTCCTTCATGTAGCCCAGATGGCCCTCGTAGTCGATGTGGCTCCAGCCGTCCACCGTCTCCAGTACGTCCACGCGGATGCCGTTGGGCAGGTGGCCCAGCACCGTGGCGTCCACGGAGTCCACGTCGTACACCTCGGCCTTGTCGCCGACGTTGGTGCGCACCACGGCCACCAGCATGGCGTCGTCCGAGGGCTCCTCGATGGGGGCCTCCTCCTCTTCCTCGTCCGGCGCGCCCCAGAATTCCAGGTACTTGTTCAGCAGATAGCCGTTCTGCTCCTGCCACTCCACCAGGGACCACTCGGAGCTGCGCAGCAGCACCTTCACCTGGGTCCCGTAGCTCAGCTCCGCCAGCACGGGGCTGCCGGTGCTGGGCGAGGTGCGCAGGTTCAGCGTCACCGCGGGGCCGTCGGTGTTCACCGTGGCGTAGGTGGTGATGCCCTCATAGTTGTTCAGCGAGCCGCCGGAGGCCAGGTAGTCCGCGAAGACCTCCGCCGGGACCCGCGCGCCGGCATAGTACTCCTTGGGGGTATAGCCGATGGTGTAGGCGTTGTCCCCGTCCAGGGAGGTGTAGCTCAGCGCGTAGATCTCCTCCTGGTAGTACTCCAGGAAGTCGTTGCGCACGTAGCCCACGTTCTGGCCCCGCTGCACCTTGCTCCAGGTGTCGCCGTGCTCCAGCGCCACCACCAGGTTGCCCAGCGTCAGACGCTCCAGCGCGGCGCTGCCCGCGGAGGCCCGCTCGCGCAGCCGGATGCCCACGTTGCTGACCACCTGGCCCATGTAGATCTGGTCGTTGGCCTGCTCGCACTCATAGCCCTCGTCCTGGGAGAACATGGCCTGGACCTTGCCGGATTCATAGTACAGCGCCTTCTGGATCTCCGGCGTCAGCACGCCGTCGATGCGATAGCCGTAGGCGCCCTGGAACTTCTCCACCGCGGTGCGCACGTCCACGTCGAACACGCCGTCCACGGCGTCGTCGTACAGCCGCAGGTTGGTCAGGTACTGCTGCATGTTGCGCACCACGGGGCCGCTCATGCCCTCCTGCACCGTCACGTTCTGGGCGGTGGGCGCGTCGTCGGAATAGATGGCCTGCTGGAAGGCGATGGTGGCGACGCCGGTCTCCTCCTCGCCCATCAGATGCTGCGCCTCGCGCACGGCGATGACGGTGGTGCCCCGGTATTCGCTGTCGATCTCATCGGCATAGATGCCCAGGTCCCGCAGGCGGGTCTGGAGATCGCGCACCTCGCTGCCCTTGCTGAAGCGGCCCAGCACGCCCTCCTCGTCGGGAATGCCCAGGTATTCGTTGTAGGTCTGGCCCTTTTCGTTGGTGTAGGAGGCCTGCATCAGCATGTCGCGCAGGTCCGCGTCCGGCTTCTTGCTCTTGTAGATCTTGACCCGGGTGCCCTCCAGGCAGCACTTGGCGATGAACTCCGCGTCGGGGGTGCGCAGCCGGATGCAGCCGTGGGAGGCGGGCTGGCCCAGCTCCGCGATGGCCTGCTTGCTGACGGAGGAATCGGAGCGGCGGCTGCACGGTATGGAGTGGAACAGCACGCCCTTCCAGATGCGGGTGGCGTAGTGGGCATAGCAGCCGTACATGCGGAAGTAATACCACTCCTCCCGCTCCAGCGCATCCTCCTTGTGGGGCAGGTAGAACGTGCCCGTGGGGGTGGCGTCCTTCAGACCGGTGGAGCAGATCATCTGGCGCACCACCAGGTCCGTGGGGGTGCTGAATATGGTGACGATCTGGTTGGTCAGGTCGATTTCGATGTAATAGGGCTTTTCATAACCGGCCTTGGCCAGCGCGGCGGGCGCGGGCACGGCGGCCAGCGCAAGCGCCAGGGCAAGGACGAGCATAAGAAATCTGCGCAGCTTCATGGTTTTCAACCCTCGTATTATGTTGGACGGCCCGCCGCAGGGCGGAAACCGGCATTATCTGAATTATTATAGCATATCGCCCAAGCCTTTTCAATCCATTCCCGCTACGCAAAAACGGACGATTTGTAAAAGTTTTCTAAACGAATATCGCACCTGTCGCAACGCGGCGCCGGAACGCAAAAAACCGCGCGTCCTTTCGAACGCGCGGCGCAATCTATATCAGATCAGAACTTCAGGGAATTCAGCTTGATACCGGGGCCCATGGTGCTGGAGATCACGGCAGAGCGAATGTAGGTTCCCTTGGCAGCTGCGGGCTTGGCCTTGATGATGGCCTCCATCAGCGTCTTCAGGTTCTCGACCAGCTTCTGCTCCTCGAAGGAAGCCTTGCCGACCGGGCAGTGGATGATGGCGGTCTTGTCCACGCGATACTCGACCTTACCGGCTTTGATATCGTGGATGGCCTGGGTGACGTTCATGGTCACGGTGCCGGCCTTGGGAGAGGGCATCAGGCCCTTGGGGCCCAGCACGCGGCCCAGACGGCCGACCTGACCCATCATGTCCGGAGTGGCGACGACCACGTCGAAATCGAACCAGCCGCCCTGGATCTTGGCGACCATGTCCTCGGCGCCCACGTAATCCGCGCCCGCGGCCTCAGCCTCGGCGGCCTTGTCGGCCTTGCAGATCACCAGCACGCGCACGGTCTTGCCGGTGCCGTTGGGAAGCACCACGGCGCCGCGGACCTGCTGGTCGGCGTGGCGGGGATCGACGCCCAGGCGGACGGAGATCTCCACGGTCTCATCGAACTTGGCCTTGGCGGTCTGC
>ONHI01000092.1 GCA_900317565.1 uncultured Eubacteriales bacterium
GAAGCAGCTGGTGGACATCTTCGGCTCCTTCGCGCAGAATGAGAAGGTCTACGCCTCCGGCGGCGGCAGCGTCAGCGCGCTGTGGCGCCAGATGCAGGCGGACATATTCGACCTGCCGGTGTACACCATGTCCGCCGCCAGCGAAGGCGGCGCCTACGGCGCGGTGATGGTCGCCGGCGTCGGCGCGGGCATCTGGAAGGACCTGGGCGAGGCCGTGAAGGTCATCAAGGCCGAGACCGAGACCCTGCCCGACCCCGCCAACCAGCCCGCCTACGAGAAGACCTACAAGGTCTACGAGAAGATCTACCACGCCCTCAAGCCCGTGTACGACAAGAGCGCGGAGCTGGGATACTGATCCTCTGAGGTCATATCGATTCGGACTATACGTTTCCCCGCGCCATGGATTCCGGCGCGGGGAAACTCTTTTGGCATTGTTTCGCATAGCAATTGACTTCCGGAAGGATTTGCGCTATGATGAAAGCGGTAATCGCGAGCTGTAACAGGAGGGAGGCAGATCTATGCAAGCCTTTCAGGGATATTATGACGGCGAAATCATCAAGCCGCTGGAGCGCATTCCCGCAAAGCCCAATCAGCGGGTCATCATCACCATAGTGGACGATTATGTGGATCCGGACCGGGAAGCCCGCGTGAAGAGCATGCTCGGCGTGCTCTCCAAATATGCCAATCCCGCTTTGGCATCCCAGGAAAAAGGCGCATGGGAAAGCGCCGCGGTGGAAAAGCATGGTTCTGTTTGATGCGAACATGATCCTCCGCTATCTCCTGTGCGATAACAGGGAGATGGCCGAACAGGCTGCGCGATACCTGATCGAATGCGACGTGGTCGATCTGGCCGTACAGACCTATGGATCGCACAACCTGGATTTCGTCGATTGCGTGCTCTACGCCTATCATCGGGTGGAAGGGGTCCAGATTGCCACCTTTGACAGGCAGCTGCTCAAGCTCATCGATAAACAATAAAGGAGCCATTCCCCATGATCTGCTTTCTGACCAGCAATCCATTTTCGGAGGACGGCGCGCTGAACCCGGCGAACGGGTTTGTGGACGCTCTGCGGCAGAGCCTGCCCGCCGGGGCCGTTCGCGCCTTGTTTGTCGCCTCGTCGCCGGACGAGCCGGAGACGAACGAATACTATGCCACCGAGCAGCGGCAGCGCTTCGGGGCCTCGGGCGTCATCTTCGACACATTCAGGATACTGGACCGGCGCACGGCGGACCGCGCGGCGGCGTTGGTTGCGGATTCGGATTTCATCATACTCACCGGCGGCCACGTGCCCACCCAGAACCGCTTTTTCCGGGATATCGGCCTGAAGGAGCTTCTGGCCGGCTTTGACGGCGTGCTTATCGGCATCAGCGCCGGCACGATGAACGCCGCGGAGACCGTGTATTCCCAGCCGGAGCTGGAGGGCGAAGCCATCGACCCGGACTACCCGCGCTTCATGCCGGGGCTTGGGCTTACAAAGGCCATGCTCCTCCCCCACTTCGACGGCAACATGGAATACCGCCTGGACGGGCTGCGCATCTGGCAGGACGTCACCTTCCCCGACAGCATGGGCCGGCGCTTTTACGCCGTGCCCGACGGCAGCTATCTGTACCTCTCCAGCGGCGCGGAGGAGCTGCGCGGCGAGGCCTGGCTGGTCTCAGACGGCGCGATGCAAAAGTGCAGCGCGGTCGGCGAAGCCCTGCGGCTTTGATATGCATAGCATACGCCCCCCGCTTCCGGGAACGGAAGCGGGGGCGTAATTTTATAGGCGGAAGGCTAGAACGGGAGAGACGGATTGCCACGGCGCTTCGCGCCTCGCAATGACATTGTGCGATGCGATTTCGCTGTATGTCATTGCGAGGAGGCCGTCAGGCCGACGTGGCAATCCGCTTTCCGGCTATCCGACTGTTGCCGGTTCTCCCAGTCCCTAATCCCTGGTCCCTAATCCCTAATCCCTTACTTCTTCTTATTCGTCGGACGGTCCACGCCCTGCTGGAAGTTGACGGCGGTGTCGCCCAGGGGGTTGGTGCCGAACTCATAGTCGTTGCCGGGCAGTATGGCGTTGAGGATGATGCCGGCCAGCGCGCCGACGGCCAGGCCGGACAGGCTGACGGGGCCGAGCACGATCGCGCCCTTGGCGGAGAAGTTGATGCCCAGGGACAGGCCCATGATCAGGGCGGCGATGATGATGTTGCGGCTCTTGGTGAAGTCCACCTGGTTCTCCACGACGTTGCGCACGCCGACGGCGGAGATCATGCCGTACAGTATCAGGCTGACGCCGCCGATGGTGGCGGTGGGCATGGCGGCGACCAGTGCCTCAAACTTCGGGCAGAAGGCGAAGATCACGGCCAGCACCGCGGCGATGCGGATGACGTTGGGATCGTAGACCTTGGTCAGGGCCAGCACGCCGGTGTTCTCGCCGTAGGTGGTGTTGGCCGGAGCGCCGAACAGCGCGGCCAGCGCGGTGGCGGAGCCGTCGCCCAGCAGGGTGCGATGCAGGCCGGGGTCGGCCACGAAATTCTCGCCCACGGTGGAGGAGATGGCGCACACATCGCCGATGTGCTCGATCATGGTCGCCAGCGCGATGGGCACCATGATGACGATGGCGCTGACCAGCTTGCCGCCGTCACAGCCTTTGAACAGGCTGAACACGGTGTTGCCGAACTGGATGGGGAAGCCGATCCACTTGGTGTTCACGTCGGTCACGGCGCTGAAATCCACCTGGCCGAAGATGGCGGCCACGATGTAGCTGCCCAGCACGCCCAGCAGGATCGGGATGATCTTGATCATGCCCTTGCCCCAGATGTTGGCGATGACCACGATGGCGATGGCCACCAGCGCGATCCACCAGTTGGCCTCGCAGTTGTTGATGGCGGAGGAGGCCAGGCACAGGCCGATGCAGATGATGACCGGGCCGGTGACGATGGGCGGGAAGAAGCGCATGACGCGCTTGGCGCCGAAGGCCTTGAACAGCGCGGAGAGCACCGCGTACAGCAGGCCCGCGCAGACCACGCCCACGCCGGCGTAGGGCACCCAGTTGACGCCCTCGACGTTGTCAAACAGGGCCGCCACGGCCGCGTAGCCGCCGATGAACGCGAAGGAGGAGCCCAGGAAGGCGGGCACCTTGCCCTTCGTCAGGAAGTGGAACAGCAGCGTGCCGAGGCCCGCGAATAGCAGCGTGGTGGAGACGGGCAGGCCCGTCAGCACGGGCACGAGCACCGTCGCGCCGAACATGGCGAACATGTGCTGGAAGCCCAGCAGCAGCATCTTTGGGATGCCCAGCGATCTTGCGTCACGAATACCCTGGTCAGACATGTGAATTCATCCACCTTTCTTTTGTCCCGCGCTTATCGCGCGGCGGCGGCCTGGGCCGCCCTCTATGATCGCGGCGCATGCGCCGGAATCAACGGGGAATTAGTTTCAAATGGGAAATTCAGGATGCCGGTTTGCGCCTTCCGCGCGGCCATTTTCCATTTCCCATTTGGCATTGGACATTCCTATCTGTCGCACAGCCATACGCCCGTCTCGCCGTCGATGTCGGGCATGGCCACGCGCACGAACTCGGTCACCGCCGTGGGCACGTTCTTGCCGGCGAAATCGGCGCGGATGGGCAGCTCCCGGTGCCCCCGGTCGATCAGCACGGCCAGCTGGATCCGCCGCGCCCGACCCAGCCGCGTCAGCGCGTCCAGTGCCGCCCGGGCCGTGCGCCCGGTGTACAGCACGTCGTCCACCAGCACCACGGTGCGGTCCCCGATGGCGAAGGGTATGTCCGTGCGGTTCAGCTTCGGGTCCAGGGAGATGTGGGTCAGGTCGTCCCGATAGAAGGTGATGTCCACCGTGCCCACCGGCACCTGGGTCCCCTCCACCCGGGCGATGGCCTCCGCCAGCATCCGGGCGATGGGCTCGCCCCGGCGGCGGATGCCCACCAGCACCACGTCCTCCACGCCCTTGTCCCGCTCGATGATCTCGTGGGCGATGCGGGTGACGGTGCGGCGCACCTGTGCCTCGTCCATGATCTGGGTCTTCCTCTGCACGGCGAACGCCCCCCCCGACATGAAAATGCCCCCGCCGGCAAGGCGGGGGCACGGCTTTCACGGGCGCAGGGCCCGGTCCGTTCGCGTGTCGCCAGTCTCCTTGCCGACCTCACGGGATCGACTTAAAGGTTCCTGTCTCTGATAGTCTATTATAGCCCCCCAACGCAAAGTTGAGGGGCTATTTATGTTAATTGTGACAAAAAACGGTCAAGAGAGCGGGTTGTAGATCGCGGCGGCAAAGCAGATCGCGTTGGTCGCCCGGTCCGCGACCAGCAGCAGGAAGGGCCGGTTCAGGTTGAAGTCGATGGGCGCTTCGTCCTCCTCCGCCATCGCGGCGGTATCTTCGATCTCCACCTCCGTCACGGCGGCGGCGCGGGTGCCCGCCTCGTCCACCTGGAGCCGCGCCCGCTGGACGACGTCCGATATCACCGCGCCTTCCCCGCTGATGCCGGTGAAATCGGCGCGCTCGGGGTCGAAGGGCAGCGCGCAGCCCGTGGCCTTGATGGCCTCGATCAGGCTGCCCGCGGTGTCCATGTCCAGCCTGGGCAGGCTCAGCAGCACGTCCTGGGGATTGGGCTTGGCGCTGAGCAGGTCGAGCCCCGACTTGCCCAGGCTCTCCAGCGCCGACTTCATGCCGTTCTGGGAGGGCAGCGCCAGGATCATCGTCAGGCCGTCGTCGTAGGACTTTCGGATGAACTTGATGCCCATGCTCTCGCCGTACTGGGCGTAGGTGCGCTGGTGCATGAAGTCCACGCGCACGTCGCCGTCGGGGGCGTGGAAGTCGTCGGGCCGGGTCAGGGCGGGGTCGAAGGGCGACGCCCACGCGGCGTCCATCGCCACGGCGTTGACCAGCAGAAGCTGCGCGTCCTCCCCCACGTCGCCGGGCAGGGCGTCGATCAGGCCGTCGGTCCTTTCGCTGACCCAGGTGTTCGCGGCTTCGGCGTCCCCCAGCGGGAAGCGCTCCGCACCGTAGCCCTCGGTCAGCCGCTGTTCAAACTCGGGCAGCAGCCGCATATTCGCCTCCGCGAACACGGCGTTTGCCCAGCGCAGCCCGGATTCGCCCAGCGGTCCGGCCAGCGCGGCCACGTCCTCCGGCGATTCCGCGTCCAGCGCCGCCAGCAGTCGGTTGCGGGTCTCCCCCTGCGCGCCTTCGGCGGCCATGGACAGCGCCCAGGCCAGGCTGACGGGCGACACGACGGCGTTCTGCTCCCCGGCGGAGAGCTCCGCCAGCACCTTCAGCCCCAGCCGATTGCCCGGCACGTGCTCCGCCAGCGCCACGCCGCACAACAGCATGACGGCGACCGCCAACGCGATGATCCTGCGCATGATACCACCTCCGGTCATAATGGGAAATGGGAAATTGAGAATTGTGAATTACTGACCGGTGAGCTTTCTTAATTCCTCATTCCTCATTCCTCGTCAACTAATGCCTATTGCCTAATGCCTAATGCCTTATACTCCCCTCAGCGCCTCCATGAACGCCTTCGCGTCCTTTGCGCCGAAGGCGGCGCTGCCGGTGACGAGCATATCGGCCCCGGCGCGCACCAGCGCGGGGGCGGTCTGAAGGTTGACGCCGCCGTCCACCTCGACGATGGCGTCCAGACCGGCCTCGTCCAGCATCCGGCGCACCGCGGCCACCTTGTCGATGCAGGCGGAGACCAGCTTCTGGCCGCCGTAGCCGGGGTTCACCGTCATCACCAGCGCCAGGTCGAAGTCGCCCAGCACATAGCGCAGGCACTCCGGCGAGGTGGCCGGGTTCAGCGCCACGCCTGCCAGGCAGCCCGCCTCCCGGATCTCGTGCAGGCAGCGGTGCAGGTGGGTGGCGGCCTCGGCGTGCACGGTGATGATCCGCGCGCCGTCCTTGGCGAAGGCGTCGATGTACTTTTCGGGATTCACGATCATCAGGTGGACGTCCACCGGCAGGCCGCAGCCCGCCACCTGGCGGCACATGTCCGTCCCGAAGCTCAGGTTCGGCACGAAGGTGCCATCCATCACGTCAAAATGCAGGTAATCCGCCCCGGCCTCCCGCATCCGCCGGATCCCGTCCCCCAGGTGCAGAAGGTCTGCCGCCAGCAGGGAAGGCGCGATCTTAATCATAGCGATCCCTCCATCTCTGTTTCATTTCCTCCAGCAGCGCCACATAGCGCTCGTGCCGCCGCGGGTCGATCTCCCCCGCCCTTACCGCGTCCAGCGCGGCGCAGCGCGGCTCCGTGGCGTGATAGCAGGGCTGGAAATAGCACCTGCCCTCGTAGGGCGCGAACTCCGGATAGCCCTCCTTCAGCTCCACCGGGTCGAAGACCTCCGTCTCCAGCAGGCTGAAGCCGGGGGTGTCCAGCACCATGCCGCCGCCCGGCACCGGGATCAGCTGGCAGTGGCGGGTGGTGTTCTTGCCACGGTCGATCTTGCGGCTCAGCCCGCCGGTCTCCAGCGCCAGCCCGTACAGCGCGTTGATCATCGTGGATTTGCCCGCGCCGGACTGGCCCGCCAGCGCGTGGACCTTGCCCCGCAGCCGCTCCCGCAGCGCGTCCAGACCCTCGCCGGTCCCGGCGCACACCATCAGCGGCGAGACCTGCGCGCCGCGATACTGCGCCGCGATGTCCCGGGCGCTGTCCGGCGCCAGGTCGCACTTGTTCACCACCAGCTGCACGTCGATGCCCGCCCGCCGGGCGTTCAGCATCAGCCGGTCCACCATCATCAGGTCCGGGTCCGGCGTGGCCGCGGCGACGACGATCACGATCACGTCGATGTTGGCCACCGGGGGGCGCACCAGCTCGTTGCGCCGGGGCAGTATGCGGCTGATCCAGCCGTGCTCCTCCCCCTCCCCGGGCAGCAGCTCCACCCGGTCGCCCACCTTGGGCTTGGTGTGTTCCCGGCGCAGCTTGCCCTGGGCCCGCAGCGTGTATTCCGCGCCGTCCGCGTCCCGGGCGGTGTAGAAGCCGCCAATGCCCTGCAAAATGATACCGTTCAGAATCGTTATTCCTCCAATCCACACTCCCTACTCAAACCGCACCGTCTGGCTCTCCATCAGCACGCCATCCATGTAGATGTTGACGGTGTGCTCGCCGGGCTCGGCGCTGGACAGGGCGATGCGATAGGTGCCCGTGTTCAGCACGCCGTGATAGACCTCCTGGGCGTCGCCGGAGGGCGCGACCATGGTCAGCTGCACGTTGCTGCCGTTCAGCGGCACCACCACGGACAGCTTGGAGGCGGGATAGTACAGCGTCTCCTGGGGCTGGTTGACGGTGATCTCCACCGTCGCGCCGGTGAGCAGCTCCGTGCCGGCGGCCACGCTCTGGGCGATCACGGTGTTGGGCAGCGCGTCGGCGGCGTAGCCCTCGGTGACCGTGCCCAGCACCATGCCCTCGGCCTCGATCAGGGCCCGGGCGTTCTCCAGCGTGAAGCCGGTCAGCGACGGCATCATTATCCGCCGCCCGCTGACGGTGAACATCACCGGGGTGTCCTTGGCCTGGCGGCCCGGCTCCGGCGCGACGGCCACCACCGTGCCCACCGGGGCCTCGGACTGGACATAGATGGCGTCCACCGATTCCACGCCCAGCGCGGACAGCGCGTCCACGGCCTCGGCCTCGCTCTGGCCGGTGTAATCCTCCAGGTAGTACCACTGGGTGCCCTGGCTGACGGTGAGGGCCACCGGCACGCCCTGCTTCACCCGCGCGCCCACGCGGCGGGACTGGCCGATGACCACGCCCTCCTCGAATTCCTCGCTGTAGCTGTACTCCGCCTCGACGCTGCCGCCCAGCTGCTCGATGGCGTCCTGGGCCAGCAGCAGATCCTGGCCCACCAGGTCGGGCATGACATAGGTGTTCACCGTGCTGGCAAAATACCAGGCCCCCGCGGCCAGGATCAGCAGCACGCCCACGCCGATGCAGATCAGCATGGTCCGGCGCAGCCTGCGGCGGTCCCGGGCGCGCTGGCGGCGGCGCTCCTCCTTCTCCCGCTCCAGCTCATCCTCGTCCTTGGGATAGGTCACGAAGCCGCCCTGGGGATGGGAGATCGTCTTGCGCAGGTCCGCGGCCATCTCCGCCGCGGTCTGGTAGCGCTTGCTGGCGTCCTTGCACAGTGCCCGCATGACCACCTCGTCCAGCGCCTTGGAGATGCCCTCCTGCTGGTCGCGCATGGACTGGGGCGCCTCGCTGACGTGCTTGAGCGCCACGGAGACGCTGGTCTCGCCGTCGAAGGGCACCCGGCCCGTGAGCATCTCGTACATCACGACGCCCACGGAATACAGGTCGCTCTTCTCGTCGGCCACCTCGCCCCGGGCCTGCTCGGGGGAAAAGTAGTGCACGCTGCCCAGCGCGGAGCCGGTGCCGCCGTCCTCCAGGCGGGTGGTCTGGGCGGCCTTCAGGCGGGCGATGCCGAAATCGGCCACCTTCACCCGGCCCTGGTTGTCCACCAGTATGTTCTGGGGCTTGATGTCCCGGTGGACGATGCCGTTGCGATGGGCGTGGTCCACCGCCGCGAGGATGCGGATGGTCATGCGGATGGCAGTGTCCGGGTGGATGGTGCCCCGCTGACGGATCATGTCCTTCAGCGTCTGGCCATCCACGTATTCCATCACGATGTAGCGCATGTCGCCGTCGATGCCCACGTCCAGCATGTTCACGATGTTCTCGTGGGAGACCTTGCTGGCGGCCTCGGCCTCGCGGCTGAAGCGGCGCACGAATTCCTCGTCCGACTCATACTCCGGACGCAGCACCTTGATGGCCACGATTCTGTTTTTCTTCTGATCGAAGGCGCGATAGACGACGGCCATACCGCCCGTCCCGACGACGGCCTGCACGACATATCGCCCCGATATGACGCGACCGATCATCGATTGGCAGCCTCCTCGAACACGGCAAACAGCGCGGTGATGTTGTCCGCGCCGCCATTCTCCAGGGCGATGGAAACCAGGTGCTTCAGCTTGTCCTGCCAGTCGCGCTCCGACACGGCGGCGCGCAGGATCTCGCGCTCGTCCACGTAATTGGTCATGCCGTCGCTGCACAGGAAGAACACGTCGCCGGGCCGCAGGCTCATCTGCACGATGTCGATCTCCACCTTCAATTCGGTGCCCAGCGCCCGGGTGATGATGTTGCGGCGGGGATGGAAGCGGGCCTCCCGGGGCGTGATGAGCCCCTTCTGGACCATCTGCTCCACCAGGGTGTGGTCGGTGGTCACCTGCATGATCGCGCCGTTGCGCACCAGATAGATGCGGCTGTCCCCCACGTGGGCCAGGTAGGCGGTGTCGTCCTGGGCGGCCAGGGCGGAGAAGGTGGTGCCCATGCCGCTCATGCCGGCGTTCTCCTGGGCCATCTGGAACACGGAATCGTTGGCCTGCTCCACCGCGGCGTGCAGCGTCTGGGCCGTGATGTGCTCCACCTGGCGCATGCTCCGGGAAAATACCTCCACCGCCAGCGCGCTGGCCACCTCCCCGGCGTTGTGCCCGCCCATGCCGTCCGCCACGGCGCAGAAGCGCTCGCCGTCCGCCGGCGCGTAGTAGGAATCCTCGTTGATCGGGCGCATCCTGCCGATATCCGTAATCGCGTAGACCTTCATGGGCGTGACCTCCTGGTGGGGTTGGCGTGGTTGATATGTTGTGTTGCAGAGCTTACCGATAGCGTTCAGTCGAGTGTGGAGAGTGGAGAGTGGAGTTGGAATTGGCCGGGAAGGGAAGTGATGCTGCTTTTTCATGCGAAAGAGAACATATTCGCAGTTGCATAACCCGATGATTCACCGCTATCATGCAGCTATCTAAAACTCCTCACTCCACACTCCTCACTCCACACTCTCCAATACTTTCCTGCGCAGCTGTCCGCATGCGCCCTCGATGTCCGCGCCCATCTCCCGGCGCACGGTGGCGGAGATGTGCTTGAGCTCCAGCCGCTTCAGGAAGGCCTCCACGGTTTGGCGGGAGGGGGCCTCCAGCTTGCGCTCCTTCACGTCGTTCAGCGGGATCAGGTTCACGTGGCAGCGCATGCCCCGCAGCCGGCGGGCCAGCTCCTCGGCGTGGCGCACGTCGCTGTTCAGGTCCTTGATGAGGGCGTACTCAAAGATCACCCGGCGGCCGGTCTGCTCGATGTAATACTTGCAGGCGGTCAGCACCTCGCTGTAGGGATAGGCGTTGGCCACGGGCATGATCTTGCGGCGGATCTCGTCGTTGGGGGCGTGCAGCGACAGGCTCAGCGTCACCGGCAGGCCCTCCTTGGCGAAATCGTACATCCGCCGCACCAGCCCGCAGGTGGACAGGGAGATGTTGCGCAGGGAGATGTTCATGCCCTTGGGATCGTTCACCAGGCGCAGGAACTTGACCACGTTGTCGTAGTTGTCCAGCGGCTCGCCGCTGCCCATCAGCACGATGTTGTGCACCCGGCGCTCCGGGTCGGAGGCCTGTATGTGGCGGTTGGCCGCGGCCACCTGGCCCAGGATCTCCCCCGGCGTCAGGTTGCGCACCCGGCCCTCCAGCGTGCTGGCGCAGAAGGCGCAGCCCATGCGGCAGCCCACCTGGGTGGACACGCACAGCGTGTCGCCGTGGTGATAGCGCATCAGCACGCCCTCGATCAGGTTGCCGTCGGGCAGCGCGTACAGGAACTTCTCCGTCTCGTCCAGCTTTGATTTATAGCACTCCATGATGCGCACCGGGTTGGCCACGGCGATCTCCGACAGCCGCGCCCGCAGCGCCGCCGACAGGTTCGTCATGCCGTCGATGTCCGCGCCACGGGCCAGCCATTGGCCGATCTGAGCGGCGCGGAACTTGCTCTCGCCCAGGTCCCCGGTCACAAAGCGCTCCAATTCCTCGCCGGTGAGCCCCAGCAGTTCGATCTTATCCAAGTGTGTGATCTCCATTCGCATTGTCCATCGATTTCGGACGCCATGCATGGCGTCCCTGCGGGCAAACCGCAATCATACCGCGATCCCCTGCAGGGACAGCATAGATGCTGTCCGTATTTTGGGCGGGATATGGCCGTTTCCCAAGAGGCTTCCCCTCTGGGGAAGCTGTCGCGGCGCAGCCGTGACTGAAGAGGTCTTTCCCGTTGCGCTCGACCCTTGCCCGCGACCGTAACACGAAGCACCCCCGGGGACCTCTTCCGTCTTCCGGCAGAATCGCAAGCGATTCAACCGGAATCCACCTTCCCCAAAGGGGAAGGCCTTAGGTTATCATATGAAGTGCAACACGTTCCAAAAAAGAGGAGACAACACAGCTCAACTCGTGTAGAATGTGA
>ONHI01000045.1 GCA_900317565.1 uncultured Eubacteriales bacterium
CCGAACACGCCGTTGTTCACGCGGTTCACCCAGACGTTGCCCTTGAACCTCTTCCAGCCCGTCAGCGGCTCCGCGCCGGTGATCACCGCGCCCAGCGGCTCCTCGGAGCGATACACGATCCGGGCGTCCTCGGTGCCGCCGTGGCGGGGCGTGACCTTTTCGCGGTAGATGCCCGGCGCGACGAGGACCTCGTCCCCCGCAACGGCCACCCGCGCCGCGTCGTCGATGTGTCGGAAGGGCATCTGCTTCGTGCCGTTGCCGTCCCGGGATGCGTTGGCGTTGACATAATAGATCATCGTTTAAAGATCCTCCTTTGTGATATCAGCCCTTGACTGCGCCGGCCATCATGCCCTTGACCAGCTTGTCCTGGAATATGATGAACAGTATGATCATCGGCAGCGCGGAAAGCACCAGCACCGCGAGCATCAGCGGCATATCCATGGAGTGCTCGCCCTTGAACTGGCCCAGCGCCAGCGGCAGCGTCTTCTGGTTGGCCGACAGCAGCAGCGTATTCGCGAAGGCGAATTCATTCCACATCGAGACGCCGTTGTAGATGGCCAGCGTGCTGAGGCCCGACTTGGACAGCGGCAGTATGATGCGGAAGAACATGCTGTACTTGTTGCAGCCGTCGATGACCGCCGCCTCCTCCACCTCCCTGGGAATGGTGGTCATGAAGCCGGTGAGTATGAACACCGACATGGGCAGCGCGAAGGCCACATAGGGTCCCAGCAGCGCGAACAGCTTGTCGTAGAGCCCCATCCAGTTGGTCATCTTGAAGATCGGGATCAGCGTGACGTGCATCGGGATCGACATCATGGCGATGATGCCCGCGTAGATGAAGTTGCGCAGCTTGAACCTCATGCGGGACAGCGGGTAGGCCGCGAAGGACGATATGATCAGCATCAGCACCAGCGACATGCCGACGATCAGCACCGAGCGGGCGAAATACCCGAAGAAGCCGTTTTGTATGATGTTTGGGTAGTTTTCAAAGAACCAGGGATCCGGCAGGTGGAACACGCCCTGCACGAACATGTCAAACTGCTTGCGGAAGGAGTTGAAGATCATGAAGGCGAAGGGGATCAGCGCGATCAGCATCCACAGGCACGCGAAAAACCACGCGAAGGCCCATGAGACGCGGCTCTTGGTGCGCTCGCGCCTGTATTTCTGCTCGGCAAGCTGCTGCTGTGCCATTTTGACATCGGTGGTCATGTCAATAATCCTCCTTTACGACGAATACCTTCTGGAACAGCAGCGCGATGACGGTGATCAGTATGAACATGCCGGCGGCCACGGCGGAGCCGTAGCCCATCTTCCACTGCTGGAAGGACAGCTTGTACATGTAGGTCGCCATCAACTCGGTGCCGCCGGCGGGGCCGCCCTGAGTCATGTTCCAGATCATATCGAAGTACTTCAGGGAGCCGATCATCGACATGGTGCAGGCCGTCTTGAAGATCGGGCCCAGCAGCGGAATGGCGATCTTGAACAGGTACTGCCGGCGGTTTGCGCCGTCGATGATCGCCGCCTCATACAGCGAGGTGGAGATATTGGAATAACCGGCGATGAAGTACACCATGTAGAACGGCGTGAACTGCCAGGCCATGACGCCGATGACCGCGAACAGCGCCTGCGGGCTCTTGCCCAGCAGGTCCACGATCGTTCGCTTGCCGTTCAGCAGCGTGGCGATGGAGGTGAACAGGCCGTCGTTGGTGCCGAGGATGTAGTTGAACAGGAATGCGATGGCGACCGAGCTCATCAGGTAGGGAAAGAACCATATGATTTTGAAGATGTTCGATTTGCGCCCCACGCTGTCGAGGAACGTGGCAAGCATCAGCCCGATCGGGATCTGCAGCAGTATCGAGAAGACCATGACGATCAGGTTATGGACAAAGGAATCCCAGAACTTGGCGTCCTGAAGCAGCGCTTTCCAGTTGTCCAGGCCGATGAACAGCTTTTCCGCAGAAATGCCGTTCCACTGGTACTGGCTGGTGACGAAGGTATCGATCACGGGATAGATCATGTACGTGGCGATCAATATGATCGCCGGAGCGAGGAACAGCGTCGCGGCCAGTGCCGTGCCCTTCTGCGACGTCTCCGCCAGCATCCTTCTGGATTTTTTTCCCATATGGCATCCGCCTCCTCTTTTTTGGATATCCAATGCGCCCCGCCAGCCGCCCGTCCTCTGCGCGCGATCCGGTCGACCGTCAGCTGGCGCGGCGCATTCGATTGGCCTCAAGCAGGAATACCCGCAGGGAAATTCCTGCGGGTATTCCGCACGAATGCCGAAGGCATTCAGTGTGTGTTCGATCAGTTCGCGCGGGCAGCAGCCATGGCCGCATCCTGCATCTCGCCGATCTCCTGGGGGGTCTTGGTCAGGCCGAACAGCTCGGTCATGCAGTCCTTGTGCACCTCGGTGACGGAGGCGGGCAGATACTGGTCATACCACAGCTGCACGTTGGAGGCGTTGAAGAAGGTGTCGATGACGACCTTCATGTTCTCGTCGTCCACCTGGTCGAAGCCCTTGATGGAGGGGGTACGGCCAACGGCGACCTGCTCCTTGTTGTACTGATCGTCGCTGTAGTACTGGGTGGCCAGCACATAGCAGGCATCCAGCTTCTCCTGATCGACGGAGCCGTCTTCCTTCCAGCAGTTGAAGGAGAAGGCGTTGCCGACCGCGGTGCCGATCTCAACGTCCTGGGGAACGCCGGCCGCCTCGGCCTCGGTGTCCACCGGGAAGCGGAAGGTGCCGAAGTT
Source organism: uncultured Eubacteriales bacterium (assembly GCA_900317565.1). Classification (GTDB taxonomy): domain Bacteria; phylum Bacillota; class Clostridia; order Christensenellales; family Aristaeellaceae; genus UBA2862. The sequence continues at coordinate 2,752 of ONHI01000045.1, forward strand.
GGCCTTGTACCAGTCCATGTTGTCCGTCATGACGGAGCCGACCTGCCAGGAGCCGTGCAGCATCATCGCGCAGGTGTTGTTGTACATCAGGGCACGATCCTCGCCGTTGTCGGTGATCATGCTGTTGAAGCCGTCGTTGAAGTAGCCCTTCTGCACCCATTCCTGGATCTTCTCACCGGCCCAGATGAAGGCGGGAGAGGTGAAGGAGCCGGTGCCCTCATAGGCGGCGTCGAACTCGGCGTTGCCGGAGTGGCGGGCGACCAGATACATGTAGTACATGGAGCCGGTCCACTTGGAGCCGTTGGCCAGGGCGAAGGGCACATAGCCCGCCTCGAGCAGCTTGTCGCAGGCCGCTTCCAGCTCGTCGATGGTCTGGGGGACCTCGATGCCGACCTCGGCAAAGATGGTCTTGTTGTAGAAGATGTCGCAGCCGGACAGGCCGCCGAAGGGGATGGCCAGGATCTTGCCGTCATAGGTGGCCTGGGCCACGGCGGCGTCGATGAAGTCCGGATGGTCGTACTTGTTGAACATCTCGGTCAGGTCATTCACGAAGCCGGACTTGTAGTACTCGGCCATCGGGCCGCCCGCCCAGTGGATGTACATGTCGGGGCACTCGTTGGCGCTCATGGCAACGACCAGCTGCTGCTTGTAGTTGTCGTTCTGCTGATGCACCTGGGTGACGGTGATGTTCGGATAGTCCGCCATGAAGCGCTGCACGGCGCCTTCCTGGATGGACTTGTTGGGCTCTTCGGGAGCGATGTCCCACAGCAGGATCTCGAGGGGCTCCTTGGTCAGCTCAGGGATCTCCGCCAGCGCGGCGATCGAAGACACGACCAACATCAGGGCGAGCATGAGAACCAGGATCTTCTTCATTACCGTATTCCTCCTTTTTTTCTTCCAGCCGCTTCGCGGCCAAAATTCACCATTGCGCGCCGCCCGCGGGGGCGGCTCCACCGGCTCCGACGAGCTCAAACACATTATACCGGTATACCAGTTTTACAGTAGCATAGCACAGAATTCGCCATTAGTCCATACTATATTACGTATTATTCATATTTTTAACAAACGATTTAAAGATTTTCGGCCCACTTTGTGTTATGCTATGGCCGTTAAAAGGAATTGGGAGGGAATGACATGGCAGGGACAAATGTTGCGGAATTCCAGGACGGACAGAGGGTCTTCCGGGTGACCCCCCGACGGCTGAACGATTCCCCGGTCAGCAGGCTGCTCTGCGGCAATTTCATCGAGGTCGGCTTCGGCTACCAGGTCGAGGCGATGCACGCCGAGATGCTCTACAACCGCAGCTTCGAGAAGGCCTGCCCCATCACGCCCGAGACCTACGACTGGTTCGGCGGATGGGACGTGGTGGGCAACGACTGGAGCGAACAGGAATGGCATCACTCGGGCTACGCCCATCCCCGCTGGTTCGCCTGCCCGGCGCTGGACCGGCCCGAGAGCATCACGCCGGATTGCAGCTTCCTGACCGAAAAGGCGCCCTTCTACGCGCTGACCGTGGAGCGCGTGGCGGGCGGCGTGCACGGCAAGAGCTGCCTGTCCATCCACAATTTCGAGGCCTCACGGCCCTGCGGCGTCGCCCAGAGCGGCAAATACCTCGTCGCCGGGCAGTCCTATCGCTTCAGCGGATGGCTGAAGAACGTGGGCGAGGGCCCGGTCCGGGCGGAGCTGCGCTTCTACGCCACCGCGAAGGACACCTTCGCCGCCGAGCCCATCGCGGTGCTTCCGCTGGGCGAGTCCTCCCGGGAGGGCGGCTTCTGCGAGGCCGTGTTCGACAACGCCGGCTTCACCGGCTGGGCCACCTTCGCGCTGTTCATCACCCCGGGCCGGGTGCTGGCGGACGCCTTCTCGCTGATGCCCGCGGACACCGTGGACGGCTGGCGGCCGGAGGTGATCGACGCCCTGCGGCGGGTCAACCCCACGGTGCTGCGCTTCCCGGGCGGCTGCTTCGCCTCCTTCCACGACTGGCGGGACGCCATCGGGCCGCGCAACGCCCGCAAGCCCGAGGATTCCTATTACTGGGGCGACGTCAATTACAACGACGTGGGCACCGACGAATTCCTGCGGCTGTGCGAGGCGCTGGGCTGCGAGGCCATGCTGGTGGTCAACTTCTTCCATCCGGGCAAGCGCTTCTACCTGAACGCCACCCACGCCATGGGCAACCCGAACCTGGACGCCCACGGCGCGGACCTGCCCGGCATCACCGACATCGACGCCGGGATCGAGTGCGCCCGCCAGTGGGTGGAGTACTGCAACGGCGACATCTCCACGCCCATGGGCGCGCTGCGGGCGAAGAACGGCCACCCGGAGCCCTACAACGTGCGCTACTGGGAGATGGACAACGAGACCTTCCGCTGGTTCTCCCGGGACGAGTACGCCCGGACCGTCGTCCGGTATTCCCGGGCGATGAAGTCGGTGGACCCGGGGATACAGATCGGGCTTTGCAGCTATCACGACTTCCGCACGCAGGTGGAGGCGATGCTGGAGATCTGCGGCGAGGACGTGGACTTCCTGGCGGACCGCGTGTGCGCGCCGGACAACATCGCCTATAAGATCGGCATCGTCCGGCGCTGGAACGAGGAGCACGCGCACAAGCTGTACTACTGCGACACGGAGGCGCTGCAGAACCGACCCAACACGCTGGCCCCCTTCACGGCGGAATTCTACGAAAAAAACGGCATCAGCATCCGCGAGGCCAGGCGCACCTGGATCTACGGGCTGACGCTGGTGGGCAATCTGCTGAACTATCACCGCTACGGGGACATCGCGCGGTTCATGTGCTTCAACAACCTGTGCAACACCGCGGGGCAATCGGTGATCGAGGCGGCGAAGGAGCGGGTCATGCTGTCCGTCTGCGGCCTGCTGTACGAGCAGCTGTCCCGCAGCGAGGCCGCCTGGGTGCTGGAGATCGAGGGCTATCAGCCGGACAGCCTGAAGAGCGTGGAGATACAGGCCGCCTGGAACGCGGACGAGACCAGGCTGATACTCTACCTGGTCAACAAGTGCGACCGGGACACCCGGGTATCGCTGGACCTGTCCCCCCTCGGCCACAGCTTCCGCACGGCCCGGGCCAGGCGGATGTCCGCCGCCGGCGGGCGCGTGCAGGAGACCGTGAAGTCCTCCGGCAACATCGCCGTGGAATGCAGCTATTCCGCGCCGAACCCGAACGGCCCCGATACCTGGCCCATTCCCGCCTGGTCCTTCACGGAGATCGTGCTGGAGTGACGGCGGGCCGCAAGAACGCATGAAAAGGAGGCTGTGAGGCCATGATCCATTCCTTCCTGATGATCGGACAATCCAACATGGCCGGGCGCGGCGCTTTCGGCGACGTGCCGCCCATCGACAACCCGTCCCTGAAGGTCCTGCGCAACGGGCGCTGGCAGCCCTTCTTCACGCCGGTCAATCCCGACCGTCCCTTCTCCGGCATCTCCATGGCGGAGAGCTTCGCCGACGCCTACCAGCGGGACCACGGCGTGTGCGTCGGGCTGATCCCCTGCGCGGACGGCGGCACCCAGCTGGAGCAGTGGAGGGAGGGCAGCCTGCTGTTCGACCACGCGGTGCTCCAGGCCCGGCTCGCGGAGCGCACCTCCACCATCGCCGGCGTGCTCTGGCACCAGGGCGAGTCGGACTGCAAGCCGGGGCTGTGCGAAACCTACCTCGAGCGCCTGAACCGCTTCTACGACGCCCTGACGGCGGCGCTGGACCTGCATAAGGTCCCGTTCATCGTCGGCGGCCTGGGCGATTTCCTGGGGCAGCTGGAGGAGGAAAGGCACTACTACAAGTCCGTGAACCGCCAGCTGATGGCGTTCGCCGAGACCCATCCCCGGGTGGGCTTCGCCTCCGCCCAGGGGCTGGAGGGCAAGCCCGACCACCTGCACTTCACGGCCGCCGCCCAGCGCCGCTTCGGCCTGCGCTACTACGAGGCGTTCAGGGCCCTGGAGGACAGGGACCGCGTCTTCATGGAAAAGCCCTGCGAGGACGACGCGCTGCGAACGGCGATCGACGGGCTGTAAAACCCGTTCGCGCCGCCTCGCCCGCCGTCCCGGCAGGGTCATGCACACATTTTCGAGGAAGGTACGCCCATGGACAGCATTCGCATGATCGGCTACGATGCCGTGCATCCCTCCGACTTCGTCTACGACGTGCCCGGGGCGCACGGCTATTATCTGCTGATCCTCACCCACACGGCCCTTCGCTTCCGCGACGGCGACGGGGAGCGCGTCTATCCCGCCCACCACGCGGCGCTGTTCTCCCCCGACGCCCCGATCCATTACGGCGCGTGCGAGGCGAGCTACGGCAACGACTGGATGATCTTCGGCTCCGACGAGCCCTACGTCACCCAGTTTCCCCTCCAGAACCGGCCCTTCCCCGTCCCGGACGCGGATTACTGCCACAACCTTTTCCAGCTGCTCACCTGGGAGCACATGCAGAGCGGCCACGAGACCGCCACGCCGCAGCTGATGGCGCTGCTGTTCCAGAAGCTGCGCGACGGCATCGGCCTGCCCGGCGACGCGGATTACCGGCTGGAGCTCACCGCCCTGCGGCGGCGCATACTCAGCCAGCCGGGCAGGCGCTGGAGCGTGTCTGAAATGGCCGAGCAGCTGCACATCAGCGTCGGATACCTGCACCTGCTGTACAAGCGGCAGTTCGGCGTCAGCTGCATGGACGACGTGATCGAAAGCCGCGTCCGGCAGGCCAGGGATTACCTGTCCCACACGCAGCTTCGGATCCAGGAGATCGCGCTGCTGTGCGGCTACAACAGCGCCGAGCACTTCAGCCGCCAGTTCAGCCGCCAGTGCGGCATGAGCCCGGGGCAGTACCGCAGGGCCACGGCGGCGCCGAAGCGGGATTGATCACGCCCGCTTCGCGTTCTTCCGGCTCCAGGAGAGATAGCGCAGCAGGCAGGCCAGCGCGCTGATCGCCCAGGTCAGCCCCGCCGTCCACCAGATGGCCCACACGCCCACCGACGGGATCAGCATCAGCCCCATGGGCAGCAGTATCCGGCACAGCATCTCGATGATGCCGTTGATGAAGGAGAACAGGGTGTCCCCCACGCCGTTGAGCGTGCCGCGAGTCATGTAGATGGTGCCCAGGAACACGTAGAACAGGCTGGTCAGCCGCAGCGCCCTGCCGCCCAGCGCCACCACCTCCCCGTCGCTGACGAAGGCACGGACGATGTCGGGCCCCAGCAGCTGGATCACCACCAGCATCGCGCCGGAGAACACGGCCATGGCCAGCATGGCGTCCCGCAGGCCCTCCCGCACCCGGTCCAGCCGCCGCGCGCCGTAGTTCTGCCCGGCATAGGTGGACAGGGCCATGCCCAGCGAGCCGAAGGGCTGCTGGGTCAGCTGGTCGATGCGGTTCGTCGCGGTGAAGGCCGCCACCGCCGCCGTGCCGAAGCGGTTGACCACCGTCTGCAGCGCCGTGGTGGAGATGGCGATCATCGACCATTGCAGCGCCAGCGGCAGTCCCAGCCGGACCGCGTGGCGTATGATGGCCCAGTCCACGGCCAGCCGGCTGCGATCGATCATGAAATAGGGATTGCTGCGCAGCGCGAAGATCAGGCAGCCCACCCCCGCCAGCAGCTGGGCCAGCATCGTGGCCAGCGCCGCGCCGAACACCCCCAGCCCCAGCCTGCGCACGAAGAGCAGGTCCATGGCCACATTCAGCAGACAGGCCACGATCAGGAAGTACAGCGGCGTGCGGGAATCCCCCAGCGCCCGCAGCATCGAGGCGGCGTAGTTGTACACCGCGATCAGCGGCACACTGAGGCACATCATGCGCATGTAGGTGATCGCGTCGGGCAATATGTCCCCGGGCGTGCCCAGCAGGCGCAGGGCCGTGGGGGTCAGCGCGAAGGCGATGCCGCCCATGGCCAGGGACGTGGTGAACATGATGTAGGCCGAATTGACGATGGCGCGGCGCACCCTGTCGTCGTCCCCCGCGCCGAAGTATTGCGCCGTGACGATGCCGCCGCCGCTGCTGATGCCGTTGCACACCGAGAAGAACAGGAAGGATATGGAGCCCGTGGCGCCCACGGCGGCCAGCGCCCCCGCGCCGATGAACCGCCCGACGATGATCGAATCCGCCAGGTTGTAGGCCTGCTGGAACAGATTGCCGATGAGCAGCGGTATGGCGAACAGGGTCAGCAGCTTCAGCGGCCTGCCCTGGCTCATGTTCATGGTCCTGGAACGCATCACGGTCGTTGTCCTCCATCGTACAGATATGAACCAATCTCATGTACGATACATCTGTTTCCCCGGCAATTCAATGAACAATTCTTCTTTTTTCTTGATCTATCCTCATATCATGTTCAAATAGATTGTGCGTTTATCCATCGATAATGTATAATGCATACAGATATCACAATTGACGGGAGGTCTGTTCATACCATGTCCTACGAGCATCGCAAAGCAACCGCCGTACTGCGCGTCGTGGACGCCGCGGGGCGCCCCGTCGCGGGCCGCAAGCTGCACATCGACCAGCAGGCGCACGATTTCCTGTTTGGCTCCGGGGCCTTCGACGCCATCCCCTATGCCAACGACAAGCGGGACGATCCCTTCTACCAGGACCGCATGGAGAAGTGGCTGCGGCTGTTCAACTACGGCACCATGGCCTTCTACTGGGGCGGCTATGAGCCCGTGGAGGGCGAGCCGCAGTTCGAGAGCCGCATGAACGCCTCCCGCTTCCTGGTGGAGCGCGGCAGGACCGTGAAGGGCCACCCGCTGTGCTGGCACACCGCCTGCGCCGACTGGCTGATGCAGTACGACGACAAGACCATACTGGACAAGCAGCTGGAGCGCATCCACCGGGAGGTGACCGCCTTCGCGGGCGTGATCGACATCTGGGACGTGATCAACGAGGTGGTCATCATGCCGGAGTTCGACCGGTACGACAACGCCATCACCCGCGTCTGCAAGCGCTACGGAAGGGTCAGCCTGGTGAAGGAGGTCTTCGACGCGGCGAAGGCCGCCAATCCGAAGGCGCTGCTGCTGATCAACGACTTCAACCTGTCCGACAAGTACGCCGAGCTGATCCGGGGCAGCCTGGACGCCGGCGCGCCCATCGGGGCCATCGGCCTGCAGACCCACCAGCACCAGGGCTACATGGGCGCGGAGAAGTTGAACGAGATCCTGAAGCGCTTCGAGGGCTTCGGCCTGCCGCTGCACTTCACGGAGAACACCCTCGTCTCCGGCCACCTGATGCCGCCCCACATCGTGGACCTGAACGACTACCAGATCCCCGAGTGGCCCAGCACCCCGGAGGGCGAGGCGCGCCAGGCCCGGGAGTGGGAGGAGATGTACCGGATACTCTTCGACCATCCGCTGGTCCAGGCCGTCACCGGCTGGGACTTCGCGGACGGCATGTGGCTGGGCGCGCCCAGCGGCGTGATCGCGAGGGACAACCGGGAAAAGCCCGCCTATCGCGCGCTGCAAGGGCTGATCCACGGCGAGTGGGAGACCCACGGCGACGTGATCACCGACGTGAACGGCTGCGCGGAGGTCACCGGCTTCAAGGGCGGCTACGCCCTCACCGACGGCCAGCACACCGCCCGGTTCCGCCTGGACGGCCCGAGCGCCGTCGACGTGACCCTGGCGTGAGGCCCGCGAAACGGAAGAAAACATGCTGGCATTCGATACCCTCGCGAAACGGAAGAAAACATGCTGGCATTCCTGCCCAAGCCCGGTGATATCAAATAAGTTCTCCCCAAAGAGAAAGGTGAAAGGCGGCTCTCCCAGGATGGCCTTCCAAAGAGGGGAAGGCTGGGAGTGATGGCAGATTATTGCCCTTCCCTAGTGGAAATGCTGAAAGGCGGTTCTCCGGGGATAGCCTTCCCCTCTGGGGAAGGTGGGCCAGCCGTAAGGCCGGGTCGGAAGAGGTCCCCCTGATATTTCGCTGCGCGCCTCTGCTGCGACAGAACACACGACATTTCGTTCCTGTTGGGATACAGGCGCAGACCCCATCCATAAAGGACCTCTTTCGTCTTGCCGCTTTGCGGCAATCCACCTTCCCCAAAGGGGAAGGCTAAAGAAAACCCGTTTCTGCAATAACTTACAATAAATATATCTTCCAGATCCCGCACAGTTTCGCCGTTTTGTTCAGTAACGCACAGGTCGGATGATTTGATTCTTGTACTGGACCGTTCCGAAAGCTATAATCACAGATGATCGGAAATTAATTATAGCTAATCGGAGGTCCCCATGTTCAAGAAGGTCAACGATTTCCTGGCGGGCTGGCCCATGACCCTCGTGGGCGGGCTGTTTCTGCTGGCATCATTCATACTGCCGCGAGTGGGCTGGCCCGCAGGAGAAAGGCTGGCCTGGGTGTGCGTGGTGATCTGCGGCATACCGCTTCTGTACCTGTCCGTCTGGCGCATCATCCACAACCGGGGCATCGCGAAGATCTCCTCGGCGCTGCTGATCTCCATCGCCATGATCGCCGCCATACTGATCGGCGACCTGTTCGCCGCGGGCGAGGTGGCGTTCATCATGGAGATCGGCGCGCTGCTGGAGGACATGACCACCGAACAGGCGAAGAAGGGGCTCAAAAACCTGATCGCCCTGGCCCCCGAGACCGGCAGGGTGATCGAAAACGGGCGGGAAAGCACCGTTCCCGTGGAACGGATCAAGGTCGGCGACACCGTGCGGGTGCTGCCCGGCGAGACCATCCCGGTGGACGGCGTCATACGGACCGGCGAGACCTCGGTGGACCAGTCCGTGATGACCGGCGAGAGCCTACCGGTGGATGTGGGCGTCGGCGACAGCGTGTTCAGCGGCGCCATCAACCGCTTCGGGGCCGTCGACATCGAGGTGACGAAGGTCAGCGGGGACAGCGCCCTGCAAAAGCTGATCCGCATGGTGGAGGACGCCGAGAACCACCAGGCCCCCACCCAGCGCATCGCGGACCGCTGGGCCAGCTGGCTGGTGCCCATTGCACTGACCATCGCCCTGCTGGCATGGGGCGTCACCGGCGACATCGTGCGCGGCGTGACGGTCATGGTGGTGTTCTGCCCCTGCGCGCTGGTGCTGGCCACGCCCACGGCCATCATGGCGGCCATCGGCCAGGCCACGAAGCACGGCGTCATCATCAAGTCCGGCGAGGCCCTGGAGCGCATGGGCGGCGTGGACACCGTCGCCTTCGACAAGACCGGCACGCTGACCTGCGGGCGGCTGGAGGTCAGCGACATCCTTCCCATGGCGAACATGACGCCCGACGCGCTGCTGAGCCTCGCGGCCTCCGCGGAGAGGCTGAGCGAGCACCCGCTGGGCAAGGCCATCGCGGAGCGGGCGAAGGACATGCCCCTGCTGCCGGTCTCCGATTTCAGGATGAGCGCGGGCAAGGGCATCAGTGCGACGGTGGACGGAAGGGGCTATCGCCTCGGCAACGAAAAATACATCGCCGAGGCGGGCGTCCAGCTGGATGGGGACGCCCGGGCGGCGCTCGACAGGCTGCGCGGAGAGGGCAAGGCCTCCGTCATCGTCGCGGATGAGCGGCGCGTCATCGGCGTCATCGCCCTGTCCGACGTGCTGCGCCCGGAGGCCGCCGACATGGTCAGCCGCCTCGCGGCGATGAACACCCGCGCCGTGCTGCTGACCGGCGACCACGCCACCGCCGCAAAGTTCTTCGCCTCAAAGGTCGGCATACGGGATGTGCGCGCCGACCTGCTGCCGGAGGAGAAGGTCGGCATCGTCAACGAATTGAAGCGGGCGGGCCGGGTGTGCATGATCGGCGACGGCGTGAACGACGCCCCGGCGTTCAAGACAGCGGACGTGGGCGTGGCCATGGGGGCCATGGGCTCGGATATCGCCGTGGACGCGGCGGACGTGGCGCTGATGACCGACGACATCTCAAAGCTGCCCTACCTCAAGTGGCTGTCCAACGCCACCGTCAGGACCATCCGGACCGCCATCACGCTGTCCATGTGCATCAACTTCGCGGCGGTCACGCTGTCCGTGCTGGGCGTGCTGAACCCCACCACCGGCGCGCTGGTGCACAACGCGGGCTCCTGCTTCGTGGTGCTGCTGGCCGCGCTGCTGTACGATCGAAAGTATAAGGGTTGAAGCAGCAACGGGATGCCGCTCAGATGTAGCATATTGTTGTCAGCGCAGGAGAAAAGCCCGAAAACCCACGCCATGGTGGGTTTTCGGGCTTTTGGAGAGCATTTACCAGTCTACTCAAAGGCCCCACTGTAGCAAATGTCATCAGTGGGGCTTGCTTTATGCGGGGACTAAACCGGTCGTTACAGAATCAGCGCTTCACGTTAAAGGCATCGAAGCCGGGATACACGGCGTTCGCGCCCAGGCTCTCCTCGATGCGCAGCAGCTGGTTGTACTTCGCCACGCGCTCGGAGCGGGAAGGCGCGCCGGTCTTGATCTGCCGGGTATTCAGCGCCACGGCCAGGTCCGCGATGGTGGTGTCCTCGGTCTCGCCGGATCGGTGGGAGGTCACGGCAGTGTAGCCGGCCTTGTGGGCCATCTTGATGGCCTCCAGGGTCTCGGACACGGAGCCGATCTGATTCAGCTTGATGAGGATGGAGTTGCCGCAGCCCAGCGCGATGCCCTTGGCCAGGCGTTCGGTGTTGGTGACGAACAGGTCGTCGCCAACCAGCTGCACCTTGTGGCCCAGCTTCGCTGTCATGCGCTGCCAGCCCTCCCAGTCCTCCTCGTCCAGGCCGTCCTCGATGGAGATGATGGGATACTTTTCCACCAGGCTCTCCCAGTGGGCGATCAGCTCGTCGGAGGTGAAGTCCCTGCCGGACTTGGGCTGATGGTAGAAGCCCTTGCCTTTTTCGCTCTTCCACTCGGAGGAAGCGGCGTCCATGGCAAGCACGAAATCCCTGCCGGGCTCGTAACCGGCCTCGCGGATGGCTTTCAAAATGAGCTCGATGGCATCCTCATCGCCGCCCAGGCTGTTGGGCGCAAAGCCGCCCTCGTCGCCCACGGCGGTGACGTCCTTCATGTCCTTGATGAGCTTTTTGAGGGTCTGGAACACCTCGGCGCACCAGCGCAGGCCCTCCTTGAAGGTGGGCGCGCCGGCAGGCATGATCATGAACTCCTGGGTGTCCACGGAGCTGTCGGCATGCGCGCCACCGTTCAGGATGTTCATCATCGGAACGGGCAGGTTGTTGCCCTGCACACCACCCAGGAACTGATGCAGTGTCACGCCCAGCCCTTCGCTGGCCGCCTTCGCCGCGGCGATGGACACGGCCAGTATGGCGTTCGCGCCCAGGTTGCTCTTGTCCTTGGTGCCGTCGGCCTTCAGCATCGCGCCGTCCACGGCGTAGGTGTCCCGGGCATCGATGCCCTGGAGCACCTCGTTGATGACAGTGTTGACGTTGTTCACGGCCTTCTGCACGCCCTTGCCGCCGAAGCGGGCCTTATCGCCGTCCCGCAGCTCCAGCGCCTCAAACTCGCCGGTGGACGCGCCGGATGGAGCCGTGCCGCGGCCGATAATGCCGCTTGCCAGCGTAACTTCCGCCTCAACGGTGGGATTGCCGCGGGAATCGACGATCTCCCGGCCGATGACCTTGGTGATGGCAAAACTGTTCATATACGATACACATCCTCTCATTGACCCATAATAGCATGCGATCTTTCAGCGGCAATTATGATTGCGGGCGCCCGCAATTTATCGCAGGCTCCCTTTTCGTTACAATAGATCAGGCGGCGGGCTGCTCCTGCGCCATCTCCGCCAGGTTCTCGTCGCAGAACAGGCCGATCACGTCCTCGGTCATGGCCTCGTCCGCATCCACCGGGAAGCCCGCGGCCAGCCAGTAGGCATAGGGGCCGGTGGCGTACTCGGTCAGGGCGTCCACGTCGCTGCCGTAGCGGAACTCCAGGTGATAGGTGCTCGCCGGGGTGTCGGGCATCATGAAGAAGTATTTGAACTCTCCGGCGTCCGCGTCGGCGGTCTCATACAGATAACCGTTCATCATGCCGCCCAGGGACAGGGGGCCGACATAGGCGTACTCGTGGGAAAAGACCTCTGCGCCTTCCAGCGTGCCGCCGATGGTCGCGCCGTCGAAGGTGATCTGGTCCACGCCATTGATGAACAGGCAGTCGAACTGCGCGCCATTGGAGCCGTCGCCATAGGCGTCGATGGCCTCCTGGCCGTAGATGGTGCCGTTGCAGGCGTCCTTCAGCATCTGCGCCGCCTCCGGGGCCATCTCGTCGCCCATCACGGCGGCGCAGTGGTCCAGCCAGACCTGGTCCCAGGCGGAATCGGTGATGATCGGGAACAGCGCCACATAGGTGCCCTTCACGTCCTCCAGCAGCTGTGCCGCGGCGGCCGCGTCCTCGTCCTGCGCACCTTCGCCGTCCGTCACGCAATCCACCAGCTCGAACTGGGTGGGCTGGTCGAAGGGCGCGCCCATGTCCTGGGCGACCTGATCGTTGTAGAAGCCCGCGCCCACGATGTCGCCGATGCCGTCGGCGTTCTCGCCCACGTTCACAGTGACGTTCTTCGCGGCGCAGTTGGTGAACACGGTCACGGGCATGCCGTACTGCGCGTCGGCATAGCCGCCCGCGTAGCCGGTGACGCCGCCGATCCAGAAGCAGTTGTCGCCCGCGGTGATGGTCACGTCCGCCGCGGTGCAGTCGGTGAACTGCTCCGCCGCGAAGCCGCAGCCGGACACGCCGCCCAGACCGTAGCAGTCGTTGCCCGCGGTGACGGTGCCGGTGGCCACGCAGCCCACCACGCTGGTCATCTCAAGGCCGCCGCCCACGATGCCCGCGTTGGCGGTGCCGTCGGGGATCACGATGTCCGCCTGGGCGGCGCAGTTCTCGATCATGGAGCCCATGCCCGCGCCGACGATGCCGCCGTACATGCCCTCGGCGCTCATCTCGCCCCAGTGGGCGTTGACCGCGCCGTTCACCAGGTTGACGCCGGACACGGTGGACATGTAGGCATAGCCCACCACGTCGGCGCTCATCATCTGGGCGTCCACGGTGGCGTTCTCCAGGGTGAAGTTGCCCACCTGAGCATTGGCGATGCAGCCGAACAGGCCCTGCGCCCAGCCCTCGGGCTGGTCGATGACCAGATTGGAGATGGTGTGGCCCTGGCCGTCGAAGGTGCCGGTGAAGGCGGTCTCCGCGGCGGGGATCTCCTGCTCCTCGGCGCTCTCGCCGGAAGGCGCGTAGGCCCCGATGGGCCTCCACTCCGCGCCCGCCAGGTCGATGTCGGCGGTCAGCACGTAATTGCCGGACAGGTTTTCGTTGATCGCGGCCAGTTCCTCGACGGTGCCGATCTCAATGACGTCGGCGGGCTCCGCCAGCGCCATCGCGCCGAGCATCATCACGAGCATCAACAGCAAACAGGATATCTTCTTCATATTCACGTCCTCCTCGTTTGTTAGTTATTCCTAACATGTAGTTATAATACTCTAACCAAAGGCTGTTGTCAATGGGTTTCCCTGAATTTCACAATTGCCTCACGGCGGTTAGTATAAACTAATCCCAGCATATAACATTGCCCATCATACAGCCGTCCATCCCTGGCCTCACTGTATGATGGGCAATCAGATATCGCTTGGCTTACTATTTTGGGAATCCTTGTGGTTCCACCGCGGGAATCGTCATGATTCTTGAGCGCTGGCCCAGGGCGCAGATGACGGTCGTGCCGGGAATCTCCACACCGTCGGCGCGGGTGCATGCCGACGCGCTCCACTGGGCGATGGACTTCTGCTTCTCCCTGTCCGTCATATACGTACCCGCGAACATGCCGGAGTGGCTCAGCTCCAAGCTGGGAATCGCGCCGTGGCGTCGGATGGCGTCGGCGGTATAGGTGGCGCAGGCCAGGGAGTTGAGGATGCGCTCGTCCAGGTGATAGGCGTGGCTGGCGTCGGTCTCGGGATGCACCATCAGTTCGCTGACGGTCACCGCGCCTGCGCCGCCCTGGCTGGAAGCTGCGCTGCAGTCAGGCCTTCAGCTCGTAAAACGCCGTAGAACTTCGGGCCGATGCAGCCGTCGCCCGTGATGTCCGTGCTGCCCATGGGCGTGGAGAACATGCGGTTGCGGAAGGTCACCCGGCCCAGGGTGATGGGCTTGCAGAGGTTCCGATCCTTCTTCAGGCGTGTCTGCGCCGCGCAGTCCTTTACAGGATTATATCACTCACATAACATTATATTCAGCGCCCAGGGGGATGTCAATGCCGCCATTTATGCCGACCTTTCTATACAATCCTATCAGGTTCATTTATTCTGCTGGGGCTTCGTACAGTCCCTTGCTGAAATAGCGGTCTCCACGATCCGGAAAGACGACGACGATGTTGCCTCTCGCGCCGCCTTCCGCCAGCTTCAATGCGGCGGCCAGCGCGCCTCCGGAGGAGGAGCCGGCGAAGATGCCCTCCCGGCGGGCCAGCAGGCGGGCGCTTGCAAACGCCTCGGCGTCGGTGACCTTGACCACACGATCCACCAGCGTCATGTCCATGGTATCGGGGATGAAGTCGTTGCCGATGCCCTCGATGTCGTAGTCGCCGTGCTCGCCGCCGCCCATGGTGGAGCCCACCGGGTCAGCCAGCACACCTTGTACGGAAGGGTCCTGTTCCTTCAAATACTTCACAATGCCCGAATAGGTGCCGCCGCTGCCCGCGCCGGCCACCAGGTAATCCACCTGGCCATCGAGGTCGCGCCAGATCTCAGGGCCCGTGGTCTCGTAGTGGGCCAGCGGGTTCGCGGGGTTGTGGAACTGTCCCAGCGAGATCGCGCCGGGGATCGCCGTGCGCAGAAGGTTGGCCTTTGTTTCCGCGCCCAGCATGCCGCCCTCCCGGGGCGTGTTGATGATCTCCGCGCCAAGCGCCCGCATCAGGGTCTGCTTCTCCTGGCTGAACTTTGTCGGCACCACGAAGATCACCCGGTAGCCCCGGTTCAGCGCCGCGAAGGCGATGCCCAGGCCGGTATTGCCCGCAGTGGCCTCCACGATGGTGCCGCCGGGCCTGAGCAGGCCGTCCCGCTCCGCCCTTTCGATCATGTATTTGCCGACGCGATCCTTCACGCTGCCCGACGGGTTCATCAACTCCAGCTTGGCGTACAGGTTCACGCCCTCCGGGAGGTCGAAGTGGTTCAGCTTCACCAGCGGCGTGTTGCCGATCAGTTCCTGGGTGGAATTATAGAGCGCCATGATTATGCCTCCTTGCTGGCTTTTATCGCCTGGTCGAGATCGTTGATAAGGTCCTCCGCCGCCTCGATGCCGGGCGACAGCCGGATCAGGTTGTCCGAGATGCCCACCTTCAACCGCAGCTCCCGCGGGATGGAGGCGTGGGTCATCGTGGCGGGATGGCAGGCCAGCGACTCCACGCCGCCCAGGCTCTCCGCCAGCGATATGAGCTTCAATGACTTAAAGAAGGTCCTGTAATCATAATCGTCTTTGAGGGCGAAGGCGATCATCGCGCCGCCGTTCTTCGCCTGCCTGCGGTTGACCGCGTAGCCCGGGTCGTCCTTCAGGCCGGGATAGTGGACCCGCGCCACGGCTTCGTTGCCCGCCAGCCACGCGGCGATCTGCTCCGCGTTCTCCACGTGACGGTCCATGCGCACCGCCAGCGTCTTGATGCCCCGGATCAGCAGGAAGGCGTCAAAGGGCCCCAGCACGCCGCCGGTGGCGTTTTGCAGGAACGCCAGCCGGCCCGCCAGCGCCGCGTCCTTCACCACCGCCAGCCCCGCGACGAGATCGCTGTGGCCGCCCAGGTACTTCGTGGCGCTGTGGATCACGATGTCCGCACCGAGCGCCAGCGGCCTTTGCAGGTAGGGCGTCATGAAGGTGTTGTCCACGATGGTCAGTATGCCCTTGCGCTTCGCCAGCGCGGCCACCGCGGCGATATCGGTGACGGTCATCAGCGGGTTTGCCGGGCTTTCGATCAGTATGGCCCGCACGTCGCCGGTGATGGCGGCCTCCAGCGCATCAAGGTCGGAGGTGTCCACGATGCCGCAGTCCAGCCCGAACCGCTGGAACACCTTGTCCAGCACGCGGTACGTGCCGCCGTAGACGTTGGAGGAGATCAGCACCCTGTCCCCCGCCCGGAACAGCTGGAGCACCGCCGTGATGGCGGCCATGCCGGAGGCGAAGGCGAACCCCGCCGCGCCGCCCTCCAGCTCCCGCAATTCATCTGAATGCCGACAGCGGGTGTCATGACGGATCGTCGCCTGTCATTGCACACAAAGTGACCCTCTGCCGGGGCTGTGACAACAACAGACGTCGATGCGCTTCAACATGGTTTCCCTCACCTATTACCTATTATTTCTGTAGGTATTATAGCACCCACAGCGCGGTTTGTCAATCCCAAATCATCCTTTTACGAATCGTAGAAGTGCTGGCCGTCATCGGTGACGAGTCGCTCCGTCCGGGGGTATTCGTAGATCTTGGGATCGTCCCTGCGTTCGGCGAGGTAATCCGCGAACCGCGCCGCGTACCACTTCGCCATGCCCAGGTTGTGCATCAGGTAATGGCCGCAGTTCTTGGCCTCCGCGCCGGGAACGACCTGGGCGCTCTCCACGGACCTGAACGCGCTCAGGATCAGGTCGAATATCTCCCGCGGCGCGCGGTCCCCCTTCAAAATGAGATAAAAGCCGGTCAGGCAGCCCATGGGGCCCCAGTAGATGATCTCATCCTTCCAGTCGGGATCGTTGCGCAGGTAGGTGGCGATCAGGTGCTCCAGCGAGTGCATCGCGCCCACGTCCACGGCGGGCTCTTTATTGGGCCGCGTGACCCGGATGTCATAGGTCGTGACCGTGCCGCCTCCGACGGTGTCCACCCGGCTGGTGAATATGCCCGGGATGATGTAGTTGTGGTCGACGGAAAAGCTGGGTATCAGTTTCATATGCGTTTATCCTTTCTGTTTAATCCTGCCCGCCTATGCGGATCAGCACCTTGATGTGCTCCGGCCCGTGGGCGATCAGGTGCTCAAAGCCGTCCTCCACCAGCGTGTCCAGCGTCACCACGCGGGTGATGAGCTCGGAGGCGTCGATCTGGCCCGCACGGAGCCTTTCCAGCGCCGTGGCGATCTCGTCCACGTGGGCCTGGCTGGTGAGCAGGCTGCGCTCCGCCTCCTGGAGGGTGTTCATGTCCACCGCGGGCCTACTCCCGAACACGCCCATCACCATGATCCTGCCGCCGGGCTTGGTCATGCGGATGGCCTGGTCGAGGGTGGCTTCAAGGCCGATGCACTCGTAGACCACGTCCGCCAGCCGCCCGTCGGACCAGCGCTCCACCGCCTCCAGGGCGTCCTGCTTCGCGGTGTCGACGTAGGTCCCGCCGTGGCGCTCGATCAGGTCCCTTCGGTGCTCGCCCACGCCGGTCACGAGCACGCGCTCCGCACCAGCGGCCTTCGCCGCGAAGAACGCCGACAGCCCGATGATGCCGGGGCCCAGCACCACCACGTCCTTGCCGGACAGGTCGCCCAGCAGGTTGGTGGCATGGATGCCGCAGGCCAGCGGCTCGCACAGCACGGCGTCCCGCTGGGAGACCCCCTCCGGGATGGCGAACAGGCGCTGGGCGCTGACCATCACCTCATCGGCAAACGCGCCGTCCGTGCTGACCCCCAGGAACCCCAGCTTCCGGCACACGTTGTACCGCTCCGATCGACAGGCCTCGCATTCGCCGCAGGACAGCGTGCCGTTGGCGGTGACCCTGTCCCCCACCTTCCAGCCCGTCACGCCCGGGCCCAGCGCCGAGATGCGGCCCGAAAACTCGTGTCCCAGCGTTAGCGGCGCTGTCCTGCCGGTGAGCCGGTGGGGCTTTGAGGTCGGTATGAAGTTCGGGCCCTCGTACTCGTGCCGGTCGGTGCCGCAAATGCCCGCCCAGTCCACCGCGATCCGCACCTGTCCCGGGCCCGGGACCGGCAGGGGGACCTCCTCGATGCGTATATCCTTGTAGCCGTGCCAAACCGCCGCACGCATTGCGTTCAGCTCCCTTCCCTGGAAATACAGTTTGTACAAAACAGATGATATAGCGCTGCGCGCTATGATATAACTGCTGCGCAGTTATGATATACGCTTCGCGTATGATATGAGATGCGCCTTCTTTCATACGCGGCAGCGTATATCATACCCGAAGGGTATATCATAGCCGTGGACTATATCACGCGCCGAAGGCGCATTTCATTAATTGGGATTTGCTTCGCAAATTCCAATTTACCCTCCCAAATACGCTTCCATCAGCGCGCCGTCCGCCAGGAAGTCAGCCGCCTGCCCCTCCCGCACGACGCGCCCCACGTTCATCAGGTACACCCGATGGGATATGGAAAGCGCCTTCTTCGCGTTCTGTTCCACCAGCAGTATGGTGGTGCCGTCGCGGTTGATCTCCCGGAGGATCTCCATGATCTGGCTGACGACGATGGGCGCGAGGCCCAGGCTGGGCTCGTCCAGCAGCATCAGCTTCGGCTTCGCCATCAGCCCCCGGGCGATGGCCAGCATCTGCTGCTCGCCGCCGGAGAGCAGCCCGCCGTACTGCCTCTCCCGCTCCTTCAGGCGCGGGAACATGGCGTAGACCCGCTCGAGGTCGCGGGCGATGCCCTCCTTATCCCGGCGCAGGCAGCAGCCGATCTGCAAATTCTCCAGCACGGTCAGCTTGGTGAACACCTGGCGGCCCTCGGGCACGATCACCATGCCCGCCTCCACCACGCCGTAGGACTTGCCGGGCAGCGGTCTGCCGTCAAAGGTAATCTCGCCCCGGCGGGTCTTCATCTCCCGGGACAGGCACTTGAGCAGCGTGGACTTGCCCGCGCCGTTCGCCCCCAGCACGGACACGATCTCCCCCGCGTCGATGCGCAGGCTGACGTCCCGCAGCGCCTGTATGCCGCCGTAAAAGGCGTCCACGTGGGCAACCGACAGCAGTGTGCTCATGTCCCGTCACCTCCCAGATAGGCCGCCACGACCTCGGGATTTCGCCGGATCTCCGCCATGGAGCCGGAGGCCAGGGTCCTGCCGAAGTTGAGCACTGTGCAGGCCTCGCACAGGTTGGCGACCACGTCCATGTGGTGCTCGATCAGCAGTATGGTCACTGAAAAGCGCTCCCGCAGCTTCAATATGAACGTCACCAGCTCGGCGGATTCCTCCGCGTTCATGCCCGCCGCCGGCTCGTCCAGCAGCAGCAGTCTCGGATTCGTGGCCATGGCCCGGGCGATCTCCAGCTTGCGCTGGTGGCCGTAGGGCAGGCTGTCGGCCCGCTCGTTCGCCCGATCCGACAGGCCCACGATCTCCAGGTATTCCGCCGCCTTCTCCCGCGTCTCCCGCCGCACCCGCCGGAACTTCGGCGTGCGCAGCAGCGCGTCGGGCAGGCTGTAGGCGGCGTGCAGGTTGCAGGCGATCACCACGTTCTCGATGACCGGCAGGTTGCCGAACAGGCGTATGTTCTGAAAGGTGCGGGCGATGCCCCGCCGCGCGGCCCCGTGGGGGGTGATGTGGGTGATATCTTCGCCGTCAAAGCGTATCTCTCCTGCATCCGCCTGATAGATGCCCGTGATGGTGTTGAATATGGTGGTCTTGCCCGCGCCGTTGGGGCCGATCAGGCCGTGGATGGCGCCTCCGGGCAGGGACAGGCTGAAATCGTCGATGGCCTGCACGCCGCCGAAGGCCTTGCTGACATGACTGAGGGTCAAAAGCCCGCTCATTGCGTCCCCGCCTCCCGTCCCGCCTTGCGCTTCAAATACCGCAGGATGCCCGTGATGGAAAACTCCCGGTAGCCGAACAGCCCGGAGGGCCGCAGCAGTATCACCAGCACCACGGCGATGCCGTAGAACAGCATGCGGTACTCCGCCAGCCCGCGGAAGATCTCCGGCAGCAGCTGCACCACCAGCGTGCCCAGCACGCTGCCCGTCAGGCTGCCCAGCCCGCCCAGCACCGTGGTGATGATCAGCTCGCTGGACTTGCCCAGGTTGAACAGCGCCGGGGTGATGTGGCGCAGATAGTGGGCGTACAGCCCGCCGGACCAGCCCGCGTAGACGGCGCTGAACACGAAGCTCAGCTTCTTCAAGCGCACCACGTCGATGCCGTTGGCCGCCGCGGCGACCTCGTTTTCCCGGATGGCGGACAGGCTCTGCCCGAAGCGGGAATGGATGAAGTTCCAGGCGATCACGAACGCCAGCACCGCGCAGCCAAACGCCACCGCCGCGGTGGTGCGGTAGGGTATGCCGGAATAGCCGTTCGCGCCGCCGGTGACGCCCTGGGCGTAGTTGAACAGCACGCGCACGCACTCGCCAAAGCCCAGGCAGCTGATGAGGAAGTAGTCGCCCCGAAGGCGTATCGTCAGGCTCCCCAGCAGCCACGCCACCAGCCCCGCCATGGCCACGCCTGTGAGGATCGCCAGCGGAAAAGGCAGGCCGAAGCGCACGCTGCATATGGCGGCGGCATAAGCCCCGATGGCCATGAAGCCCGCGTTTCCGAAGGAGAACAGGCGCGTGAAGCCCGTCAGCACGGACATGCCCAGCACGGCGATCATGTTGACGCACACGACCACCACCACGCCCTCCTGGAATGCGTTCAGCATTTCGACACCTCCTTCCTACGCTTTCTCCTGCACGTCCACGCCCATCAGCCCCGAGGGGCGCACCAGCAGTATGATGATGAGCAGCGAAAACGCGATCAGGTCCCGCAGGCCCGAGCTGATGTAGCCCGAGGCCAGCGTCTCGATCAGCCCCAGCAGCACCGCCCCGGCGATGGCTCCCGGCACGCTGCCCAGCCCACCAATGACGGAGGCGGCGAAGGCCTTGAGCCCCACGTTGCCCATGGTGGGATAGACGTTGTACTTCATGCCGTAGAGTATGCCCGCAAGGCCGGCCAGACCGCCCGCCAGCATGAAAACCATGGCGATCACCCGGTCGATGCGTATGCCCAGCAGCCCCGCCGTGCGCCCCGCGCAGGCCACCGCCCGGACGTGCAGCCCGAAGCGGGTCCTGTGGATGATGAACAGCAGGAAGGCCAGCACGATCAGCGCCAGGGCCATGCACATGAGGTCGGTGGTGCCGATGAACACGCCGCCCACGTTCAGCGAGCCGACGGAGAATATCTTCGGCATCTGCTTGAACTTGCCGCCCCAAATGACGTTGGCCAGATTCTGATAGGTGGTGGACAGGCCCATGGCGGCGATCATCAAAAACATGTTCGGGGAGCCCTTGCTGCGGATGCGCCGGTAGGTGAGGCGCTCGTTGAACAGGCTGATCAGCATCGCCCCGCCCACGCCCAGCGCGCAGGACAGCCAGAAGGGCAGCTGGGCCACCTTTACAGCCATCCAGCAGCAGTACGCGCCCAGCATGCACACCTCGCCGTGGGCCCAGTTGGAAAAGTCCAGCAGGCTGTACACCAGCGCGTAGCCGGAGGCGATCAGCGCATAGATGCTGCCGATGGAAATGCCGATCACCAGCTGTTGCAGCAGTATCTTCATGGCCCTCAGGCTCCTTCCCGGTTTCATATTGCGGGGATGCGGCGCCCCGCGCCGCATCCCCGGCAATTACGGATCAATCGGTTTATGGCTCATAGATGCCCACATACGTCACCTGGTCGCTGTCCACGCGGAAGATGGCGGCGTCGCGGCTGGGATTGTGGTTCTCGGGGTCGATGCTCATGTGGCCCAACAGGCCGTCGAAGCTCTCGGTGGCCTCCAGCTGGTCGCGGATGGCGGCGGGGTCGTCGCTGCCGGCGGCCTCGATGGCGGCCTTGATCCACTGCAGGCCGTCGTTGCCGTACAGGCACTCGGTCTCCAGCGCCACGTTGTACTCCGCCGCGTAGATCTCGCCATAGGCGGCGGCGTCGGGCAGATTGAAGCCCGGGCGGGAGACGTAATAGCTCCCCTCCAGCGCGCCGTTGGACAGCTCGATCAGCTCGGTGGTATCCCAGCCGTCCGCGCCGAACAGCACCGCGTCGATGCCCACCTCCCGGGCCTGTTGGGCGATCAGCGCCACGTTCTCATAGTTCCAGGGCACGAACAGCACGTCGGGCTGCTTCGCCGCGATCTTCGTCAGCTGGGCGCGGAAGTCGTTGTCGCCGTTCTGCGCCTCCTCGGAGGCCACCAGCTCGCCGCCCAGCCTGGTGAAGGTCTCCACCATGAAATCGCCCACGCTGGTGGAGTAGCTGTCGGTGATGTCCTCGATCACCGCGGCCTTGCGCAGGCCCAGCTCCGTGTAGGCGTAGCTGCCGGCCAGGTAGCCCATGTAGGAATCGATGAAGCACAGCCGGAAGGAATAGGGATGCAGGTTGCCGTCGGCGTCCACGGTCACCAGCTCGTTGGAGGCCGCCGTGGCGATCACGGGCACCTTCAGCTCGTCCGCCACCGCCGCGATGGGGATGTTGCAGCTGGAGAAGTTGGTGCCCACCACGGCCACCACGCCGTATTCCTCCACCAGCTTCTTGTAGGCGGCCACGGAGTCGTCGGACACGCCCTTGCCGTCCAGGCCGACGACCTTCACCTCGCGGCCCAGTATGCCGCCCGCCTCGTTGATCTGCTTCGCGGTCAGCTCCATGCCGTTCAGGCCGGCCTGGCCCCAAAGCGCCGTGTCGCCGGACAGCGCGCCCACATAGCCGATCAGCACCGGATTCTCCGTATCCAGTTCAGCCATGGCGGGACACACGGAAATTATCAGTAAAAGCGCGGTGAGCAGCAGGATAACAGTCTTTTTCATGGGTATTCCTCCTTTGAATGAAGTGCCGTTTTTTGCGGCTGGGATCTATTATATCCGAATTGCCTATTGTTTCAATAGGTTTTGTGTTAAGGCGGGTATACCCAAAACCGATACGCTTGAATAGCCAAAATCGATTGGACATTTCAGGACCGGATGTGATAAAATGAGCCTCCAAAGGAGGGAAAACCATGCCGCGCATATCGAAAATTGATCCGAACAACGCCTCGCCCGGGGTCCGGGCCGCCATTGACGCCCACCTTGCGGAGGGCTATCGGCTGACGAATGAAAAGCTGACGCTTCTGCACAATGTGACCGCCTTCAACGCACTGGAGGCGCAGTCCTACGCGCTGGACCGGGAATTCCAGCGCCTCGTGGGCAAGCGCGCGGCGGATTTCTTTGAATACGCCATCTCCCTTGAAAACGACTGCCTGGTGTGCAGCCGGTACTTCGCAAAGCTGCTCCGGCAGAACGGCATCGAGGATTTCGAGCACTTCGCCTTCACCGACGAGGAGCAGCTGCTGATCGACTACGGGCGCGCCATGGCCAGGGATCCCAAGCGCATTCCCGACGAGCTGTTCGATCGTCTGCGGGCGGCGTTTTCGGAGGAGACCATCGTGGTCGCGACCGCCATGGGCGTGTTTATGATCGCCAACAACGTGTTCAACGACGCGCTCCAGGTAGAACCGGAGGGCAAGGCATGAAAAACGGCAGCTTCCATCGGAGGCTGCCGTCTCTTTTGCGCTCATGTCCTGTTCAATGTCTCATTCATGCTGCCGGTGCGATAGCCAAGTATATCCAGTGTGACATAGGCAAAGCCGATCTCTTTCAAGGCCTGAGCCACCTTCAATCGGGTCGTTTCCTCCATGAACCGGGAAAACTGCTCCGGCGGCAGCTCGACGCGGGCCAGGTTCCCGTGGATGCGCACGCGCAGCTGCGTGAAGCCCATGTCCAGCAGGAGCTGCTCCGCCCTGTCCACCATGCTGAGCTTTTCCACGCTGATGGTATCGCCGTAGGGAAAGCGGCTGGACAGGCAGGCAAAGGATTGCTTGTTCCAGGTGGGAAGGCCCAGGTGCTTCGACAGCGTTCGGATGTCCCGCTTCGTAAAGCCGTGCGCGCGCAGCGGACTCAGTATGCCCAGCTCCGCCACCGCCTGCAATCCGGGGCGATAGTCGCCGTTATCGTCGATGTTGGAGCCCTCCAGCACCGCGGCGATGCCCTCCTCCCGCTGAATGTTCAGTATCTTCCCGAACAACTCCCGCTTGCACAGGTAGCAGCGGTTCTTCGGGTTGTGGGCAAAGCCCTCCACCGAAAGCTCCTCGGAGGGAAACACGATCTGCCGGATGCCGTTGGCCCGACAGAAGGCCTCCGCCTCCTTCAATTCCCGCTCCGGGAAGGTCGCCGAGGACGCCGTGGCCGCGAGGACGCCGTCCCCCAGCGCCTCCTGCGCCGCGAACAGCAGGAAGGTGGAATCCACGCCGCCGGACACGTTTTTGCCCAGCGCCTCCCGCGCCGCGTATAGCAAAAAGGTGGAATCCACGCCGCCGGAAAAGGCGACCACCGCGCTGCCGAGGCCGCGCAGGCTCTCCAATAGCATCTCATATTTGTTCATCTGCTCCCCGGTCGGAGCGCCGATATTCAGGTTCACATTCATGCCTCCCTTCCAGCCGGGAAAGGTGTCGAATTGCAGCATGTGGATGGCATTGAACACGTTCTTCTCCACCTTGCCGCCGTCCCGGTTCAGGCGCTTCAAGAGCTGCTTGACCTCCTGCCGCTTGGAGCCGCCGCCCCCGTTGTCGCACAGCGTGCAGTTCTCCGTGAAGCGGCAGGTGCACTGTATTGTTGCCCTCGCTGGCCCCGGAATTGAAGATCACTTCCTCGGGTTGAACGCCCAGCAGTTCTGCGCAGGCTTCCGCCGCCCGGGCCATGGCCCCGGCGGCCTCCCGGCCCGCGCCGTGGCGGGCGTTGGCATTGCCGATGAACCGGGCCTCCGCTTCGCAAAACGCCTCCAGCACCCGCGGTTCCACGGGCATGTTGGCGGTATAATCCATATAGATCACATTGTTCGGTCTCCTTATGCATCCAAATCCCGGATATTATAACATATTAAACCTACGGTTTAAATATGAAATTTGTAAAACCTCAACCCACGTTTGTTCACAGGGTATTCATGGCTTGATAATATTCCTACTATATTGCTATGTTATTGTTTCCACACATCTTCGAAAGGGAGCGTGAACGCCATGCTTCGCAGATATGGTCTGCCGCTGCTCTTGCTTCTGTCAGCGCTGCTGCTGGCAGCGTGCGCCGGGAAACCGGACGCCGCCACGGAACAGGACCCGGCAGCGACAGGATTGACCCTCGATGCCACGGCGCTGTCCGGCGAACCCACCCTCATCGACGTGGAACGGGACGGCACGGCCATGCAGCTGATCGCGCGGAAGGACGACGCTGGAAACGTCCGGCTGGCCTTCAACACCTGCCAGTCCTGCGGCGGCTCGCCCTACGCCTGGTTTGAGGACCTGGGCGACGGCACGCTGCAATGCCAGAACTGCGGACTGATCTTCCCGCTGGACACCGTGGGCGTCGAGGCGGCGCAGGGCTGCAATCCTGTGACGATCACCGATTATACGGTGGACGGCGACACCGTGACCGTGACCGAAGCCGTGCTCAAGGCTAACGTGGAGCGCTTCACCAACTGAAAGAAGCTTGATTGATATGAAGGAGACGACCTGGCGCATATCAGGCATGCACTGTCCCCACTGCGAGACGGCGGTCCTGCAGGCTGTGCGCGATATGAAGGGCATCAAAAATCCCCGGGCGGATTACCGCGCGGGGACTTTGTGCGCCCTGTGGGATGATGCGGTGCTGCCGGAAGCCGCCCTCCGGGATCGCATTGCCGAGGCAGGCTATACCCTCGCGGGGCAGAGACAAGCGATGCCGGTTTGGAAGCGGATGCTCTCACTGCTGGCGATCCTGGCCGCGCTGGACCTGCGCATACCGCTGTCGGAGGGGGACAACATCGTGGAGTTCACCGTGGGCGCGCCCGGCGTCATCCCCTACACCTGCTGGATGGGCATGCTGCGGGGCACGATCACAGCAGTGGAATAGGCGCTTTGATAAAATGCTGACAGAAGGTAGATTGATCTCGTTCCGTCCCAGGTCGATCCGTCATCTCTCGCACCGTCTTCGGTGACGTGACATCTTCTCGAACCATCTTTTTCGGGGCGGTCCTCAAGTATCCAGAATCCCTGTAATTACGGGACTTTCCGGGACTTTTCGTTCTCAGAAGTTGGGTAGTTTACAAGACGAGCGGATAAAAAAAGGTTTATGTCAAGCCAATTAGAGTGTGTTTCTAAATCCCGGGAGATGCAGTTTCGAGTGGATTTGACTGCATTTCAAGGCGCTTTTCCGCAGGCTTACTGGTTGCAAGTCAAG
>ONHI01000115.1 GCA_900317565.1 uncultured Eubacteriales bacterium
AAGATCAAGGCGGAGGGCATCTGCGACGGCGTGCACATCATGGCCATCGGCGCGGAAAAGAACGTGCCCACCATACTGGAGAAGGCGGGCATCGCGATCTGAGAGGCATAAAAAAATAGTAGATCCTTCGCTTTGCTCAGGATGACGACGTCATCCTGAGCAAAGCGAAGGATCTGCTTTTTTACATCAATTCCCCATAATCCCTTATATACACATCCGCCAGCGCCTTGATCCCCTCCCGGCTGGAGAGCTGGGTGTCCTCCTCGATGGCGCACACCCGCAGGCCCGAGGCCTTGGCGGATTCCATGGCGTACAGCGCGTCCTCGAACACCCAGCACCGATCCGCCGGGACGCCCAGCCGGGACAGCACGTCGTCGAAATAGCCGGGCTTGTCCTTGGTGTAGCGGCCCTCGTAGTTGTCGGTGACGAAGTCGAAGTAGTCCAGTATCCCCAGCCGCCTGAGGCCGTTGGCGGCGTACTGCCTCGGCGAGCCTGTCGCCACGCACATGCGCACGCCCGCGCGCTTCAGCTTCTCCAGGAACAGCGGCACGGAGGGCGATTTCAGCTGGGCGTCGTAGAGATAGTGGCGGTTCATGTAGCCCTCGATCTCCGAGATCATCGCCGCCCGGTCCATCTGCACGCCGTAGCGCTGCGCTACCTCCATCAGAAGCCGCCGGGATGAGGTGGAATACATCCGCACCAGCACGTCCTCCTCCACCGGCAGCCGGTGGGCCAGCAGGTATTCCAGCGTGGTGTAGCGCCAGTAGGGCATCGTGTCCAGCAGCGTGCCGTCCATGTCGAATATGGCGGCGGAGAAATCGTAATTGAATTTCATATGATCGTCCTTTGCTTGTGATGGAGATTGAGTGTGGAGTGTGGAGAGGAGAGTGGAGTGTGGAGTTATAGAATGCCGGGGATGCGGCATATGGTTGATACATCTCTCCCGGACAGCATGTATGCTGTCCCTACGGCGGAAAAGCCTATCGTCATGCCTGCCGTAGGGGCGCCGATGCGGCGCCCGCCACGAACAGGCAACACCACCATCCCGGCGGTCCATTCGTAAGGGCGTTGATTCGGTGCCAGCGCCATACACCCTAATGGCGACAGGGCGGTGGGAATCGACCTCATCCGTCTTTCCCGGAACAATGCGGGCATGTTCCGGGAAATCCACCTTCCCCAGGGGGGAAGGCTTTTGGGGGCCGGATTGCCACGTCGCTTCGCTCCTCGCAATGACACGCAGGAAACAGGATCGAAAGTATCATTACCTGTGAGACAGCGGATTGTCTCGTCGGTCCTGCGGCTCTCCCGCAATGACACACGGGAATCAGCATCGGATTTCGCCATCGTGGAGCCGGATTGCCACGTCGCTTCGCTCCTCGCAATGACACGCAGGAAACAGGGTCGAAAGTATCATTACCTGTGAGATAAGCGGATTGTCTCATCTGACCTGCGGCTCTCCCGCAATGACTTGCGGGAATCAGCATCGGATTTCACCATTGAGGGACCGGATTGCCACGTCACTTCGCTCCTCGCAATGACACGCAGGAAACAGGGTCGATAGTATCATTACCTGAGAGACATTGGATTGTCTCGTCGGTCCTGCGCCTCCGCAATGACTTGCGGGAATCAGCATCGGATTTCGCCATCGTGGGGCTGGATTGCCACGTCGCTTCGCTCCTCGCAATGACACGCAGGAGACAGGATCGATAATATCATTACCGATCAGATAAACGGATTACCATGTAGTTCTCTTCGGGTTCTTCTCGCAATGGCACACAACGAACCGGAATCGAACGCTGTCATTGCGAGGCGGCCGTCAGGCCGACGTGGCAATCCGTTCCCAGCCCCGACCGACTCTCAACTCCACACTCCACACTCACATCATTCCCTCTCTCCCAGCAGTATCCTCGCCGCCGCGTCCAGTATCTCCCTCACCCCGCCGCCCTGGGCGAAGTCCGGCCTGCCGCCGCCCTTGCCGCCCAGGGGCTTGGCCGCCTGGGACAGCAGCTGGCCCATGTGGATGTCCACGTCGCCGGAGCGGGCGAACACGAACACGCTCCGGCCATCCCCCGCGTCCGCGCCCAGCAGCGCAACGATGCCAGGCCTGCGGATCAGGTGGGAGGCCGCGTCCTTGAGCAGGTTCATGTCCCCGTCCAGCATCTGCGCCACCAGCGCCGCGCCGCAGGCCAGTCTCGGGGCCGTCTCCGCCTTTTCGGTGAGCATGCTCAGCGCCTCGCCCCGGCGCAAGCGGTTCAGCTCGGCCTCGACGCGCTTGAGCTGCTCCTGCATGGCTGCCACGTTGGCCGCCATGCTCTCCACATTGGTGGACAGCAGGTTGGAGGTCTCCTGGGCGCAGTCGAACATGCGCCGGTAGTCCCGGTAGGCCCGCGCGCCGGCCAGGAAGCTGACCCGCATCTTGCCCCGGGCCGGGGCAACACCCACGATCTTCACCAGGCCCAGCTGGCCCGCCGTGGAGGGATGGGTGCCGCCGCAGGCCACCATCTCGTCCTCGCCGATGGCCACCACCCGCACGTGCTCGGACACCGTGGGGGGCTTGCGCAGCGGCAGCGCCTTCAATTCCTCCGGCTCCGGGAACCAGCAGCGCACGGGCACGTCCCGCTGCACCCGCGCGTTCACGTCGTCCTCCACCCGGCGGATGTCCTCCGGGGAGATGCGGGTGACGCCCTCGGGCATGGCCACGTCGATGGTGGACACGTCGCTTGAGATGTGCAGCCCGATGGTCACGCCGCCCAGCAGCCGCCACAGCGCGCTGGCGATCATGTGGTCCCCGGCGTGCTGCTGCATGTGGTCGAAGCGGCGGGGCCAGTCGATCGCGCCGTGCACGGCGGTCCCCGCGGGGATGGGCTCAGCCGTCACGTGCCAGACCTCGCCGCCCTCGTCCACATAGACGTCCGTCACGGGGATGCCGTTGATCGTGCCGGTGTCGAAGGGCTGGCCGCCCGAGGTGGGATAAAAGGCGCTGCGGTCCAGGCGCACGTGGTACGCGCCGTCCCTTTCGATGCATTGCTCCGCGACGCCATCGAAGCCGGTCAGGTAGGCGTCGTCATAGTACAGCCTGTCAGTCATATCAATCACGCTCCGGTACTATGATAGCCCATGCGCGCGATTTTCGCAAGGGCCTGCCCGCCCTCTATCTTTAAGTTTCCCGCACCGATATTGACTTTTCCCCCGGGAGAGGCTATAATCTCAACATCGATAATCTGTCTGCATCGATGGGGAGAGTAACCGCGGCCCGAGCGGCCAAGAGAGGGATGCCATGGCTGGGAGCGTCCCCCGCAAAGCGCGGCGAAGGACACCCCGGAGCAGCCCGAGGCGGTCGCAACCGGCGTATCTCCGGCGTTAACGGGGTTGAGAAGGAGCGCGCATGCGCTTCAAGCAGGGTGGCACCGCGAAACCTTCGCCCCTACGGTATGGGACGGAGGCGTTTTTTATAATGACAAATGGGAAATGGCGAATGGGAAATGACGAATCCCCTTCCCGCCCGTTTCCGATCATCGAGCGAAGGGAGTAATGAAGATGCTGACACAGGCACCCAAGGGCACCCAGGACCTGCTGCCCCAGGCTTCCCACAGATGGCAGCGCATCGAGCAGACCATGCGCGATACCTGCGCCCTGGCGGGCTATCGGGAGATCCGCACGCCCATATTCGAGCACACCGAGCTGTTCCAGCGCGGCGTGGGCGACACCACCGACGTGGTGCAGAAGGAGATGTACACCTTCAACGACAAGGGCAACCGCTCCATCACGCTGAAGCCCGAGGGCACGGCGGGCGCGGTGCGCGCGTTCATCGAGGGCCACCTCTACGCCGAGACGCTGCCCTGCAAGATGTACTACGTTGCCTGTCCCTGCTTCCGCTATGAAAAGCCCCAGTCCGGGCGGCTGCGCCAGTTCCACCAGAACGGCATCGAGGTGTTCGGCGCGAAGGACGCCAGCGTGGACGCGGAGATCATACAGCTGGCGATGAAGCTGCTGGAGGCCAACGGCATCGACGGTTTGCGGCTGACCATCAATTCCATCGGCTGCCCGAAGTGCCGCGCGGCCTACCTGGAGAAGCTGCGCGCCTACCTCGCGCCGAAGCTGGACGGCCTTTGCAAGACCTGCCAGGAGCGCTTCGACCGCAACCCCATGCGCATACTGGACTGCAAGGAGGACGCCGGGAAGCTGACCGACGCGCCCGCCATGCTGGACAACCTGTGCGAGGAGTGCGCCGACCACTTTGAGAAGCTGAAGGGCTATCTGAAGGCGCTGGGCATCGCATACGAGATTGACGCGCGGATCGTGCGCGGCCTGGACTATTACACCAAGACCGTGTTCGAGATCATCACCGACACCCCCGACGGCACCCCGCTGACCGTCTGCGGCGGCGGCCGCTACGACGGCCTGGTGGAGGAGCTGGGCGGCCCCGCCACCCCGGGCATAGGCTTTGGCATGGGCATCGAGCGGATGATCATGGTGCAGGACATGCGGGGCATCGCCCCGGAGGCCCCCGCGCTGCTGGACGCCTTCGTGGTCACCATGGGCGACGAGGCGCGGATGGCAGGCGTAAAGCTGGTGTCCGCGCTGCGGGAGAAGGGCGTGAAGGCCGACCTGGACCACGCCGCCCGGAGCATGAAGGCCCAGTTCAAGTACGCCGGCAAGCTGGGCGTCAAGAAGGTCGTCGTCATCGCCGGCGACGAGCTGGAAAAGGGCGTCGTCAAGCTGAGGGATATGGACAGGAGCGAGGAGACGGAGGTCTCCATGGACGAGATACTCGGGAAATTCTGATTTGCACTGCAAATCAGAATTTCCGACGCAAATAAACCCCTACAGGAGGTAAAACGATATGCTTTCTCACAAGCGCGATCATTACTGCGGTCTGTTGACCGAGAAGAACGTGGGCGAGACCGTCCACCTGTCCGGCTGGGTGCAGCGCACCCGCGACCTGGGCGGCGTGATATTCGTGTGGCTGCGGGACCGGGAGGGCCTGGTGCAGCTGGTGTTTGACAACGACGTCTGCGGCGCGGAGGTCTTCGAGCTGGGCCGCAGCCTGCGCGGCGAATACGTGGTCACCGTCGTGGGCGAGGTCCGTGCCCGGGACGAGGGCGCCATCAACAAGGACCTGGCCACCGGCACCATCGAGGTATTCGTGAAGGAGGCCGCGCTGCTGAACAAATCCGAGACCCCGCCGATCTACATCGACGACAAGGTGGACGAGAACGAGCTGGTGCGCCTGAAGTACCGCTATCTGGACCTGCGCCGCCCGTCGATGCAGGAGAAGCTGCGCCTGCGCAGCAAGGTGGTCAACTGCATCCGCTACGCGCTGGACGACGAGGGCTTCACCGAGGTGGAAACGCCCATACTGTCCAAGTCCACGCCCGAAGGCGCGCGGGATTTCCTGGTGCCCAGCCGCCTGCATCCCGGCACCTTCTACGCCCTGCCCCAGAGCCCGCAGATCTACAAGCAGCTGCTGATGCTGGCCGGATTTGACAAGTACTACCAGATCGCCCGCTGCTTCCGCGACGAGGACAACCGCGCGGACCGCCAGCCGGAGTTCACCCAGTGCGACATCGAAATGTCCTTCATCGACGAGGAGGACATCTACGCCGTCGTCGAGAAGATCTACGCCCGCATCTTCAGGGAGATCAAGGGCATCGAGCTGCCCCTTCCCCTGCCCCGCATGCCCTGGATCGAGGCCATGGAGCGCTACGGCAGCGACAAGCCCGACACCCGCTTCGGCATGGAGCTGGTGAACCTGACCGACAAGCTGGGCAAGACCGGCTTCGTGGTGTTCGACAGCGCCATCGAGGCGGGCGGCCGCGTGGAGGCCGTGAACGCCAAGGGCCTGGCCGCCATGACCCGCAAGGAGATCGACAGCTACGCCGAGTTCGTGAAGACCTATCGCGCCAAGGGCCTGCCCTACATGACCTTCACCGCCGACGGCAACGTGAAGAGCAGCTTCAACAAGTTCCTGACGGAGGAACTCATCGAAAAGGTGCGCGAGGCCATGCACGCCGAGCCGGGCGACATCGTGTTCTTCGGCGCGGACAAGAAGAACGTGGTCTGGCAGGCGCTGGGCGCGCTGCGCTGCGAGATCGCCCGCCGCCACGACATGATCGACCACGACAAATACAACCTGTTCTGGGTCACCGAGTTCCCGCTGTTTGAGTTCAGCGAGGAGGAGAACCGCTGGGTCGCCGCCCACCATCCCTTCACCAGCTGGTACGCCGAGGACAACGTGTACCTTGAAACCGACCGGGAGAAGGTGCGCTCCCGCGCCTACGACCTGGTGATGAACGGCATCGAGCTGGCCAGCGGCTCCATCCGCATCCATCGCGCGGACATGCAGGCCCAGATGTTCGACATGATCGGCCTTTCCCACGAGGAGGCCCACCACCGCTTCGGCTTCCTGCTGGACGCCTTCAAGTACGGCGCGCCGCCCCACGGCGGCCTGGCCTTCGGCATCGACCGCCTGGTGATGCTGCTGACCGACAGCGACAGCCTGCGCGACGTCATCGCCTTCCCGAAGGCCACCAGCGCCAACTGCCTGATGATGGAGACGCCCGCGGACGTGCGGCCCGACCAGCTGGAGACCCTGAAGATCAGGATCGACCTGCCCGAGGAGGAATAAGCCCATGAAGCAGATGATGATCTACAACACGCTGTCCCGCAAGAAGGAGCCCTTCGTGCCGGTGCACGAGGGCAAGTGCGGCATCTATGCCTGCGGGCCGACGGTCTACAACTACTTCCACATCGGCAACGCGCGCCCGTTCATCATCTTCGACACGCTGCGCCGGTTCATGAAGCACCTGGGCTACGACGTGACCTTCGTGCAGAACTTCACCGACATCGACGACAAGATGATCAAGCGCGCCAACGAGGAGGGCACCACCGTCGAGGCCGTCGCCGAGAAGTACATCGCGGAATACTTCAAGGACGCCGAGGCCATCGGCGTGCAGAAGGCGGACGTGCATCCCCGGGCCACCAAGCACATCGGCGAGATCATCGGCCTGATCAAGAAGCTGGAGGCCAAGGGCCTGGCCTATCGCGCCGAGAACGGGGACGTCTACTTCGACACCCAGGCCTGGCGCAGCAATTACGGACGCCTGATCGGCCAGGATCTGGATGACCTGGAGTCCGGCGCGCGGGTCGAGGTGGGCGATCTGAAGCGCCACCCGATGGACTTCGCGCTGTGGAAGGCCAAAAAGCCCGGCGAGCCCTTCTGGAAGAGCCCCTGGGGCGAGGGCCGTCCCGGCTGGCACATCGAGTGCAGCGCCATGAGCATGAAGTACCTGGGCGAGACCTTCGACATCCACTGCGGCGGCGTGGACCTGATCTTCCCCCACCATGAGAACGAGATCGCCCAGTCCGAGGGCGCGACGGGCAAGCCCTTCGCCAAGTACTGGATGCACAACGGCCACATCAACGTGGACAACAAGAAGATGAGCAAGTCCGCCGGCAATTTCTTCACCGTGCGGGACATCAGCAAGGAGTTCGACCCCGAGGTCGTGCGCATGTTCATGCTCTCCGCCCAGTATCGCAGCCCCATCAACTTCTCCCGGGATCTGATGGAGCAGGCGAAGGCGGGCCTGGAGCGGCTTTACACCGCCCGGAACAACGCGCTGTTCGCGCTGGACCACGCGCCCGAGCGGGAGCTGAACGACGAGGAGAAGGCCTTCATCGAGCGCAGCAAGGGCTTCATGGACCAGTTCGACGATGCCATGTGCGACGATCTGAACACCAGCGAGGCCATGGGCGTGCTGTTTGAGTACGTGCGCGACATGAACACGGCGCTCTCCGACGCCAAGGCCCCTTGCAAGGCCGCCATCGAGGCCGGACTTGCAGCGCTGAACACCATGGCCAGCGACATACTGGGGCTGCTGATGAAGGAGGCCGACACCGTGCCCGAGGAGATCAAGGCGCTGGTGCAGGCCCGCGTGGACGCCAAGAAGGCGAAGGATTTCGCCGAGGCCGACCGCATCCGCAACCAGGTGCTGGAGATGGGCTATGTCATTGAGGACACCCCGAAGGGGCCGAAGGTGAAGAAGGCCTGAGCGCCTTCATCCACGAAAAAAGACCGCGGAATGCGGTCTTTTTTCGTGGGCGCACAGCTATTTCCTCCACTCCGCCGCCAGGGCGTCGGCGTTATCGCTCTTGCAGAGCACACCCTGCCTGCCCGCGGCGTTGGTGAAGCAGATGAATCCAATTTCGACCTTGGTCGGTACCCAGTGCTCCAGCGTGGCCTGTATGCGCCTGCCCAGGTGTTCCATCACCGGCGATAACAGACTTTGGTCTGCCAGCGCGTCCAGCGCGGCGTCGGTGGTCACGCAGTCCTGGATTTTGCGAAGCAGACCGAGGTCGGCTCCACATGCCAGCGCGCAGGCGATCAGCGTCTCCATGCGGCCGTCGCCGTTCTGGGAGTGGGTGTTGGTCATGCCGATGCCCAGCTTCACCAGCTTGCCGATGTGGCCCACCAGCAGTATGCGCTCAAAGCCGTAGCCCACCGCGGCCTGCACGGCGTCGCCGATGAAGTTGCTGGTGCTGACCTGCCGCGCCATGCTCAGGCCCAACACCTCCCGCGCGAAGGTCTCGCCGTAGTTGCCGGGGCACAGCAGCACGCTCCTGGCCCCGGAGGCGGCCAGCACGCTCAGCTCCACGCGAATGGTGTCCACCAGCGCGGCGTTGGACATGGGCTCAACGATCCCGGTGGTGCCGATCACCGACAGCCCACCCACGATGCCGATGCGCGGGTTGAAGGTCCGCTTCCCGCTTCGCCAGCGCCTCGCCCTCGGGGATGGAGATCGTGATTCGTATGCCGCCCCCGTAGCCGCAGCGCTCGCAGGCCGCGCGCACCTGCTCTTCGATCATCCGCCGGGGCACGGAATTGATGGCCGCCGCGCCCACGGGCTGGTCCAGGCCGGGCTTTGTGACCCACCCCACGCCCTGTCCGCCGTCGATTTCTATACCGACGTCGGTTTTTTCTGCCGTGGCATAGACCAGAGTCCCGTTTGTGATGTCCGGATCGTCGCCGCTGTCCTTTTGCACGGCGCAGCGGGCGAAGCCCTCCCCGATCTCAATATCCAGTATGTCCAGCGACAGCGGTATGCCCTTGGGCGTGTCCATGTCCACCGTGGTCACCGGATCGCCGGTCAGCAGCATCTCCGCCGCCGCGCCCGCGGCCCCCGCGGCGCAGGAGCCGGTGGTGTAGCCGCAGCGCATGGTCTTTCCGTTCTTCGTGATGTAGTGGCGCAGCATGCCGTCACCTTCCCAGCATGTACAGCAGCGCGTTGCAGATGGCCGCGGCCACGTTGCTGCCGCCCTTCCTGCCCCGGGCCACGATGTAGGGCACCGGCGCGGTCATGATCAGCTCCTTGGACTGGACCACGTTCACGAAGCCCACCGGCACGCCGATCACCAGCCGCGGGTCGATCCGGCCCTCGGATATCAGCTCATAGAGGCGCACCAGCGCCGTGGGGGCGTTGCCGATGGCGAAGATCAGCGGCCTTTTGATGTCCGCCGCCTTGTCCATGCTGGCCACCGCCCGGGTGGTGCCGTTGCGCGCGGCGATCTCGGCCACGTCGGGGTCCGCGATGAAGCAGCGGGCCTCGCAGCCGTGCTTCGCCAGCGCCTTCTTGTTGATGCCGGACAGCGCCATGGTGGTGTCAGTGACGATCACCGCACCCTCCCGGATGGCCGCCAGCGCCTTGTCCAGCACGCCCTCGGAGAAGCACAGCGAATCGGCGTATTCAAAGTCCGCCGTGGTGTGGATCACCCGCTTGATGATGGGCGCGAGGGCCTCGTCGATGGGATGGGGCAGCTCCGAGGTGATGATCTCAAAGCTGCGCGCCTCGATCTCCATCGGTGCGACGCGCTCCAGTTCAATCTTCATGCTCCGTTCCCCCTTCCCTGCGATGCAGCTCGGCGATCCAGATGGGATTCATGCCGTTCATCAGGTGATAGCGCCCCAGCTTCCGCGCCCGGGCGACGGTCAGCTGCACGATGTCGGCCTCCAGCTCCAGCGCCTCCGCGACCCGGGTCAGCTCCCCCACGCTCTCCAGCGCGATGGCGTTGACCACGATGCGGGCCCTCGGGTTGCGCTCAAGCGCCAGCCACAGTATCTGCTCCATGCCGCCGGAGCT
This sequence comes from uncultured Eubacteriales bacterium, assembly GCA_900317565.1. GTDB lineage: Bacteria > Bacillota > Clostridia > Christensenellales > Aristaeellaceae > UBA2862. The sequence continues at coordinate 10,137 of ONHI01000115.1, forward strand.
GCCGCCCACGAACACGCTGTCCGGCGCGGGCAGCGCTTCCAGGGCCTCCGGGGCCGTGCCGCGCACGACGCTCAGGTTGCGCAGCGCGAACCGCCGGGCGTTGCGCCCGATCAGCTCCGCCGCGTCCTCCCGGCACTCCACGGCGTAGACGTGCCCCCTCGGGCACAGCAGCGCCGCCTCCACGGACACCGAGCCGGTGCCCGCGCCCACGTCCCAGACCACGGCGTCTTCTGTGAGCCGCAGCTTCGACACGGAGACCGCACGGACCTCGCTCTTGGTCATGGGCACCGCCCTGCCGTTCTCCCCCAAATCCCGGAGGAAGGCCTCGTCGGGCAGGCCCACGGGCAGCGGCGCGGGGATGGCGGGGCGCTCGATCAGCATGGCGCTCAGCGGCGCGCAATCCCGGTCGGCCAGCTCCGCCGCCGTGCCCCGGAGGATCGCCTCGTCCGGGTAGGACAGCCGCTGGCCCACGGCCACGACGGCGTCCCCCATGTCGGCGTCGATCAGGTCCGCGCACACCCGGCGCAGCGCGTCCGCGCCGTCCGTCAGGCAGAACACCTTGCCCCGGCGCAGCAGCTCCGGCACCACGGAGCCCGCGCGCCCGTGCAGCGAAAGCGCCGTCGCGTCGTCCCAGCTGGTGTGCAGCCGGGCGCACAGCACCTGCATGCTGCTCAGGCCGGGGATGACCCGCACCCGGTGCCCCTCCAGCAGCGGCAACAGCTTCTTCGTGCCGCTGAAAAAGCCGGAATCCCCGGACATCACCACGGCGACGCGCCGGTGCTCCGGGTGTCCGGCGATGGCCGCGGCGATCTTCGCCGGGGCGATCTCCGCATAGCTCGCCTTGCCGTAGCGGGCCGTGGCCTCCAGCATCCGCGCCGCGCCGATGCGGCAGTCGCAGGCGCGCAGCGCCGCGTCCGCCTCGAGGGTCAGCGTCCCGGCGTCGCCCATGCCGATGCCGATGATGTCGATGTCCCGCGCGTCCGAAAGCCCGTAGCGCTCCCGCAGCCACGCCGCCACCTGGGCATAGCGCATGCCCTCCCGCTGGGCGGGCCGGCCGATGACCACGCACCTGGCCCCCGCCAGCCGCGCCGCCTCCAGCTTGTCCCGGAAGCCGCCGCTGTCCCCGGAATCCTTGGTGACCAGCCAGGCCGCGTTCACCGCCTTCAGCGTGGCGACGTTCATGTCCACCGAGAAGGGGCCCTGCATGGCGATGATGTGCGCCGGGGCGAAGCCCGCCGCGGCGCAGGCCGCCAGCGACGCCTCCATCGGCAGCACCCGCGCATAGAAGCGCTCCCGGTAGCCCTCCACCCCGGCATAGGGTGCGAGCTCCTTGCTGCCGGTGGCCAGCAGCGCGTTGCCGGGATGCTCCGCCAGGAAGTCCGCCGCGCCCTGTATGGAGTCCACGTACACCGCCTCGGCGTCCTCGGCCTCGGCGTCCCGGTTCAGGCGCAGGTAGTGGGTCTCGGTGGCGGCGCAGGCGGCGGCCAGGTTCTCGGACACCCGGGTGGCGAAGGGATGGGTGGCGTCGATCACGGCGTCGAAGCGGCGCTGTGTGAACAGCGCCTCCATCTGTTCCCGGTCCAGGCGGCCCGCGGAGACCTCGATGTTGTCGCCCCGGGGGATCAGCGTCTCGCCGTATTCCGTCGCCACGCAGGCCAGCACCCGCACCGGCTGGCCCGCCAGCAGCTCCGCCAGCCTGCGGCCCTCGGTCGTGCCCGCGAAGATGCACAGATCAGACATCCCGATACCCCCTGGGCGTCACCATGTGCCCGTCGATCACCCGGGTGTGGGAATTGCCCACGAACACGGTGGTGAACATGTCCGCCTCGTAATCCCGCAGCTCGGCCAGGGGCATGACCTCCACGGCCTCCCCCTCCCGGCCGATGTTGCGCACCGCGCCGCAGACCGTCTCCGGCTTCGCGTGGCGCAGCAGTATGTCGCAGGCCCTTTGCAGGTAGTCCCTGCGCTTCACGCTGCTGGGGTTGTACAGCGCCACGGCGAAATCGCCCATGGCGGCGCACTCCAGCCGCCTTTCAATCGTCTCCCAGGGCGTCAGCAGGTCGCTGAGGCTGATGACGGCGAAATCGTGGGTCAGCGGCGCGCCCAGCCGAGCCGCGCCGGAGCAGGCCGCGGTCAGCCCGCCGACGACCTCCACCTCGATGTCGCCCTCGTCGCCCAGCAGCTCGTAGATCAGGCCCGCCATGCCGTAGATCCCGGCGTCGCCGCTGCAGATCATCGCCACGTCCCGGCCCTCCCGGGCCAGCTCCAGCGCCAGCTTGCAGCGGTCCACCTCCCGCCGCATGGGCGTGGTGTGGAACTCCTTGTCCGGGAAGTGCTCCTTCACCAGATCCACATACACGTGATAGCCCACGATCACGTCGCAGGCGTTCAGTGCGTCCACCGCGCGCACCGTCATCTCCCGATAATCGCCGGGGCCGATGCCCACCACGCGAATCCTAGCCAAATTCAATCCCCCATTCCATCTCGGCGACGGCCACGGTCACGCCGTTCAGGGCCGTCTTCGGCGCGATCAGCCTGCCACCCCCGGCCAGCGCCGAGCGCTCGCAGACGTTGTCCACGCCCACCGTCTTTTTCACAAATTCGGAGCCGGACGCGCTGCCCCGCACCCGCTCCAGTTCATCCGCGCTGTAGAAGCGCAGGGGCCAGCCCTTATCCCGGCAGTAGGCCAGCAGCCCCGCCTCGTCCGACTTCACGTCGATGGAGGCCGCGCCGCGCACCGCCTCCGGGCAGAGGTTGTATTGCTTGAAAACCTGCTCCACCGCCGCGGCGATGTTCGCCTCCGGAATGCCCCTGCGGCAGCCGATGCCCACCCACAGCCGCCGGGGCACGAGCCACAGCGTGTGGGCGAAGGGACGGATATCCCGCACCGACACGCAGATGCCCAGCGCCCCCGAATCACCGGGGACCAGCCCGTCGGGCAGCGCCTCCGGCAGGGGCCTGTCCGCGCAGATGGGAATGTCCCGGGTCAGTATCTCCGCGGAGATGCGCTTCGCCAGCGCCATGTCGGAGATGGTCATGTCCCGCGCCGCCGCCCAGACGTCCACGGAAAACCTGCCGTTCACGTCCGTGGCGGTGGTGATCACAGCCGTCGCGCCCAGCAGCCCGGCCAGCCGGTGGGCCAGCCGGTTCGCGCCGCCGATGTGGCCGGAGAGCAGCGGGATCACAAAGCCCGCCTTCTCGTCCACGCACAGCACCGCCGGGTCGCTGAGCTTGCTGGCCACGTGGGGCGCAATGGCCCGCACCGCGATGCCGCAGGCCCCGACGAATATCAGCGCGTCCCGGTCGAACACCGTGCCGGTGAATTCCGGCAGCGGGCCGTCGTAGGCAGAGCAGGCTTCGGAAGCCAGCCTGGCGGGAACGCGCAGCTCCCACGCGCAGCCCTCGCCCGCGAGGCAATCCCCGATGCGCCGCGCGGTTTCGATGCCCCTTTCGGTAAAGGCGAAGAGCACCGCGTTCATCGCTCGGCCTGCCTGAATTCGGTGGTGAAGCCCGGGTCGTACAGCTTGGAGCGCTCGTAGTCACGGCCCAGGAAGTCGCCGATCACGATCAGCGAGGTCTTGGTCAGGCCGTTCCCGCGCACCGTGTCCGCCAGCGTGCCCACCGTGCAGCGGTAGATCGCCTGCTCCGGCCAGGTGGCCTTGAACACGATGGCCGCCGGGGTCTCCGGGGGATAGCCGCCCTCGATCAGCTCCCGCTGGACGTCGTCCGCCAGCGACGTGCTGAGGAACAGCACCATCGTGGCCCTGTGCTGGGCGAAGGAACGCAGGCTCTCCCGCTCCGGCACCGGCGTGCGGCCCGCCGCCCGGGTGATGATCACCGACTGGCTGACCTCCGGCAGCGTGTATTCGGCCTTCAGCGCCGCCGCCGCGCCGCAGAAGGCGCTGACGCCGGGGCACACGTCGTATTCGATGCCCAGGGCGTCCAGCAGGTCGAACTGCTCCCGCACCGCGCCGTAGATGCTGGAATCGCCGGTGTGCAGCCGCACGGTCACCTTGCCCGCCGCCTCCGCGGCCCGGACGATGTCGATCACCTGCTCCAGCGTCAGCCTCGCGCTGTCGTGGATCTCGCAGCCCGGCTTCGCGTAGTCCAGCAGCGCCGGGTTCACCAGCGAGCCCGCGTACACGATCACGTCCGCCTCCGACAGCAGCCGCGCGCCGCGCACCGTGATCAGGTCCGGCGCGCCGCTGCCCGCGCCCACAAAATGCACCATGTCCATCGCTCCTTTGTCATGATTAACTGAGTTTATATTATCACATACAAAAAGGGCTGTCAACGCAATTCCTTGCGTCGACAGTCCCTCTTCCCTATTGCCTAATGCCTAATGCCTATTGCCTATTGCCTAATGCCTAATGCCTAATGCCTATTGCCTACGGGCCCACTCATGGAACGCCTGCTTGTTGATGTCCAGCAGGTGGGCCTTGCGGCCGGAGAAGGTCTTCTCCATGATCTTGTAGATCATCTCCACGGGCACCACCTTGCTGACCTCCACCAGCGCGCCGAGCATGACGGTGTTGGCCGTGCGGGCGTTGCCCAGCTGCATGGCGATGTCGTTGGCGGGCACATAGTACACGTTGATGTCGTCCCGTGTGGCCTTCTGCTCGATCAGGCTGCTGTTGACGAACAGGTTGCCACCGGGCTTGACCAGCGATTCGAACTTGGTCAGGCTGGGCAGGTTCATGACCACCACGTTGTCCGCCTCGTAGATCAGCGGGCAGCTGACGGGCTTGTCCGGGCTGACGACCACGGTGCAGTTGGCGGTGCCGCCGCGCATCTCGGGGCCGTAGGAGGGCAGCCAGGTGGCGTTCATGTCGGCGTACATGGCCGCATAGGTCACCATCTGGCCCATGGTCAGCACGCCCTGTCCGCCGGAGCCGGCAAAGAACAGCTTGTTGGTCGCCATGTCACTCCGCCTCCTTTTCAACGTCCCGGTAGACGCCCAGGGGATAATAGGCCATCACCTCGTCCCGCAGCCGCTTCATGGCCTCGGGCGGGGTCAGGCCCCAGTTGGTCGGGCAGGTGGAGAGCAGCTCCACGAAGGTGAAGCCCTTCCCCGCCAGCTGGTATTCAAAGGCCTTGCGCACGGCCTTCTTCGCCGCGCGGATATGGGCCGGGGAATCCAGCGCCACGCGCTCGATGTAGGCCGGGCCGTCCAGCGTGGCCAGCAGCTCGCAGATCTTCAGCGGCATGCCCGCCTGCTCCCGGGTGCGCCCGTCCACGGAGGTGGTGGAGCGCTGGCCGATCAGCGTGGTGGGGGCCATCTGGCCGCCGGTCATGCCGTAGATGCCGTTGTTGATGAAGAACGTGGAGAAGCGCTCCCCGCGGGCCGCGGCGTGGACGATCTCGCCCATGCCGATGGAGGCCAGGTCGCCGTCGCCCTGATAGGTGAAGACCACCTTGTCCGGGTGGACGCGGCGGATGCCGGAGGCCACCGCCGGGGCGCGGCCGTGGGCGGCCTCGCACATATCCACGTTCATGAACTGGTGCGCCACGACGCTGCAGCCGATGGGCGCGACGCCGAGCGTCTGGCCCAGCAGGCCCATCTCGTCCAGCGTCTCCATGATGATGCGGTGTGCGACGCCGTGGGTGCAGCCGGGACAATAGCTGGTGCTGACGGGCAGCATGCCTTTTGTAACGGTAAATACAGGTTTCATCGCACTTCCTCCAGTATCTTCTTCGTCTTTTCGACGACCTCCAGCGAGGTCGGCAGCATGCCGCCCACGCGGTGAATCAGCTTCACGGGCACGCGGCCCTTCACGCCCAGCTGGATGTCCTGCATCATCTGGCCCATGCTGAGCTCCACGGACACGACCGCCTTGGTCTTGTCCGACAGCCTGTCAAACGCCGAATAGGGATAGGGCCACAGGCTGATGGGCCGGATCAGGCCCGCCTTGACGCCCTGCTCGCCCAGCAGCTCGATGGCCTCCCGGGCCAGGCGCGCCATGGTGCCGAAGGCCACGAACACCACCTCGGCGTCCTCCAGGCCCTCACACTCCACGCGCTCCAGCTCCTTCTCCATGGCGGCATACTTTTCAAACAGGTGCTCCACGTGCTGCTCCAGCACCTCGGGCTGCAGGCGCAGGCTCTTGACCACGCTGCGCTCGCCCTTCGCGCTGCCGGAGATGGCCCAGGGCTTGGCGGTGGAGATCTCCTCGCTGGTGTAGGCGTGCTTCGGCTCGGGCAGCACCACGGGCTCCATCATCTGGCCCATCAGGCCGTCGGCCAGCACCATCACCGGGTTGCGGTATTTATCCGATATCTCGGGGCATTCGTAGAGGATGTCCACGGCCTCCTGGATGGACGCGGGCGCGAACACGGGGATCTTGTAATCGCCGTTGCCGCCGCCGCGGGTGACCTGGTTGTAGTCCGCCTGGCCGGGCTGTATGGAGCCGATGCCGGGGCCGCCGCGGGAGACGTTCAGCAGCGTCACGGGCACCTCCGCGCCGCACAGGAAGCTCATGCCCTCCTGCATCAGGGCGATGCCCGGCGAGGACGAGGAGATGAAGCCGTTGCCGCCGGCCGCGCCGCAGCCGTAGGCCATGTTGATGGCGCCCAGCTCGCTCTCCGCCTGGAGGAACTTGCCGCCCCGCTTGGGCAGCTCCCGGCTCATGAACTCGGGAATCTCGCTCTGGGGCGTGATGGGATAGCCGAAATAGAAGCGCACGCCGCCGCGGATGACGGCCTCGGCGAAGGCCTCGTTGCCCTTCATCAATACCTTCTCGCTCATGCTTCCCCCTCCTCCAGCTGATAGATCTCGATCGCGCAGTCGGGACATACCGTCGCGCAGCTCTGGCAGCCGATGCACTGCTCCTGCTCGGTGATCTTCGCGGGACAGTAGCCCTTGGCGTTCACCTGGGTGTCCATCTCGATGATCTGCTTCGGGCAGAAGCTGCGGCACAGCTCGCAGCCCTTGCAGCGCTCCCGGTCGAAGACGACCTTGAACCTCTTGTTTGCCATTCTATAGCCTCCCTTGTATCACCTATCGATCCAGCTGGGCCGCATGTACATGCCCAGCGGCATCAGGTATTCATATTGACCCGCAAGCTGCGCCTCGGGCACGATGCCCTCGGGATAGCAGTCGCACCACAGGAAGCGGCCCGCGCTCGCGCAGAGCGCCTCGCACAGCCGGTGGCCCTTGGCGACGCATTCGGCGTCGGTCTCGCGCAGCAGGTGGCAGTTGTTGATGACGCCGTCGATCCTGCGCCCGGTCTTGCGCTCGATGGCCTCCAGGTGGGCCGTCGCCCCTTCCAGGTCCCGGGTCTCGGGGCGGTTGGCGTTGACCACGATCAAAAACAGCGCGTCCTCCGGGCCCAGGTACTTCAGGAACTGGTTCAGCACCAGCGCCCCGGTGTCGTTGCCGCCCACGTCCACGATCACCCGGCAGTCTCGATCCTCCAGCGGCGCGCGGATGTCCGCGCCCAGGGCGGGCAACTCCGCCGTGATCTCATGCTCGTAGGCGTTGCCGTAGACCTTCACGCCCTTCTGCTCCAGCAGCGCCTTGCGCTCCCGGGAGCGGAAATAGGGATTGGTGATATCCAGGTCGATCAGCGCCAGCTTGCGGTAGGGCCCGTAGCCCCGCTCTGCCAGGCGCATGCGCTGAAATCCGCCATGGCCCCGCCTCCCCTGCTTGCATAAATATAAATCTAGCAGGTCGCTGGCCGGTTGTCAAGTTGAAAATCACATAAAAAGGCGAACATTTTTCTCCAGACGGTCGCATTTCTCCCCGGAGCATCCGAACATAATTTAAATTTAACCTCGCAACCCTTTGACAACCGGCCGCGACGGTGATAGAATACACGCAATCGAATATCATCCAAAGGCGATGACGAAGACGGCGGAGTGAATTCCATGCCCAGAGAGCCGGTCAGATGCTGCGAGACCGGACTTGGAGCGCTCAAGCGCCCATCCCTTCCGAGCCGGAAGCCCGAAACGCCCCCTGCGGCGCGGAGTAGACGCTTCCCGTGAAAGCTGCGTAAAGGCTTAGGGCTTGATGGAGCCTGAAGTGGCACAGCGATGTGCAATTTGAGTGGTACCGCGGGTTGAATACAGCTCGTCTCAAGGAATGCGGAATGTCCGCATGGCACGAGACGGGTTTATTTTTTTGACAGCGAGGCACTCCCGGCGAAGGATTCGAGGTTCGCCGGACGCGGCAATGCATCCCCATTCACCCAAGGGCCACAGAATCGAAGGAGGAAACAGACCAATGAACGCGACTGAAACGACCGGCATGCTGTATGAGGTGGGCACCCGCATAAAGGCCCTGCGCGAGATCGCGGGCTACAGCGTGGTGTACATGGCCGAGCAGACCAAGCTGGACGTGGAGACCTACATGGATTACGAGGCCGGCAAGGCCGACCTGCCCTTTACCTTTATACATAACTGCGCCCGGATATTCGGCGTGGACATTACCGACCTGATCGAGGGCCGCAGCGCGAACCTGCGCTCCTACACCGTCACCCGCAAGGGCGAGGCCACCATCACCGCCCGCGAGGAGGGCATCGAGATCAGCAACCTGGCCCCGCTGTTCAGCGGCAAGATCGCCGAGCCCTTCTGGGTCACCTACAGCTATTCCGAGGATCTGCAAAACCAGCCCATCCACACCCACTCCCACTCCGGCCAGGAATTCGACCTGATCCTCTCCGGCGAGCTGCTGGTGCGCATCGGCGACCATGTGGAGCACCTCAAGGAGGGCGACAGCATCTACTACGACTCCTCCACCCCCCACGGCGAGATCGCCACCGGCGGCAGGGACTGCACCTTCGTGGCGGTGGTACTGCCCGGCGAGGAGACCGAGGAGGACAAGATCGTCGAGGCGGTCATGCCCGTGCGGCTGCCCAAGCAGCACATGATCTACGACGACTTCGTGGACCTGGACGAGGACGGCCACGGCCATCTGCTGCACATCGCGTTCCCCAACCGGGAGAGCTTCAACTTCGCCTTCGACATCGTGGACGGGCTGGCCAAGCGCAGCCCCGACAAGCTGGCGATGCTGCACGTCAACCGGAACATGGAGGAGACCCGCTTCACCTTCGAGGACATCAGCCGCAAGTCCAGCCGCGCCGCGAACTATTTCAAGGCGCTGGGCATAAAGAAGGGCGACCGCGTGATGCTGGTGCTGCGGCGCAACTGGCAGTTCTGGGTGGTGATGATGGCGCTGCACAAGCTGGGCGCGGTGGCCATCCCCGCCACGGACCAGCTGCTGAAGAAGGATTACGAGTACCGCTTCGAGACCGCCGGCGTCAGCGCCATCTGCATGACCGCCGAGGGCGACGCCGCGTCCCACGCCGAGGAGGCCTTCGAGACCTGTCCCTATGTGGAAAAGCGCATACTCTGCGGCGGCAAGCGGGAGGGCTGGCACGACTTTGACGAGGAATACCTGAGCTATCGCTCCACCTTCCCCCGCACCAAGGACGCCCCCAGGGGCACCGACCCGATGGTCATGTTCTTCTCCTCCGGCACCACCGGCTATCCGAAGCTGGCCATGCACAATCACATGTATCCCCTGGGCCATTTCATCACGGCCCACTACTGGCACTGCGTGGAGCCGGACGGCCTGCACCTGACCATCTCCGACACCGGCTGGGGCAAGGCGCTGTGGGGCAAGCTGTACGGGCAATGGATGAACGAGGGCGCGGTGTTCACCTACGACTTCGACCGCTTCAACGCCCATGACATACTGCCGATGTTCGCCAAGTATAACATCACCACCTTCTGCGCGCCGCCCACGATGTACCGCTTCCTGATCCGCGAGGACATCTCCAAGTACGACCTGAGCAGCATCCGCTGCGCCTGCACCGCCGGCGAGGCCCTGAACCCCGAGGTGTTCAACCTGTTCAAGAAGACCACCGGCCTGTCCATCATGGAGGCCTTCGGCCAGACCGAGACCACGCTGGTGCTGGGCAACTTCGCGGGCACCACGCCGAAGGTCGGCTCCATGGGCAAGCCCAGCCCGATGTTCGACGTGGACCTGGTGGACCCGAACGGCAACCCGGTGAAGGTCGGCGAGCCGGGCGAGATCGTCATCCGCACGGACAAGGAGATCCCCTGCGGCCTGTTCGCCGGGTACTACGGCAACCAGGAGGCCACCGACGCGGTGTGGCACGACGGCATGTATCACACCCGGGACATGGCCTGGCGGGATGAGGACGGCTATTTCTGGTATGTCAGCCGCACCGACGACGTCATCAAGTCCTCCGGCTACCGCATCGGGCCGTTCGAGATCGAGAGCGTCATCATGGAGCTGCCCTACGTGCTGGAGTGCGGCGTGTCCGCCGCCCCGGACGAGATCCGCGGCCAGGTGGTCAAGGCGTCCATCGTGCTGACCAAGGGCGCCGTGGGTACCGAGGAGCTGAAGAAGGAGATCCAGAACTACGTCAAGAAGCGCACCGCGCCGTACAAGTATCCCCGCATCGTCGTGTTCCGCGACGAGCTGCCCAAGACCATCAGCGGGAAGATACAGCGCAACAAACTGTAAACAGGGAACAGCCGGTTGGCTGGAGGAACGGATTGCCACGTCGGCAACGCCTGCGGCGCGGCCTCCTCGCAATGACATTCGGGAGACAGAATCGGACGTCGTCTTTTCACCGCGTAGGGGCGCCGATGCGGCGCCCGCCTCGCAATGACAATGATCGATGCTATACGTTGAATGTCATTGCGAGGAGCGAAGCGACGTGGCAATCCGGTTCCCGTAATTGCCCCTTCCGCCGCCCAGACCCATCACCCACCATCACCCCAAAGAGGCGATATCATGCTGTACGATTCAAAATCTTTCACCCTCAAGGATGGGCGGCAGGCCGTGCTGCGGGTGCCGACCGCCGAGGACGCGGAGGCGATGGTGCGCTATCTGACCGACACCGCCGCCGAGACGGAGTTCGTGCTGCGCTATCCCGAGGAGTGCTACTGGACGGTCGAAAAGGAGCGCGAGCTGTTACAGGGCTTTGCGGACAACCCCAACAGCCTGATGCTGTGCTGCTTCGTGGAGGGCGAGCTGGCTGGGAACTGCAACCTGCAATTCAACGGGCAGATGAAGTTCCGCCACAAGGCCGGCGTCGCCATCGCCCTGTACCGCAAATTCTGGGGGCTGGGCATCGGCACGGCCATGCTGAATGCGCTGACCGAGGTCGCCCGGGAGCGGGGCGTGGAGCAGCTGGAGCTGGACTTCATCGAGGGCAACGAGCGCGCCTGCGGGCTCTACGAAAAGGTGGGCTTCGTCCGCGTGGCCGAGCATCCCGACGCCGTGAAGCTGAAGGACGGCAGCTACCGGAAGCTGATCTTCATGGTGAAGAAGCTGTAACACATTTTTATAGGAAACGGATTGCCACGACGGCCGCGCCACAGGCGCGGCCGTCTCGCAATGACATGCAGGAAGTTGGAACGTCCGTAGTCATTGCGAGGAGGCCCGCCAGGGCCGACGTGGCAATCCGTTCCCCTCTGTTGCCCCACTATCCCAGCAACGAAGGATATAGATCCACCCATTTCGGATTCATGCCATTGACAAGCGCATTTTTCCGTTTCCTGTTCCAGCTTTTTATCTGTTTTTCGCGGGCGATGGCTGCCTGTACGTCTTCGTATACCTCGTAGAATACCAATCGGTTCACATCAAACCGTGCCGTGAAGCTGTCCGGATCGATATGCTCCCTGTGCTGCCATACCCGGCGGACGAGATCGTTCGTGACGCCGGTGTATATGACGGTTTTCGTGGCGTTTGAGAGGATGTAGACGTAGTATTGCATGGGATGCTCCTTTGAATGGGGGAGGACCGGATTGCCACGTCGGCCCGTAGGGCCTCCTCGCAATGACATGGGAGGGATTCGGCAGGGGGTACGTCGATAGCAAGCCACAAAATGGGAACGGATTGCCACGTCGTCAGCATCTGCGGTAC
>ONHI01000239.1 GCA_900317565.1 uncultured Eubacteriales bacterium
CGATGGACAGCGCCGCGCCGACGATCCAGCCTACGGGCCACGCCGACCATATGCCCCGATACCCCATTCCGGGGGAGAGTATGAACGCGAAGACGATGCGCAGGCCCAGGTCGGTGAACGTAGCGACCATGAACTGCTTCATCAGGCCGGAGCCCCGCAGCACGCCGTCGGACACCAGCTTAGCCGCCACGACGCAGTAGAACGGTGCGACGATCCTCAGGAAGGATACGCCGGATTCCAGTGCCAGACCCTTTGCGGATTTCAGGAACACGCCCACCAGGATCGGCCCGGCGGCGCAGTACAGCGCCGTCAGCGGCACGCACAGCAGCCAGACCATCCGAATACCCGCCCAAAAGCCCGCGCGCACCCGTGCGGGCTGCTTTGCACCCAGATTCTGGGCCGTGTAGCTGGAGATGCCGTTGCCCAGCGTGGTCAGCGAGGTGATGACCATGTTGTTCAGCTTGATGGCGGCGGAGTAGCCCGCGATGACGCCGGAGCCGAAGCCGTTGATGATGCCCTGTATGATGATGTTACCCACGGAGATGGAGCTCTGCTGGAGTATGCTGGGCACGGCGATGACCACAAGCTGCCGGAAGATCGGCATCGAGAAGCGCGGCGCGGCGCTGTCAGCCGGGAGGGATTTCAGACGCTTGAAAACGGTCGCTACCGCCAGCGCCATGCTGACGCTCTGGCACAAAAATGTCGCCCAGGCGACGCCCTCCACGCCCATGCCCAGCGCGGTGACGAAGAATATATCCACCAGTATGTTGGCGGTGGAGGAGGCGGCCAGGAACAGAAAGGGCGTCCTGGAGTCACCCAGGGCGGAGAATATGCCGGTGGCGACGTTGTAGTAAAATACGGCGGGCAGACTGCCGATGTAGATCACAAGGTACAGCCGGGACTGGGCCATGATGTTGTCCGGCGTGTGGATCGCCGCGAGCATCTGGCGGTTGAAGGCAAAGCCCAGCGCCATCAGCAGCAGGCACAATACGCCGGTTGAGATCATCGTCGTGGAGATGGTGGCGCGAACGCCCGCGTAATCCCTTGCACCGAAGCATCGGGCCGTCACCACCGAACAGGCGATGTTGCACCCGAAGGCAAAGGCGATGAATATCAGCGTGATCTCATAGCTGTTGCCCACGGCGGCAAGCGCCTCTTCGCCGATGAATTTTCCGGCGACAAAGCTGTCTGCGATGTTGTACAGCTGCTGGAAAATGATGCTGCCGAACAGTGGCAGGCAGAAGCGCCAGAGCACGGAGGACGGCTTTCCGACGGTCAGATCCCGGTTCAAGTTGATTCCCTCTTTCAAACGGTACGCTCAAGAATAATCGCATGCATTATAGCACATGCTTTATAAATATGACTAACCGTTCTCTTGAATTGGATGTGAAGACGGGGTAAAACGCGGAGGCCCGGCCACTGGCGTTCGGTTCAGACAAAAGCGACTGGAATCGTCCTCACGAAATGGTAAAAATGCGAGTGACAGGAACTCGGGGCTGTGTTATAATGATAGAGTATGAGATTTATCGGGTCGGCGGGCGAAGGGAGCGATTGCGATGGACGGGAAGCTGCTTGGAAGGGCCATGGCGAAATTCCTGGCGGGCGTTCTGCTGCTGGGACTGCTGCTGTTCCTGCCGGCCGGTACGCTTAACTGGTCGCAGGCGTGGCTCTTGATGGCCATACTGTTTATTCCCATGTTCATTGCCGGCCTGGTCATGCTGCATAGATCGCCCGACCTGCTCAGGAAGCGGCTGAACGCCAGCGAGGAGCAGGGCGAACAGAGACAGGTTATACTGCTCAGCGGGATCATGTTCCTGGCCGCCTTTGTCGCCGCGGGGTTGAACCGCCGCTTCCGGTGGATCGTCCTTCCGGAGGCGGTGTCGTGGATCGCGGCGGGGATCTTCCTGCTGGGGTATCTGCTGTATGCCAGGGTGCTGCAGGAAAACGCCTGGCTCTCCAGGACCGTGGAGGTGCAGGAGAATCAGCGGGTGGTCGACACGGGCCTGTACGGCGTCGTGCGGCATCCCATGTACATGAGCACGCTGCTGCTGTTCCTGTCCATGCCGCTGGTGCTGGGTTCCGCGATATCGTTCGTCATCATGCTGGCCTACATACCGATCATCGCCCGGCGCATCCGCAACGAGGAACAGGTGCTGGTCGAGGGGCTGGCGGGGTACGCCGAGTACAGAACGCGGGTTCGCTGGAAGGTCATACCGTTCATCTGGTAGGCGGATCGAAGCGGGGCCCGCTTGAAGTGCAATACTGAACCGAACAAAAGGAGGTCATTTTCCAT
>ONHI01000169.1 GCA_900317565.1 uncultured Eubacteriales bacterium
GCTGACCCACTGCACCGCCAGCTATCACGACGACGCGGCGGGCGTGCACACCAACATCGTCTACGGCGACTTTTTCCTCATTGAGGCCCTGCTCAGGCTGTCGGGCCGCGACGCAACGCTGTGGTATTCCAGGGAGGCATCACGATGATCACGATTACCGCGAAAGACGCTTCCGGCGCGATCCTCGCCCGGGTCTGCCACGAGAAAGAGGCGCTGCTCTGCTTCGACCGGGATTACGCCGAAGGCGACCGCCTCGAAATCACCGCCGACGAAAGGCACCTGTGGGTGCAGCCGGACATCTCCGTGCTTCCCGGCGAGGTCTACCTGCCGGAGGGCCGCATGACCTGGCGCGTGCCCGCGGGCGAGCATAGGCTGGCCTACCGCCCCGGCGCGTTCACCGAGCCCCGGCACATCGCCACCGCCCGGGCCATGGCCCCGGAGGAGGTCGCCGCGCTCCGCTGCCTGAGCCGCAACCCCGCGGACCTGCGGGGCGACACGGACTTCTTCCCCCACTGCACCGCCAATGTGGAGACCCGCAACGAGAGCGTCTTCGCCGCCCGGAACGTGATCGACGGCCTGCGCCACAACACCTTCCACGGCGAGTGGCCCTTCGAGAGCTGGGGCGTCGGCGCGCGCACCGACGCCTGGTGCAATCTGGACTTGGGCCGGGAGGTGGAATTGGACCGCATGGCGCTGACCCTGCGGGCGGACTTCCCCCACGACGCCTACTGGGTGCGGGGCGAGGTGGAGCTGTCCGACGGAGAAGTGATCGCTTTTCCGCTGGAAAAGACCGGCGAGCGCCAGTTCGTCGACCTCTCCGGCCACACCGCCCGGTGGCTGAGGCTCATCCGCCTCGTCAAGAGCGACGACCCCTCTGCCTTCCCCTCTCTCAGACAGTGGGAAGTTTTTGGCCGGGATTTGTAAAATACATCTTTACGACTTGGTAAACTCGTGCTAAAATAGGGAAAAGGCATCAAATCGAGGGAGAACCATGCTCTATTCCAGCGCGGGGTTTCTGGCCCTGCTCATCCATCTGATCATCAATTACGATGTGCTCCGGAAGAGCTCCGACAAGGAGGTCGTCCCGGCTCATCACTCCTATCGTGCCTTTTTGCTCTCCATCACCATCTACTACACCACCGATATCCTCTGGGGCTCGTTCTACGACAACGGGCTGATCGCCCTGGCCAGCGTGGACACCGCCCTCTATTTTGCCTCCATGGCCCTGTCCGTACTGCTGTGGACCCGCTATGTGGTGGAATACCTGAAGGACAAAAACCTGTTCGGGCGGCTGCTGCTCACCGTGGGGTGGCTGCTGTTCGCCTATGAGATCATCGTCGTCATCGCCAACTTCTTCCTGCCCGTGCTGTATTCCTTCGAGGGCGGCAACTATCAGGCGGGGGCGGCCCGCTACATCACCCTGGCGATCCAGATCATCATGTTCCTGATGACGGCGGCCTATGCCCTGGCCGTGGCGATGCGCAGCGAGGGCACCATGCGCCTGCGCCACCGCACCATCGCCCTGTTCAGCCTGGCCATGATGGGCTTCATCACCGCCCAGGCCCTCTACCCGCTGCTGCCGCTGTACGCCATCGGCTGCATGCTGGGCACCTGTCTGCTGCACACCTTCGTGCTGGAAAATGAGAAGGAGGAGTATCGGGACAAGCTGGAGGCCCGGCTCCAGGAGAGCATCCTCAACGGCAACTACTACGACCTCCTGACCGGCCTGCCCGGCATGTCCTATTTCTTCGAGCTGACCGACAGGCACAAGGCCCGCGCCGTGGAAAACGGCAGCCGCCTCGCCTGCCTGTACCTGAACCTCAGCGGCATGAAATTCTACAACAAGAGTCACGGCTTCTCCGGGGGCGACAAGCTGCTCCGGTCCCTGGCCAGGCTGCTCACCGCCGCCTTCGGCGAGGAGAACTGCAGCCGCTTCGGCCAGGACCACTTCGCCGTGATCGCCGAGGAGGCGGGCCTGGAGGACAAGCTGAACAAGCTGTTTGAGGACTGGCAGGCCCAGTACGGCGAGGAAAGCCTCTCCATCCTGGCGGGCATCTACCTGGACAACCCCCAGAACGTGGACATCAGCACCGCCTGCGACCTGGCGAAGATCGCCTGCGACGCCATCCACACCACCTACAAATCCTCCTACAAGTATTACGACAACGCCATGCTGGCCATGGCTGAGAAGCAGCAGTATATCATCGGCCACCTGGACCGCGCCCTGGCCGAGGGCTGGATCCAGGTCTACTACCAGCCCATCGTCCGCGCCGCCAACGGGCGGGTGTGCGACGAGGAGGCCCTGGCCCGGTGGATCGACCCGGAGCGCGGCTTCCTCTCCCCGGCGGACTTCATCCCGATCCTGGAGGACACCAAGCTGATCTACCGGCTGGACCTGTTCATGGTGGAGCAGGTGCTCGACAAGCTGAAGCTCCAGCAGGCGAAGGGCCTTTTCCTGGTGCCCCAGTCCATCAACCTCTCCCGGGCGGACTTTGACGCCTGCGACATCGTGGAGGAGATCCGCGCCCGGGTGGACGCCTCCGGGCTCCCCCGCCGGTTGATCACCATCGAGATCACCGAGAGCATCGTGGGCAGCGACTTCGACTTCATACAGTCCCAGGTGGAGCGCTTCCGCGGCCTGGGCTTCCCCGTGTGGATGGACGACTTCGGCAGCGGCTATTCCTCCCTGGACGTGCTGCAGAGCCTGCAGGTGGATCTGATCAAGTTCGACATGCGCTTCATGCAGCAGTTTGGCCACGAGGAAAAGAGCAAGATCATCCTGGCGGAGCTGATGAAGATGGCCATCGGCCTGGGCCTGGACACCGTCTGCGAGGGCGTGGAGCGGGCGGACCAGGTGGAGTTCCTGCGGGAGATCGGCTGCACCAAGCTCCAGGGCTTCTATTACACCAAACCTCTGCCGCTGGACGAGGTGTTCAAGCGGTATGAGACGGGCACGCAGATCGGCTTTGAAAACCCGGAGGAATCCGACTACTTCAACGCCATCGGCCGCATCAACCTGTTCGACCTGGCCGCCCTGGCCAAGGAGGACGAGGACAGCCTCCAGCACTATTTCAGCACCGTCCCCATGGCCATCATCGAGGTGCAGGCCGACCGCGCCCGCTTCACCCGCAGCAACCAGGCCTACCGGGACTTCCTGCAGCGCGTCTTCGGGCTCAGCCTTTCCGAGCTGGGCAGCGCCTTCGAGGATACCCCCATCGGCCCCGGCCGCGCCTTCGTGGACCAGCTGCACAAGTGCTGCGACGAGGGCGGCCGCGCCGTGTTCGACGAGACCCTGCCCAGCGGCGCCGTCGTCCATTCCTTCATGCGGCGCGTCGCCGAGAACCCCCTCACCGGCACCGTCGCCGCCGCCGTGGCCGTCCTGGCCATCAGCGAAGCGCCGCGGGAATGAGACCCTCGGGCGAAAAGGGAGCCTGCGCCATTGCGCAGGCTCCCTTCATACTGTACTCCCCTACTTCACCGCCTCGAAGGCCGCGTCCAGGGCGGCGATCAGGTCCTCGGCCTTCTCGATGCCGATGGACAGGCGGATGGTGTTGGGCTTGATGCCCTGCTCCAGCAGCTCCACCTCGGTCAGCTGGCTGTGGGTGGTGCTGGCGGGGTGGATCACCAGGCTCTTCACGTCGGCCACGTTGGCCAGCAGGCTGAAGATGGGCAGGTGGTCGATGAAGGCCTTCGCGGTCCCGGCGTCTCCCTTCACCTCGAAGGTGAAGATGCTGCCGCCGCCGTTTGGCAGGTACTTGCCGTACAGGCCGTGGCTGGGCTCGCCAGGGATGGAGGGATGGTGCACCGCCTCCACCTGGGGATGGCTGTTCAGGTACTCCACGATCTTCAGCGCGTTCTCAGTGTGCCGCTCCACCCGCAGGCTCAGCGTCTCCAGGCCCTGGAGGAAGATGAAGGCGTGGAAGGGCGAGAGCGTCGCGCCGGTATCGCGCAGCAGGATGGCGCGGATGTAGGTGACGAAGGCCGCCGGGCCCACCGCGTCCGCGAAGGACACGCCGTGGTAGCTGGGATTGGCCTCGGCGATCCAGGGATACTTGCCGGAAGCCTTCCAGTCGAACCGGCCCGCCTCCACGATCACGCCGCCGATGGCCGTACCGTGGCCGCCGATGAACTTCGTGGCGCTGTGCACCACGATGTCCGCGCCCCAGTCCAGCGGCCGCACCAGGAAGGGCGTGGCGAAGGTGCTGTCCACCACCAGCGGGATGCCGCGGGCGTGGGCGATCTTCGCGATGGCCTCGATGTCCACCAGGTTGCTGTTGGGGTTGCCCAGGGTCTCCACGAAGATGGCCTTGGTGTTGTCGGTGATGGCCGCCTCGAAGCTGCCCTCCACGTCCGGGTCCACGAAGGTGGTGGTGATGCCGGTGGTCAGGGGCAGCGTGTGGGCCAGCAGGTTGTAGGTGCCGCCGTAGATGGTCTTGGAGGCCACGATGTGCTCGCCGGAGCGGGCCAGCGCCTGGAAGGTGTAGCTGATGGCCGCAGCGCCGGAGGCCACCGCCAGCGCCGCGGAGCCGTTCTCCAGGGCCGCGATGCGCCGCTCGAAGATGTCGTTGGTGGGGTTGGTCAGGCGGCCGTAGATGTTCCCGGCGTCCCGCAGGCCGAAGCGATCGGCGGCGTGCTGGCTGTTGTGGAACACGAAGGAAGTGCTGGCATAGATCGGCACGGCGCGGGCGTCGGTGGCCGGGTCGGCGGTCTCCTGGCCG
>ONHI01000116.1 GCA_900317565.1 uncultured Eubacteriales bacterium
GGAGAGCTCGGAGATGTGGATGAGGCCCTCGACGCCCTCGGTGAGGTCCTGGTAGGTGGAGGACACCAGGGCGACGTCCGCGTCCGCCTCCCGGATCATATCGGCGATCTCGCCCGCGGGCAGCTCCTTGTCGATGGGCACGGCCACGTTGCCCGAGCCCAGCGCGCCGAAGAACGCCAGCAGCCACTCATAGGAATTCTCGCCGATGACGGCGATGTGCCTGCCCCGTCCGTAGGTCCGCCCGATCCAGCAGGCGGCCCTGCGGACGTCCTCCAGCACCTCCCGGCAGGTCTTCTCCGCGACGCCCTCCCGGCCCGCGCGGTAGCGGAAGGCCACGAAGTCCGGCCTCTCCCGGGCGGCCGTCTCCAGCATGTCGGCGATGCTGGCGATCTCGGGGATGTCGTAATAGGGATAGCTCCTGTTTTTCAACCGCCTTCTCCTCCGGTTCAACATGATCGTTTACCCGTTTATAATATCATAGCCACTCCGGGTATTCAAGGACCAATGTGGGAATACTTGTCCAAAATTGACGCGAAATTGCGGCTTTTGCCAGGCAGCCGCGCCAACCCGGTTCTCTTCTTGATACCAACACAACGGGGAGGCACGCAACCGTGCCTCCCCGCGCCGTCCGTGGAATGGGCGATGCGCGAGCTGCACGCCTTCACATCGTCGATTTACAGCACCACGATCTCATTCTCGCACACATATTTCCTCCAATTCGATCTCCCCGCGCAGGCGCTGGCACAGCGCGTCGTCGCTCAGCTGCGCCGTGCGGTGCGTCTGGGACAGCGGACGGCGCTCCGCGGGGATCAGATATCGCTTCTCCCAGTCATATTGCATCTCTCCGTCGCCCCTCAGCCGAAGCCAGCCCCGCACGCGCGCCAGCACCTGTCCCGTCAGCCGCACGCCCACGAAGCAGTCGTTGTCGTAATAGTGGGCAAAGCGCCCGTGGCAGGCGGCCTCCATGGCCTCCAGCGCGGCCCGGTTCGCCGCCAGCGCCGCGTCCGTCCAGAGGTACGCCTGGAGCCAATTCTCACCCCTCATATGCAGCACGGCCATGCCGAAGTCGTACAGGCTCTCGCAGCCGCGCCGGTGGAGCTCCGCCATGCAGATGAGGCTGTCCGACAGCCGCCGCGCGCGCTCCCCGTCCATGTCCAGCGCCGCGGTCCGGCAGGCGTGGACGTAGCGCCGCCAGCGGTCGATCCCCGGCTTCACGATCTCCATCAGGCGGCGCGCCTGCCCCGCAAGGTCCGGTTCGTCCGCCACCCACAGCAGCGAAGGGGCGGGCCCGTCCTGCCCGGAGATGGCCGCGTGGGCCAGCGCGCGCAGCGCGAAGTGATAGAACTGGTCCCCGGCAGCATCGTCCGCGTTGGGGCCGTAGCTGACCGCCGCGCCGGAATAGTCCAGCAGCAGCCGCGCCGCCTCCGGCGTGCCGAACCAGCGCGCGGCAAAGGCCTCGGCAGCCCCCCGCGCGGAGGCCTCGCCGTCCCGCCAGATCCGGCTCACCAGATCGATGAAGAAGGCGTGGGGCCTGATGCCGCCCACGTTGATGATCCAGTATTCGTCCGCGCCCCGGGCCAGCAGCGTCTGCAATTCACGGGTCACCAGTCCCGGCGGCACCTGGAGCATCGTGATGTGGTTCGCGGCCTGCAGATCGTAGAAGCTGACGTGATAGTAGACGCCGTTCCTGCCCGGCTCGTCCGGCGCGGGCATGGCGTCGGTGCGGGGATTGTCCCGGCCCTGGCGGCGGGAGACCATCCTGCCGAAGCCGTTGTCGCCCCAGACCTTGACGACCTCCTCCGGCACCTGCAGATAGCCCTGCCGGTACAGCGCCATCATCTCGCCGTAGAGGTTGGTGCAGAAGTGGGCGTCGGGCGCGTACTCCCGCACGATCTCCATCTGCCGCCGGATCACCCGGCTGATGAACGTGCCGCGCTTTTCGTCGGTGTCGAAGGCCGGATCGCTGTGCCAGAAGGCCAGGTCGCCCTGCCCGCGGAAGCCCACCGTCCAGACCACCTTCTCCCCCGCCCAGCGCCGCGCGCTCTCGCGCCAGAGCGCCTCGAACTCCGCAGGGTGCAGCCGGTAGGAGGCCTGCAGGTCCGGGTAGGCCCGGGCGAACATCCGCGCGCCCAGCAGCTCGGCGTGGTGCTGGGTCAGCCACAGGCCCATGTCCAGTGCCGTCCGACACAGCAGCTCGCCGTCGAACTGGCGGTCCGTGCCGGGGATGACCATGTTGCCGCCGCAGCGCAGCAGCGTCTCGAACACCCGCCGCCAGGTCGCCTCCCGCTCGCTCTCCTCGATGTGCCAGCCGGTGAAGAGTATCTCGTCGTTCACGAACCAGCCCCGCCAGCGCACGGCGCGGGGCGCGCTCTCCCAGCCGCCGTTCACCACCACGGCGGCCTTTTTCGTCGGGCAGCGGCCCATCCACCAGTCCATCGGCGCGATATCCAGGCAGCGCTCGCTGATGGACAGCAGCCCGTACACCGCGCCCAGGTCGCCGCCGCAGGTCAGCGTGATCGCGTCCGCGCCGACCCCGACCCGGTAGGCCTCCTCGTCCGAAAGGTCGCCCCGCACCACGCGAATGACGTTCGCCTCGCCTTCATCGGTCAGCGCCTCGCGCATATCCCGTTTCAGGATGTCGATGGCCGAGGCCACGGGCTTGGTCCGCAGCTCCGATTCGATGCGCGTCGCCCGGGAGAGCACAAATCCACTCATAGAATTCACTCCTGTATCCATAATTCCACGCCCGACAGCAGCCCCGCGGGCAGCAGCTGATAGTCGTCCGTCCACTCGTCCCCCTCGGTGCGCCAGGCGTCCGGGCCGTACCAGCGGAAGGCGTCGTTGGCGTTGTGCAGCGCGCCGAAGCCGTTGTGCCGCCCGACGAAGGCGTCGATCTCCAGCACGTGAGCGCCGGGCTCCAGCCGGCCCAGCTCCAGCCGGTGGGGCGCCCAGGCGATCAGGCCCCTGTCCGCGCCGTCCAGCCGCAGCTTCAGCACCGCCGCCGCGAAGCGCGGCACCTGCACGGCATAGATCCCCGCCCGCCCGATGTCCAGCGCGAAGCGGTACGTCGCTGTGCCGGACCAGAAGGGCATGCCCTGACGCGCGAGGTCGCCGAGGCCGTGCGCCCGGACACGCGGCAGCAGCACGCTGTCCCCCGCCAGGCGCGGCTCCACGCAAAAGTCGCCCAGCAGGTACATGGGCTCCAGGTTCGTCTTCTGATCGAACGCCAGCCGGACCTCCAGCGTGTTCACGCCCCCGACGATGCCGCGCAGCGCGATCCGTCGTATGGCCTGATCCACATAATGGCCCCGGCATTCCTTCTCCACGACGCCGCCGTTCAACTGGATCGTGCAGGCCTCGGGGTGCTCCAGCGCCAGCTCCGCGTCCATCGCCGCCTCCGACAGGAATTCATAGCGCAGCGTGACGCCGCGGGCCTCCCCCGCTTCTGTCGCCCAGGGCTGCCGCATGGAGCCGCAGCGGGGCCTGTAGCCCAGAAGCGCGCGGATGGCGTTGTCCAGCCGGAGGATCTCCCGCTTCTCCAGCCATTCGCCGCCGTCCACGCGGGCCGCGGCGTAGTCGAGCAGCAGCATGTTCGGCTCGGAGAAGCACACCGATTCGGGCCGCAGCAGCGTGGCGCACGGCCGCCATTTCACCTCCGGGGAGACGGGGATCTCCGCCTCCCCCGGCATCAGGCGCAGCAGCAGGCTGTCCTCGGCGAAGGCCCGCCAGGGGATGACCGTCCCCCGGTCTGCGTACCGGACGGGGACGGGGCGGATCTCCCCCGTCAGCGCGTCCCAGGCCTCCGCGGCATACCTGCCCCTGATGGAGATCGCGTAATCCTCCGCGGAATAGGGCCGCTCCCGCCGGGGAAACGCCTGGGCCAGGAACAGCCATTCGCATTCCCCGTCCCGGCGGCGCTGGACCAGCAGGTTGTCCGCGCAACCGCCGTCCGCGCGGCGGACATGCAGGGACAGCGCATCCCTCATCGCCCCGTACAGCGCCTCCATTCCGCCCGTGACCGCGCACCGCTCCGCCAGCCTCCGGGCCCTGTCGGACGGCGCGACGTCCACCAGCCCGGGGATGCTCCCCGCGAACAGTATGCGCCCCCCCTGTGCCCTGAAGCGCTCCAGCACGTCCAGCGTGGTGGCGCGAATGGTCTGCATGTCCGGCACGATGACCGTGCGATAGGTCATCCGGCCCACGTGCAGTCCCGCTGCGTCGCACCGGGGATCCAGCCCCGGCAGCATCGATTCCGAGATCAGGTCGAAGTCCACCTGGCGCAGCAGCAGCCCGTTCACTAGAGCGTCAAACCGCGCGTCCAGTTCCTGCCGCGTCGCCTTCGTGCCGGCATTCGTGCCCAGGTGCAGCCACATCGTCTCCACCGGGTGGATCACCGCCACGTCGATCATCGGCCTGCCCCGGGTCAGCGCCGCGTTCAGCCGGGCGAAGTAATCCTCGATCGCGGCATACTCCCGCCACCAGGGCTGCTGGGTGAATATGGAGCCGGGCCAGTCCCGCTTGGCCTCGCCCTCCATGCTCATCCATGCCAGGTGGGGCACCCGCGCGGTCACGCCCAGCGCCGCCTGCCAGTCGCCCTGCAGCTTGAAGGTCTTGAAGTCCGCGTTCCACAGCGTCACGCCGTAGAGCTCGCTGGCAACGCCCTCCCGCCCCAGCTGGTGGGCGACGCTGGCCGCCTGCTTCACCGCCAGGAAGGCCCGGTCGTCGCACAGCACGTCCACGCCGGGGATGTCCATGCTGCGGTAGCAGCGCATGGCCTCCCCCAGCGACGCCGCCTGGGCGTACAGCGTATCCTCGCTGAGCACGTGCCCGGTCATGAGTATGCCGTGGGCCCGGCACCAGCCCGCGATCTGGTCCATATAGGCGGCGACGAACTGCTCGCAGGCGGCGTCCCGGAACTGTGCCCGGGCGGCGCTGGGCCTTCCGTCCGCCCACTCCCAGGCCAGCTCCGGCGCGATGTCCAGCGGATCGACGCCCCGCTCGCGGATCATGCGCGCCCGCAGCGGCTCCGACCAGGGCAGTATCACATCCCCATGGGAGTCCCCGTCGGCCAGCGCCTTGGGGCGCTTCGTGCGGGTCTCCATGCGGGGCTCGTCGGTGAATATGGCGGGCACGACGCCGCCGAAGTCAGCGCCGACATTGCGAAAGTACGCCTCGTGGGTGATGTCGATAAAGGCGCGTATCGCCCCCGGGTCCATCACGTCCACATAGCTGCGCCCCTGGAACCATTCCTCCGGCTCCAGCAGCATGACGCAGCCATAGCGCAGGCGCTCGCCGGGCCGCGCCGCCTCGCCTTCCTCCAGCCTGCGATGGCGAACCAGCCCGCCGTTCTCCAGCGTCAGCGCGTATCGCGCGGCGAGGTAGCCCGCGGGGCGCTCCCCGGCCTCCAGCGCCGCCTCAAACCGGGCCCTGTCCGGCAGGCAGTCCACCCCGGGCGTCTCGGTCAGCAGCAGGAAGCGCTGGCAGTGGCGAACATCCCGGGTCACCAGGCCGCCCGCCGCGCCGGAGGGAAACCGGTCGTCGTCGTACAGCCAGCAGTACAGCCCCCGCGCCTTGCAGCCTGCCACGGCGTATCGTATCAGATCCATGAATTCGTCGCCCAGGTATTCGACGTCCAGGCCGATGCGGGGATGGATGTCCACGCCGCCGAAGCCCATGGCCGCGAAGGCGTCCAGCTGCGCGTCGATCAGCGCGCGCGTCACCCGGCAGTTCCACGACCAGAAGGGCACGCCGCGCAGGCTGGCGGCGGGGCGGCGGAACAGTCCGGCGTCCAGCCGCGGGGATCGGTTTTCCGGATAGAGCATGGTCATACCGTCCTTTCGCGTCGCCCGGCGTCCGCCCGGGCAGCACCAGTTTACCATATCACCTCCGATTCAGCAAGCGCATTTCGCGCGAAAGACGGCGTGGGATGGGCGCTCCGGGCCCGGTCCGGCTATTTCCTTTTTGGATAGATTCTGTTATAATGGTATTATCGACGTTTCCCCCGCCGAAAGGAGCGCACCATGTACCAGATCGTAATTGTGGACGACGAGCCCCGCATCTGCGAGGGGCTGGTCCACCTTTTTCCATGGGAGAGCCTGGGCTTTCACGTGGCCGGGTCATTCACCAACGGCCGGGACGCGCTGGCCTTTGTCAACGAGCATCCCGGGGTGGACGTGGTGATGACCGACATTGAAATGCCCGTGATGAACGGCATCGAGCTGTCGCGGCAGCTGCGGGACCAGCGCATCGCCGTGGTGTTCTTTAGCGCCTACCAGGACTTCGAGTACGCCCGCTCCGCGATCATCAACCACGTCGTGGACTATCTGGTGAAGCCCATGAGCTACGACGCGATCAGCGGCTGCATGAAGCGCCTGAAGGCCGCGCTGGAGGCGGATCGGCGTCCGCCCGAGGCGTCGGTACAGCCCGACGAGCGCCCCGCCTTCGACCTGGAGGCGTTCGTGAAGCGATACATCGAAAAGAACTACCGGACGGCTTCGCTGGAAGAGGCCGCCGCCCTCGCCCATTACTCCGTGGCCTATCTGAGCACCGCCTTCAAGCAGGCCGCCGGGATGAACTTCTCCGACTGGCTGACCCGGGTGCGCATGCAAAAATCCCTGGCGCTGATCCGCAATCCGAAGAACAAGCTGTATTGGATCGCGGAGGCGGTGGGCTATCAGAACCCCAAGAACCTGACGCGCAACTTCAAGGACTACTACGGCATCACACCCCAGGAGCTTCGCGCGGGCAAGCCCCTGCTGCTGCACGCCGAGGACGCGGGTGACCAGCCATGATGCGCCGCTTCTTCCTCAAGCGCCTGAAGCGCTATTCGCTACTGCTGATGACGCCGTCGCTGCTGCTGCTGGTGGCGCTGTTCATCATCAATTCCACGACCCAGCTGCGCAGCCTGAAGCGGGATTCCGGCCAGGCGGTGGACAGCATCCGCAGGGGCTTCAACGCCATCTATGAGGATACCTGCTACCAGCAGAACATGATGACGGTCAACCCCCAGCTGACGCTGTCGCTGCGCAAGATACTGATGCGCGGGCGCAGCAGCTATTCGGATTACGTGTTCCTCAACAGCATGAAAAGCATCCTGCAATCCGCGGCCAGCTCCCACCCCTCCATCCACAGCATCTATCTGTATATCGACGGCTACGAAAACTTCCTGGCGTCCTCCGACGGCGTGCGCCCGCTGGACAATTACTTCGACGCGGCATGGCTGGCGCAATACGAGGGCCTGCCCGCCGGAACGGACAACGTCGTCGTCCGCCGGGTCATTCCCGCCAGCGCCTACCAGCGGGAATACAGCGTGCTGACCATATTCCAGCGCATGACCTACATCCGGGGCGTCATCGTCATCAACATCGAACAGAGCGTCTTTTCAAACAGCATCGCCGCCTACCTCCCCTATCCCGAGAGCGCACTGCGCATCTGCGCGGACGACGGCTCCGAGCTGCTGCGCATCGGCGCGTATCCCTCCGGGGACGCGGCCGGCGATCCGGACCCCGGCGCCGAACCGGGCTTCGTGCGCATCGTCAACCGGCGGTTCCTGCGCGCCTTCTCCCACGACGACCACCTGTCGCTGGATTATTCGCTGTTGCTGCCCGCCTCGGTGGTATGGGCAAAGGTATGGTCGGGCATCGCCGCGCCGCTGCTGATGGTGCTGCTGGTGGCGGTGCTCACCTTCATACTGGCCTGGTGGACCACGCGCCAGAACTTCCGCCAGATCGACGAGGTGATCCGGCTGTTCGACGCGGCGGAAAAGTGCACCCTGACCGCCGAGCCGCTGCATCCGACCCAGATCAGCGACGAATACGACCTCATCATCAACAACGTCATCCGCAGCTTCATGAACACCACCTTCCTGGACAAGCAGCTGGCGGAGCAGAAGTACCAGAAGCAGGTGGCGGAGCTGACGGCGCTGCAATTGCAGATCAACCCCCACTTCCTGATGAACACGCTGCAAACGCTGGATTTTGAGGTGTGCAAGCTGACGAACAGCTTCCATTCGCCGCTGAACAACATCATCGCGAACCTGTCGGACATACTGCGCTATTCGCTGGCGTCGGTGAATGCCCCGGTGACCGTGCGGGACGAGCTGGAGAACGTCCAGAAATACGTGGAGATCCAGAACTTCCGCTTTCCCGACACCATCTTCATGGATTACGACGTGGACGACGCCTGCCTGGCGCTGCCCTTCAAGCGGCTGTTACTCCAGCCCCTGGTGGAGAACAGCATCTCCCACGGCATAAGGCCCACCCTGCGACCCGGGCACATCCGCGTGCGCATCGCCGTGCGGGGCGGATGGCTGGCCGTCAGCTGCACCGACGACGGCGCTGGCATTCCCCGGGAGAAGCTGGAATCCCTTCGCGCCAATCTTTCCAGGGGCGACGGCGGCACCAGCATCGGCCTGAACAACGTCAACCGCCGCCTGGTGCTGAACTACGGCGAGCAGAGCGGCCTCAGGCTGCTGAGCCACCCGGGCCTGGGCACCTGCGTGAAGTTCAGGATGCCGCTGGACGGCCCCGGCGCATGAGAAGCGGCCACCGGATAACCGGTGGCCGTTTCTCATGCCGGTGTCAACCCTTGATCGCGCCGGTCATCATGCCCTCCACGAAATACTTCTGCGCCGCGAAGAACAGTATGCCCAGCGGCACCATGGACAGGAAGGACATGGCCATCACCTTGTTCCACTGTACCACGGATTCCGAGTCCAGCGACAGCCGCAGCGCCAGGGACAGCGTGTACTTCTTGACGGAGTTGATGTAGATCAGCACGTTGGTGTAGTCGTTGTAGGTCCACATGAACTGGAACAGCGCCGCCGAGAACAGCGCGGGCTTCAACAGCGGCAGCAGTATCTTCGTCAGCACGCCGATCTC
>ONHI01000118.1 GCA_900317565.1 uncultured Eubacteriales bacterium
GCGCGCATCACCCAGAACCTGCTGCACGACAACCACAAGCCCGAAGGCGTCGGCCACGCCCTGGGCGCGATGTTCAACAACGACGTGTTCATCGAGGTGGGCCACGGCCCGACGCTGATCGACAACAACGTGATGCTGTCCAAGGCCAGCGTCATCATGCCCAGCGAGGGCATCGCCTGCGTGCACAACCTGATGTGCGGCGCGTTCGGGCTGATCAACTCCGGCGTGGACAGCGTGGTCAACGGCCAGCGCGAGCCCCGCTACACGCCCTATCACATCCGGCACCGCACCGAGGTGGCGGGCTTCATGACGATCCTGCACGGCGACGACAGGATATACAACAACATCATCGTCCAGAAGTGGCCCGTCACCGATCCCGAGCTGCCGCCCACCGACGCCAGCCACCAGATCGCGGGCACCGCGCCCTTCGACATCTTCCCGTCCTACGACGAGTGGATCTCCCACTTCATGATGGACCAGGAGCCGAACATGGGCCAGCTGGCGCAGTATCACTTCGGACACCTGCCCGTCTGGGTGGACGGCAACGCCTACTTCAACGGCGCGTCCGTCAGCAAGCACGAGAAGCACGGCTTCGTCGAGGCGGACGGCAAGGTGACCGTGGAGCTGGAGGAGAAGGACGGCAGGTGCGTGCTGAAGACCAACGTCTACGACTTCCTGAAGGACTTCCGGGACGGCATCGTCACCAGCGATATCCTGGGCTGCGCCTTCGAGCCGGAGCAGTGCTTCGAGAATCCCGACGGCACCGCCATCACCTTCGACCGGGACTACCTGGGCGCGCATCGCGGCCTGGACACCCTGCCCGGTCCGTTCACCGTGGGCCAGGGCGAGACCCAGGTCTGGTGACGCCGCCGAGGCGGACGATATGATGCATGCGGGCGGACCGGGGCAGGCCCTTCGGGGCCGCCGGACCCGCCCGCGGCGCGCGGCGCGTGCGCGCACAGCTTGATAGGAGGCCGACGTGATGTTTGGAAAGCAGCTGCAGCTCAACTCCGATACGATTCCCATGATCGAGGAGATCGGCAGGCACATGCCCGGCGGGTTTTTTATCTACCAGGCGGAGCAGCCCGAGAAGATGCTATATGCCAACCAGGCCGTGTTCGATATCTTCGGCTGTGACGATCTGGAGGATTTCAAGCGCCTGACGGGCTATACCTTCAAGGGCATGCTGCACCCGGAGGACTATGCGGCCGTGTCGGGCTCCATCGTCGAGCAGATCGACGCCAGCGACGACGCCATGGATTACGTGGAATACCGCATCATCCGCAAGGACGGCGCGGTGCGCTGGGTGGATGATTACGGCCACTACACGCAGACCGACGCCTACGGCCCGGTCTACTATGTCTTCATTTCGGACATCACCGAAAAGCGCGCCCGGCAGGAGAAGAGCTACGCCATGCGCGGCGCGGTCATCAACACGCTGACCAACGCCTACAACACCGTGTGGCTGATCGAGGACGTGGAGACCGAGGCCTGCTCCCTGTTCCATTCGGACGGGGACGAGGCCCACCGGGAGGCCATACAGAACGCCCTGAGCCACGCCCGCTATACCGACACGAAGACCCAATACGTGGACACCATGGTGGCCCCGGAGGACCGGGAGCGCATGCAGCGGGAAATCTCGCTGCCCTACATCATGGAGCAGTTCGCCGACCGGGAGCAGTTCTCGGTCAACTTCATACGCGCCCTGGAGAGCGGCCCGCGCTTCTACCGCATCGACTTCGGCAAGGTGTACATGCCCGAGGGCGGCATCGGCGTCATGATGGGCTTCAAGGACGTGGACGAGGAGGTGCGCCGCGGGCGCGAGGTGCAGGACCGCCTGCTGGAGCAGGAGCGGCGCCGCAGGGAGCAGGACAGCATGATCACGGCCATGGCCTCGGATTACCGGGCCGTGTACCACGTGGACCTGGACGCCAACGACGCGGTGTGCTATCGCGAGGATCCCCACGATCCCAGCCAGACCCCCATGGGCGTGCACTTTCCGTACTACGAGCACTTCCGGGCCTATGCCGAGGAGCACGTGGACAGGGAGTACCGGGAGGGCTTCCTCAGCTTCATCGAGCCCGACAACATCCGCGCGGCCCTGGCCACCGAAAACATCATCGCCTATCGCTATCTGGTGCGGCGCGGCGGCTCGGAATACTATGAGATGCTGCGCATGGCCGGCGTGCGCCATCCCAGCGACCGGGACGACCACATCGTGCACGCCGTGGGCGTGGGCTTCACGGTGATCGACGCGGAGATGCGCAAATCCATGGCCCGCAGCCACGCGCTCAGCGAGGCGCTGACCGAGGCCAAGCAGGCCAGCAAGGCCAAGACCGCCTTCCTGTCCAACATGAGCCATGAGATCCGCACCCCGATGAACGCCATCATCGGCCTGAACAACATCGCGCTGAACGAACCGGATGTGCCGGAGAAGACCCGGGAATACCTGACCAAGATCGGCGCGTCGGCCCAGCACCTGCTGAGCATCATCAACGACATACTGGACATGTCCCGCATCGAATCCGGTCGCCTGACGCTGAAGGAGGAGGAATTCTCCTTCGCCAAGGAGCTGGAGCAGGTCAACACCATCATCACCGGCCAGTGCCGGGACAAGGGCCTGCGCTACGAGTGCAGCACCGTCGGTCGGATCGACGATTACTACATCGGCGACGGCATGAAGCTCAAGCAGATCATCATCAACATCCTCGGCAACTCGGTGAAGTTCACCCCCGAGGGCGGCACCGTCAGCTTCGTCATCGAGGAGGGCCCCCGGTTCGACCAGATGGCGACGCTGAAATTCACCATGCGCGACACCGGCATCGGCATGAGCAAGGAATACCTGCCCCACATATTCGATGTGTTCAGCCAGGAGGATTCCTCCGCGACGAACAAGTATGGCTCCACCGGCCTGGGCATGCCCATCACCAAGAGCCTGGTGGAGATGATGAACGGCAACATCTCCGTGCAGAGCGAGAAGGGCGTGGGCACCACCTTCACGGTGACGGTCACGCTGGGCCAGTCCGAGCGCAAGGCCGTCGTGTTTGACGAGAGCGACCTGAATCCCCATTCCCTGAGCGTGCTGGTGATCGACGACGATCCCGTCGCCTGCGAGCACGCCAGGCTGGTGCTGGGCCAGCTGGGCATCAGCTGCGAGAGCGCGTCCTCGGGCCAGGAGGGCGTCGACATGGTCAGCCTGCGCCACGCCCGCCGCGAGCCCTACGACCTGCTGCTGGTGGACTGGCGCATGCCGGGGATGGACGGCGTGGAGACCACCCGCCGCATCCGCGAAGCCGTGGGCGACGACACGCCCATCATCATACTGACCTCCTACAACTGGGACGACGTGGCCGACGAGGCCCGCGCCGCGGGGGTGGACACCTTCGTGCCCAAGCCGCTGTTCGCGGGCAGCGTGATGGACGAGTTCCGGGAGGCCTTCAAGAAGAAGGCCGCGAACCGCAAGCCCGCCCGGGCCGAGCTGGAGGGACGCCGGGTGCTGCTGGCGGAGGACGTGGCCGTCAACGCGGAGATCATGGTGATGGTGCTGGGCATGCGCGGCATCGAGACGGAGGTGGCGGTCAACGGCAAGATCGCCGTGGAGAAGTACACCGCCCAGCCGGAGGGCCATTTCGATGCCATACTGATGGACATGCGCATGCCCGTGATGGACGGGCTGGAGGCCAGCCGCGCCATACGCGCCTCCGGGCGCGCCGACGCGAAGACCATACCGATCATCGCGCTGACCGCCAACGCCTTCGACGAGGACGTGCAGCGCAGCCTCCAGGCCGGGCTCAACGCCCATCTCAGCAAGCCGGTGGAGCCGGACGCGCTGTTCGACACGCTGGAGACGCTGATCAGGCCGTAGCACATCACGCAGTTTGGGAAGGGAAAGAACATGGGCGATTATCGCATCATAGAGGTCAAGCGCAGCATATTCGACGACAACAACCGGGACGCGGACCGGCTGCGGGCGCAGCTTCTGGACGAGGGCACGTTCCTCGTCAACCTGATGTCCTCGCCCGGGGCGGGCAAGACCACCACGCTGAAGCGCACCATCGCCGCGCTCAGGGGCGAGATGAAGATCGGCGTGATGGAGGCGGACATCGACGGCGAGGTGGACGCCGCGGCGATCGCCGCCGCCGGGGCGAAGGCCGTGCAGATCCACACCGGCGGCATGTGCCACCTGGACGCGGACATGACCCGTCAGGGGCTTCGCGCGCTGGGCAGCGCCGATTTCGACCTGGTGGTGCTGGAGAACGTGGGCAACCTGGTGTGCCCCGCGGAATTCGACACCGGCGCGTGGCGCAACGTGATGCTGCTGTCCGTGCCGGAGGGGGACGACAAGCCGCTCAAGTACCCGCTGATGTTCAAGAACTGCCAGGCCGTGCTGGTGAACAAGTGCGACACGCTGGGCGTGTTCGACGATTTCGACTGCGACCGGGTGAAGGCGCGGATACTGGAGCGCAACCCGGATTGCAGCGTGTTCTTTCTGTCGGCCAGGACCGGCGAGGGCTTCGACGGCTGGCTGGACTGGCTGCGCGCCTCGCTCGGAGCGTTTAAAACGGGAGACATGATGGCGCCGAAGCATTACGACGCATGAGGGGGATAAGACATGGAGCAAAAGAAGATCACCGAGCGCACCGAGGGCTTTTACCCGCCGGAGGTGATGGAGGGCCCGTTCCGCGAGCCCATCGCAAAGCTGGGCAAGATGATCACCGACCGCATCCCGCAGAAGCTGGGCATCAAGAAGATCGAGCGCACCGACCCGGAATACTGGGCGCTGGCGCTGATGATCTCCGACGAGGAGGCCGAGATCGCGCTCAAGTTCGGCGGCATCCGCAAGCCGAAGACGCTGAAGCAGATGGCGCAGATCACCGGCATCCCCGAGGCGGAGCTGGAGCCGAAGCTGGAGCGCATGTCCTGGGCGGGCGTG
This sequence comes from uncultured Eubacteriales bacterium, assembly GCA_900317565.1. Lineage (GTDB taxonomy): Bacteria > Bacillota > Clostridia > Christensenellales > Aristaeellaceae > UBA2862. Next base: position 4,934 of record ONHI01000118.1, read on the forward strand.
CTGGAATACAACTGGGAAAACCCGCAGCATGAGAAGCAGTACCTGGTGCCCATGTTCGTGCCGGGCAGCGGCGAGTTCTCCAACATGAACCCGGACCTGATGCGCCAGCATCCGGAGCTGGGCATGTTCTTCAACTACATGACCCGCCTGCCACTGGAGAAGGTCACCAAGATGGTGCCGCCGGGTGGCGCGGGCATCGGCATGCACGTCATCCCCGTGGAGAAGGCCATCCGCATGGAGGACAAGTCCATCTCCATCGAGCACATCTCCCACTGGCTGGACAAGTACGACGGCAAGTACGCCGCCTCGCCCTGCTCCTGCCGCCGCAGCCGCAAGACCTATGACGAGGGCTGCGGTGACGACGAGGAGGGCTGGTGCATCGCCGTGGGCGACATGGCCGATTATGTGGTGGAGACCAACAAGGGCGGCCGCTACATCACCCGGGAGGAGGCGCTGGCCATCTTCGAAAAGGGCGAGAAGAACGGCTTTGTGCACCAGATCACCAACATCGACGGCGAGGACAAGATCTTCGCCATCTGCAACTGCAACGTGAACGTGTGCTACGCGCTGCGCACCTCCCAGCTGTTCAACACGCCCAACATGAGCCGCTCCGCCTACGTGGCCCACGTGGACCCGAAGAACTGCGTGGCCTGCGGGCGCTGCGTGGAATACTGTCCCGCCGGCGCGGTGAAGCTGGGCCAGAAGCTGTGCAAAAAGGACGGCACAGCGCAGACCTATCCCAAGCACGACCTGCCCGGCGACCACTGGTGGAGTGAGAAGGACTGGGACTGGGATTACCGGGACAACAACCGCAAGAACTGCTATGACACCGGCACCGCCTCCTGCAAGACCGCCTGCCCGGCCCATATCGCCGTGGAGGGCTATCTGAAGCTGGCCTCCCAGGGCCGCTACGGCGACGCGCTGGCGCTGATCAAGAAGAACAACCCGCTGCCCGCCATCTGCGGCCACATCTGCAACCGCCGCTGCGAGGCGGCCTGCACCCGCGGCACCATCGACCAGGCCGTGGCCATCGACGAGGTCAAGAAGTTTATCGCCATGCAGGACCTGAACGCCGACACCCGCTATATCCCGGAGAAGGTCGTGCCCCGCGTGGTGGGCGAGTTCGACGAGAAGGTGGCCATCATCGGCGCGGGCCCGGCGGGCCTCTCCTGCGCGTTCTACCTGGCGGAGAAGGGCTATAAGCCCACGATCTTTGAAAAGAACGAGCTCCCCGGCGGCATGCTGACCTACGGCATCCCCGCCTTCAAGCTGGAGAAGAAGGTCGTACAGGCGGAGATCGACATCATCCGCGAGATGGGCGTGGACATCCGCTGCGGCGTGGAGGTGGGGAAGAATGTCACCATCCCCGGGCTGCGCAGGCAGGGCTACAGGGCCTTCTACATCGCCATCGGCTGCCAGGGCGGCAGGCTGGCCGGCGTGCCCGGCGAGGACGCCGAGGGCGTATACACCGCGGTGGAATTCCTGAAAAAGACGGCCATCGACGAGCGCTGGCCCATCGACGGCGACGCGGTGGTGATCGGCGGCGGCAACGTGGCCATCGACGTGTCCCGCACGGCGGTGCGCTGCGGCGCGACGAAGGTCAGTCAGTTCTGCCTGGAGGGCGAAAGGGAGATGCCCGCCAGCGACGAGGAGGTGGCCGAGGCCCGCGCGGACGGCGTAGAGATCGGCTGCGGCTGGGGCCCGAAGGAGATACTGACCGAGAACGGCAGGGTGAAGGGCATCGTGCTCAAGCGCTGCGTGTCCGTGTTCGACGCGCAGCACCGGTTCAGCCCGAGGTACGACGAGGCCGACACGATCACCGTGCCCTGCTCGGCGGTGTTCATGGCTGTGGGCCAGAGCATACAGTGGGGGAACCTCATCAAGGATACGAACGTCAAGACCGGCCGCGGCAACGGCGCGGTGGTGGATGGCCTGACCTGCCAGACCGGCGAGCCGGACGTGTTCGCCGGCGGCGACGTGGTCACCGGACCGCAGTTTGTCATCGACGCCATCGCGGCAGGTAAGGAGGCGGCGGTCTCTATCCACCGTTTTGTGCACGCTGGCCAGACCCTGACCCTGGGCCGCGACCATAGAGATTACCGGGCCTTTGAAAAGGAGTCGGTGCAGATCAGTCTTGGCGGTTTTGACAGTGCGCCGCGGCAGAAACCCGGTAAGGCGGACGGCGCGGCGGCGAAGTCCAGCTTCAATGACCTGCGCGAGACCTTTACCGAGGAACAGGTCAAGACCGAGTGCGCCCGCTGTCTCGGCTGCGGCACCGCCGTGGTGGATTCCTTCATGTGCGTCGGCTGCGGTATCTGCACCACCAAGTGCAAATTTGACGCCATCCACCTGGAAAAGGTCTACGACGCGGACAACCAGGAGTATTTCCATACCCTGGGCCGGATCGTGAAGAACGTCCCGAAGATCGGCGTCGGCGTCGTCAAGAAGCATATCGGGAAATACGGAGGCTGAGATGCACGAAATCGGCATCGTCCGCCAGCTCCTGCGGACGGTCACCGCCTTCGCGGAGGAAAATGGGATCAAGGAGATTCACGAGGTGGTCGTAGACTGTGGGGAGCTGTCTCTGGTGATCCCGGAATATGTACAGGAGCTCTATCCCCCGGTGGTCAAGGGCAGCATCCTGGAGAAGGCGAAGCTCACGGTGAACATCGTCCCCGGCCTTGCCGAGTGCGAGGACTGTGACGAGATCTTCAATGTGGTGGAGCACAAGGGCTTCTGCCCCAACTGCGGAAGCTTTGAGAAAACCGTCCTGAGCGGGAAAGAGTTTACCGTTCGGGAGATCGTTGTACCAGAATAAACAGCATTGTAAAGGAGGAAAAGCATGCAAAAGTACGATGTCATTGTCGTCGGCGCCGGCAATGGTGGCCTGTCTGCGGCGACGTATCTGGCAACTGCGGGAAAAAAGGTACTTGTGCTGGAGAAGCACAACCTGCCCGGCGGCTGCGCCACCAGCTTCCGGCGCGGCGCCTATGAATTCGAGGCTACCTTGCACGAACTCTGCCAGATGGGCGACGGCAAGGAGGGCCGTCCCCGCGGCGCGGTGCGCAAGCTGCTGGAGGATCAATACAAGCTGGACGTGGAATGGTGCGCTGCCCATGAATCCTTTGCCTCGGTGGCCACCGACCCGGACGGCTTCAACGTCTCCATGCCCGCCGGTGTGCAGGCGTTTATCGACGAGATGGAGCGCCAGGTGCCCGGCAGCCGGGAATCCATGACCACGGTGCTGGAGCTGGGCCGGATGCTGCATGACGGTGTGGACTGGCTGGCCGCCCATGACAACGAGCCCTCTCCGCCCGCCAAGGTGGAGATGCTGCTCAAGTATTACGACCTGATGCG
>ONHI01000119.1 GCA_900317565.1 uncultured Eubacteriales bacterium
AATACGTCCTCGCAGTATTTCGCCAGCTGTCTTCCGGTAAACATCTCTCAATCCCTCCTTCGGCTTTCTTCCACGAAAAAAGCCCGCGACATCGTCACGGACTCTCTCAAGTCTCTTTCTCTTAAACCAGCTTATTCACCCACTGATCATACTTTAAAACCTTCTTCACCGCCTCGATCGCCACCGAAACGGCCAGCGATATGCCCAGCAGCAGCGCCGTATCCACCGCGAAATGCCCGCCGGCATACGCGAACGGCCGGAAGAACTCATGCACCATGTACATGTTCATGGAATACCTGCCCAGGAACCCCAGCGCCTTCCGCAGCCAGCGCACCGGCAGCAGGTATTCCACACAGATCATCACGAACACCACCGGGAACACGCCGAAGCGCAGCTCCCAGAAATACTCCACCGGCACGTTGTGATACAGTTTGTAGCACGCGATCAGTAGCCACAGCATCACGATCAGCTTGTACCACCTTGCCCAGCGCTTCCCGCTGCCGATGGCCGCCCATCGTTCAAACAGCTCGTACCGGGCGAATATCGCGCCCAGCAGGAACGGCGACAGGAAGGCGTACACCGAACACGTCCCGGTGAAAACGTCCTTCCCGCTGCCGCCGTTCAGCACCCGCAGCAGCACCACCGACCCCGCCAACACCAGCGCCAGCTCGTCCCTGGCCCGCCACAGCAGCGGCGTCACCAGTATGAACACAAAGGCCGCGCTCATGTACCACCAGTTGAACTCCAGCGTCGGCGTGTCGAACAGCCGCGCCAGCCCGTTAAGGTCGATCAGCCCGTACAGGAAGCCCCGATAGCCGCCGTCCCGCAGCAGTATGCGCCCTGTCCGCCCGTCCACGATCTGCAAAATCACCGCCGACAGCACCCACACGAACCAGTATCCCGAGAAGGTCTTCACATACCGCTTCGTACACCAGCGCGTCGCCGTGCCTTTTCCGGCATAATTCTGATAGCTCAGAAACAGCCCGTAGCCCGATATGAACGCGAATACCGAAACGCAGATCTTGCAGGCAAAGGCCGCGTTCATCACCTGCTGCTTCCCGAAGGGAAAGAAGGACACCGCGTACCCATCGTACAGCTTTGCGACCCTGAAGCAGTGATGAAACACCATCATCAGTATGGCGATCCCCTTCAGCGCCGCCGAAGCCTCCCGGTCAAAGGCGCCCCGCGCCGGTCTCTGTTCCATACCCTCGCCCCCGTGTATAATGTCACCCAATCATTATACACGCTCCGGGGCGAGGATTCAACCTCAACTCACCGTCACGAGAATATCAACGATCTCACCGCTGCCGGTGAACAATCTGAGCACCGTGCTCCCTGCTGCGACGCCATTGACCGTAAACCCTGCGGACGCGCCAAACTGTGTCTGCATGACCGTCGCCACGCGGGGATCGAGGGTATAGCCGTACACATACCCGCCGGGCGTGCTGACATCGGACGCTGCCGTCAGCGTGGCAGATGCCCCGGATGCTATACTGACGCTCTGGGCGGAGAGCGTGATCGTCGCCGCCACGTCATAATCGACATCCAGCGCTTCGACAAACTGCTCATACGTGATATTCAGGTTCAGGTTAGCCATGCACCCGCTGGCCAGCACGCACCACTTGGCCTTGTTGTCCAGCGTACAGCCCGAAAAGATGATCGGTATCCCCGCCGCGAGCGCGTTCTGCATATGCACGTTGTCGGTTCCCTGCACATTCATGTCGGCGTACAGCGGGTTTACCGTCTGCTCCTGAAGCGTCAGGATCGTCTCGAAACTGGACGGGTATATCCTGACGGGAACGGCGTCGTACTTTTTCATCAGGTCGATGTCGCCAGACCAATAAGTCAGCATCACCCGGTCCACCGCCCCGCACATGGCGGCAACCTCCATGACCTCAGCGTTCGACCCGCTCTTCAGGTCGCAGATCATCTTCATGTCATAGAGCTTCATAGCGTTGAACACGGCTTGCAGCGTACAGAGTTTGTATTGTCCGGCCTTGTCCCACGTATAGCCCTTGATCGCGCTGTAATTGGCATTGCCGATATTCACCGACACGGCGCTGCCGTTGTTGTACATGGTCACCGCATTGTCGTGGGACATGATATATCGCCCGTCCGCAGTTCGCCGGATGTCGATCTCAATCCATGTAAAGCCCGCCTCCGCCGCCGCTTCAAATGCAGCGATGGTATTCTGGGCAGCACTGACATGGTAGCCGCGGTGGGCAATGATCTTGCAGTTTCGCCCGATACGTCCAAACGCTTCGCCTACGGCATTGGCGTCGGCTGGCGCGTTCACTTCTTTGAGCGTCTTATCTGTCATTCCCAGCTTTTCGCCGGTGTAGCTGAATAAACCCGCCATGCCTATACCTCCTCAAAGTCTATAGTTACTTCGGTTGGCTCCGTAGCAGATGTATACTCCACGTCATCAGCTGATTCGGTGGATGATGCCCTAAGCGCAACAATCAGAAACTGCCCTTCGGCCGGTTGAAAATCAAAAGGCGCTCCGGAATTTACCCATCCTGTTGCTGATACATCAGGGTACAAACCGTCATTATATCGCCCTATATGCGTATTATGAGCCTGTCCGGATGGGGTGATCGTAATAGTTGCCCTATTGGCCCAATCCGGAATAGGGATTGGATAAATCCCTGCTGATTCTTTGCTTGAAACATATATATACGGTGTTTTTCCTTTCAGCGAACCTACAACCCGCCGATAATTATTGCGCCACTGATCGTTTCCTATCCTCGCCGTCCCATCGGCCCAACCATCCGCCGCATTGTTAAATGCCCCACCGGGCAAAACAGACAGCATATTTTCACTCAGCTTCCACCGAGCCTGGTTATAATAATCTATGGCTTCCACCTGCACCACAGCCGTCAGTCCGTCCTTCCGCACCAGCACCGTGTTCAATCCGTCCACCAGCGTGCCGGAGAGCGTGTAGTCCGTCACCACCGTGCCGCTGTCCTGGGCGCTCTCGTACCGTTTCACCGTCAGGTATTCCCGCAGCGTGTCCAGCGCGTCATCGGTATACACCACGTGAGTACCGGGCGCGTAGACCGCTTGAAGCCTCGGATAACCGCCGCTGCCGCCGTACAGCGCCGCATACAGCGCGTCGTAATACGCCTGCCCCTGATCGTCGATGTAGGCCACATGCCGCACCAGCTCCAGCAGCGAAACCTTCACCGCCTCCGGGATGCCCGCGTCCCCAGTGGTCACAACGCCGTCGCCGCCCACCACCAGCGCCTTCCCCGCGTTCGCCGTGCCTTGGTTCATCGCCACGGCACCGATGTTCCCGCGACCGATGGTCTTCTGTTCCTCCCCCAGCTCCTGCGCCTCGTCGAACCGCACCGCGTTGATGGCGCAGGCCGTGGCCTCGTCGACCAGGCCCTCCGCGCGCTCCGCGGCCGCCTCGGCCGCCTCCACGCTGCCCATGATGTCCTTGACCCAGTTGGGCGGGGTCGTCGGCGTGCCGTCCACATCGCCCTCCAGCGAGGGCTCGATCCACGTCCGGAACAGCTTGCTCTTCTTCACCGCGTCGCCCTTCATCGCCCGCAGCTCGGCGCGGCCCGCGCCGGCGCAGGCGGTGTCCTGGGCCAGGATCGGCCAGGTGACGACGCCGTTCGCCGCCGTGACCTCCGGCAGGTACAGCTCCCGCTCCCCGGGCCGCTTGGCCACCACCATCAGCGTGCAGCCCGGCAGCGCCTCCAGCCACTTGCTCGCGTCGATCACCACCGTCTGGGTGTCGTTCTCGCCCTGCCGGCCCAGCTTCACGCGCTCCTTGTCCAGGTCGTCCACGTCGATGGCGTCGTATTCCTCGTCGCTCTCCTGGCCCTCCGCCGCCGTCGCGCCCAGCGTCGCCATCAAAGCCTTCCCCTCTGGGGAAGGTGCCCGAAGGGCGGATGAGGTCCCCGCCACAGCGGTCGTCCCCTCCCCAGAGCCTTCCCCTTTAGGGGCGGCCGTAGGCCTAGCGAAGCGTTCAGGTGCCCCGACAGGGGCGGATGAGGTGTCCTTCTCCGCCGCAGCGGTCTCCTCCACCGTCTCCACCGTCTCCTTGCCTTCCCCTCTGGGGAAGGTGGCAGCGGCATCGCCGCTGACGGAAGAGGTCCCCGCCGCAGCGGTCTCCTTCACCGTCTCCACCGGCTCCATGGTCTCACCGGCATTCATGATGTCATTCTCCGCCATTGTCGTCTCTCCCTTCGTCGTTCTTTTCCCTCAGCGCCTCCAGGGCCTTGCGCACGCCCTTGGGCACCGGCACGCCCATCAGTCCGGCGTTCTCGATGATGCTCAGTCCCTCGCTGGCGATGTAGAAGAACTCCGCCGCCGACCGGAACATGGTCATCGCCTGGCCGTTCGTGGTCCCGCCCAGCACCTGGTCCAGCAGCGCGGCCACCAGGATCACCACCATGATGATCCCCTTCTTCAAAAGCCCCACAAACGCCACCTTGCTGAGGAAGTGCCCGCTCTCCGTCTTGGCGCTGTGCCCCGTCAGGGCGCAAAGGCACCCCAGCACGTAATCGGTGATCATCAGGATCACCAGCACCCGGCTGCCGGGCGTCCATCCGCCGTACCATCCGGCCACGATCCCCGCCACCGCGGCCGCCGCCTCCGTCAACGTCTTCCACATCCTGTCCATGTCCGTCCCCTCTTTCTCATCCTTTTATCGTCTATCCTGGCCCATACCGCCAGCCCTGCCACGCTCATCAGCATCAGCGCCCCAAAGACGAATATCACGCCCATCGCGAATCGCCCGATGGTCATGAACATGTCCAGCGCCGTCGTCATCGATCTCTCGGCAAACATGTCCGCCCTCACCACCCATTCCATGATCGTCCGCTCCATTTCTTTTCCCTCGTCTCCAAAGCCTCCCCCTTGTACGCCCCGCGCTACTGCCTCCGGCAAGCGCGGGTTTCAGGCGCGTCTTGCTTCGCTGCGCTTGCGCCTTCAGCCTCGCTGCGCTCGGCGCTATGGGGAAGGTGCCCCGAAGGGGCGGAAGAGGTCGTCCTCCCCGCCTCCTCGGCCCGTTGTCTCACGGATGCGGCAGTCGGCTCAGCCGCACGCCCTTCCCCGGTCGCCCGTTGCCTTCCCTTCCAAAAGCCTTCCCCTTGAGGGGAAGGTGCCCCGTCAGGGGCGGATGAGGTGTCCACCGCCTCCGCGCCGCCCGCACCACCAGGTGCACCGCCCTGGGGCTGCTCGCCCAGAAGGTCGCCGGGTCCATGCCGCACTCCAGCGCGCCTGTATACAATTCAAGCCAGGGAAAGCCCCTGCTCACTCCCTGGCCGTCTGAGGGTTTTCCCCCTTCTGTCCCTCCGTCTTCGGCAGCGCCTGCTGCAGGTTCTTCATCATCAGCGCCTGCACCCCGGGGATGCTGGTCAGCCTGAACTTGTCCGAGAACTCCCCCCAGGTCATAACGCCTTCCCCCTGCCTCCCTCCCTGAGGGAGGTGGCGCGCAGCGCCGGAGGGAGTCGTCGTCCCGGACAGCAGCGCCCCGTAGAGCACCGCCATGATCGCGCCCAGCTTGCCCGCGCCCAGCTCCCGCACGATGTCCGCGAAGTTCATCATGCCCCTGCCGTACTGCAGCTCATAGACGTCCTCCGCCACGCGCATGCAGGTGTTGTCAAAGGCCAGCGGGTATTCCACCCCGTCCAGCTCGATGTGATCGATGGGGCGGGAAATATCCCGCCCCATGATGGTCTCGTTTTTGATCTGTTCCATGCCGTCCTCCCGTTATGCGGTCTTCGCCTCGTACACCGTCTCGAACCAGCTCGCCACGGCGCTCTCCATCACGTTCTCGTCCGCGGTAGCCGCGATGGCCGCCAGGCTGTTGTCGCACTCGCGGCGGATGAACGTGGCCTCGATCGTCGGGTGCTGGTAGTTCATGGCGTCGGTGTCGGTGTGGCCGGTCTGGCTGGGCTCCGCGAACTTGCCCTTGTACAGCGTCCACAGCTCCTGGCTGCCGTCGTCCAGCGTCAGCGCGAAGGCGATGGCCACATAGGGCGCGATCTGGTCGCCCTTGATGATCTGCACGCCGTTCTTATCCTTGTACCGGCCCAGCAGCTTCTCCCGCACCGCGTAGGGGATCTTGTCCAGGTTCAGGCTCACGGTGTAGCTGTCCACGCGGCGCTCGTTGCGCGTCGCCACGTTGCTGGCGTACACCTTGCCCTCCTTGTAATTGGGCGTGATCGTCGCCTCGATGGTCTTGCCCATCACCTCGTAATCGCCGTAGGTCGGCCTGGTCTTCGGGGCGTCCGCCTGCGTCATCAGCGCGAAGTAGATATCGAGTATGCCGAAATAGTAGCCCTCAGCATAGGTTTTGTTTTCTCCCGCCATTGTCATTCCCTCCTCGTCTTGTTCCCTGTTGTCTGTTTCCCCAAAGCCTTCCCCGGAAGCAAAGGCTCCCTCTCCGAGGGAGCTGTCAGCCGCAGGCTGACTGAGGGAGTCGTCCTCCCCGCCTCCGCGGCTCATTCCTTTACCGCTGCCACCATTCGCAGGTACACGCGATATGGTGGATCCCGGTGTCCTGCTCATAGTCGTCCGGCCCCCAGCCGAACACCCGCACCCCCGCGGCCTTCAGCAGCTCGATCGCCATGAAAAAGGCCGCCCGGTGTTCGTCGTCCTCGCTGTGGGTCCATGCGTGCAGCTGCACCAGGTGCCGCAGCCGCCGCACATCGTTGGATGCCGTCATGCCGTCCGCCGAGATCTCGTTGAACGTGATCCAGGTCTCGGCCTGGGCGTCCCCCGGCGGCTGGCTCACCGGCACGGGCATGTCCGCCAGCGCCGCCATGAAGTGCTGCTGCACCACATCCGTGGTCATCAGATCAGCCATTGCCCTGCGCCTCCTCAAACGCCCGCTGCATCGCCTGCGTGACCTCCGCCTCCGCCCGCGCCACGGTATTGTTGAACCAGGGCCGCGGGTCCATGTCCGACCGTCCATACTCCAGTATGTTGCCGATCTTGGCCAGCGGCTCCCCGTGGTCCTTGCCCACGGGTCCCACCTCGGTGTGGTATCCGTCGGCGGCATTGTAGGCCACCTTCCCGGCCTTCACGCTCTTTTTCAGCGCCCCCGGCTTGATGTCCCGGCGCGCGCCGGCATACACCGGCGCGGCTTCCCTCAGCCTGTCCGCCAACGCCTTGCCCCCGGCCTCCACGGCCCTCTGGCAGGCCTTGTCCGTGCCATTGGCCAGGCCGTCGAACTTCGCCAGCTCCGCCGCGATGCCGCCGGTGCTAAAGGTCCCCATTATTTCACCGCCTCCCCGGTCACCTTCCGGCACTTCAGCCGCATGAAGTCGCCCATATACCCCAGGTGGTTGACCTCCAGTATGTTGTAGATCTCCTCCCGGTGCTTCAGCCGCCAACTGGCCTCCACATCCCTGCGCGACCGCAGCGTGAAGGTCACCACGTCCTCCGCGTGGAAGGCCTGGGCCTGGTAGAACTCCCGGCCGCTCACGTCGGCCTTCCCGGCCTTCACCGTGGCCACATCCTCCCAGTCCGCAATCCTCCGGCCCTTTTCGTTGACCCGGCTCACGGGCCTCTGGAGCGTCACCACGCGCCGCAGATCTCCCGCCTTGATGCTCATGCCGTCACCCCCTCAGCTGGTGCACGCTGGACACGATGAAGGCGGGGATCTGCGCCTGGCTGTCCGCGTTGCCCCGGTTGTCGTACATCCAGGCGGCCAGGTTGGCCACCCAAAAATCGTACAGCGCGCCTTCGGTGGTCCTGGGCACGCCCGCCTTTTCATACCATTCCACCGCGGCGTCCCGCAGGCTCTCCAGCAGCGCGCCGTCCTCGTCCGGATCCGCGCCTGCGAAGCGCCGTATGTAATCCAGATCCACCATAGGCGCGCCTCCTTTACTGCTTGATCGGTATGCCCAGCCCCGCGGCCTTGTCCATCTCGACGGTCAGGTAGCTGCCGAACATCTCGGCGATGGCCTTCGCGTCCTCCTCGCCCAGCACCACGTCCGCGGGGATGTCGATGCTGAAGCTCATGCCCCGCCCGGGGCGTATGCTGCACGTGGCCGCGGCCACCTGGCGCTTCTGCCCGTCGATCACGGCCGTGGCGTTGCAGGTGGTCTGCTGGCTGTCGCTCCTCTCGATCGTCATTGTGTATCCTCCTGCTAATCCGTTATCCTCTTCTAAGGCATTAGGCAATAGGCAATAGGCATTAGGGGAACGTCGCGTCGCCATCCTTAATGAAGCAGTCGCGCCGTAGCGCCTACGCGCAGGCGCGACCAGCCCGCGCCGATCCTCCGGATCGTTGCGCGGCGCTGCCGGCGGCCCGCTTGCGCGGA
>ONHI01000122.1 GCA_900317565.1 uncultured Eubacteriales bacterium
CGCCTCTCCGCCCAATGGCTCAATTATCGCATATTCGCGGTAATCGAACAAGTCTTTTCGAGGGTATGGGCCCCTCTCAAAACCCAAATACATTATACAGGGAGTGCTGTACATGGCACACATCTATAGTTCCGCGGACCAGCTGATCGGTCGGACGCCGCTGTTGGAGCTGAAGAACATCGAGGCGGCAGAGGGCCTGGCCGCGAAGCTGCTGGTGAAGCTGGAGTACTTCAATCCGGCGGGCAGCGTGAAGGACCGCGTGGCCAAGGCGATGATCGACGACGCGGAGGCGACGGGACGGCTGAAGCCCGGCGCGACGATCATCGAACCCACCTCCGGCAACACGGGCATCGGCCTGGCGTCGGTGGCGGCGGCCCGGGGCTATCGGATCATCATCGTCATGCCGGAGACCATGTCGGTGGAGCGCCGGCAGCTGATGAAGGCCTACGGCGCAGAGCTGGTGCTCACCGAAGGCGCGAAGGGCATGAAAGGCGCGATCGCCAAGGCCGAGGAGCTGGCCGGGCAGATCGAGAACAGCTTCATCCCCGCCCAGTTCGACAACCCCGCCAACCCGAAGGCCCACCTGGAGACCACCGGCCCGGAGATCTACGAGGACACCGACGGCGCGGTGGACATCTTCGTGGCGGGCGTGGGCACCGGCGGCACCGTCACCGGCGTCGGCCAGTACCTGAAGTCGAAGAAGCCCGGCGTGCAGGTCGTGGCCGTGGAGCCCTCCGACTCCCCCGTGCTCTCCCAGGGCAAGGCCGGTCCCCACAAGATCCAGGGCATCGGCGCGGGCTTCGTGCCCAAGGTGCTGGACACCGCCGTGTACGATGAGATCATCACCGTCTCCAGCGAGGACGCCTTTGCCGCCGGCCGGCAGATCGCCCGGCGCGAGGGCGTGCTGGTGGGCATCTCCTCCGGCGCGGCGGCCTGGGCCGCGCTGCAGCTGGCCAAGCGCCCGGAGAACGCCGGCAAGACTATCGTGGCGCTGCTGCCCGACACCGGCGACCGCTATCTGTCCACCCCGCTGTTCGCGGAATGACGACCGACACAATGCAAAAGGCCTTCGCGACGTCCGCCGCGAAGGCCTCTTTTTACTTCTTTTTATTCCTCCATGTCCTCTTCGCCATCGTCGCCGCTCTCGCTGGTGACCTTGAAGGCGTCTTTCCCCAGTATACCCAGTCTAAAACGAAAGGGGATGTTGGAGTTGGGATAGCGCTTGTAAAACAGCTGGCGGATGCGCTCCATGACCATGTTGCCGGTGTTGTAGTTCACGGTGGGCAGCAGCAGCGCGATGACGCTGGGGCTGAAATGGGTGATGATGTCGCCCTTGCGCAGGTTGTCCCGCAGGATCTCGATCAGGCTGTTCATGATGGCGTCCTGGCGCATGCTGCTCAGGCTGCTGTCGTCGGAATCGCCGATCATGATGATGCCCAGGAACATGGTGGTGCCCAGGCGCTCCAGGTTGCGCATCTCCAGGTTGTAGATGGCCTTGAACATCTCATAGTCGCATACGAACGCGCCGCGGTCCAGGCTGCTGTCGTGCAACTCCCGGCGGATGGCCTCCAGGTTGAACTTCAGCGACTGGCGGGACCGGTTCATCTCCTCGTAGAAGGCGGCCATCTCCGGGCTGGGGGCCGCGCCGAGGTAGCGATAGGTCAGGTTCGTGGCGTGCTTGTACTGCACCAGCGCATCGCTGGTGCGGTTCATGCTGATCATGGCCTTCATCAGCTCGATGTGCAGCCGGTCGTCGAAGCTGTCCACCTCCAGGGCGATTCGACAGACGGCGCAGATCTCGTTGTAGTCCTCGGCCTTGCGCAGCAGCTCGATATAGCTGTACACCGCGGACAGATACTGGTTGTGCAGCTGCTGGGCGAAGCCGGCGTCGCCGTCCAGGTCGCCGGTCTGGTACAGGTCGCCCTTGTACAGGTCCAGGATCTGGGTGTAGATCTGGCGCAGCGCGGCGGGGTCCCGCTCCGTGCCGACCTTATCGAACAGGTCCATCAGCTCCAGCGCATCGATCTCCATATCCGGCCGGACCTGCCAGTGATAGGCGCCGCGGTCCGACACGATGCATGCCCCCAGGCCCTCGGCCATCTGGTTCAGCAGCGTGCGCATGCGGCTGACCAGCGTCTTTAGAGCGTTTTCAGGGTTTGAAACGCTGTGCTCCGGCCAGAGCGCGGACAGCAGCTGCTGGTTCGGCACGGGCCGTCCCCGATGCAGCACCAGGAATTCCATCAGCGCCGTGCCCTTGCGGGATTTGCTCACCGGATTTTCCACGCGCTGTTCATCGATAAAGATGAGGAAGTTCCCCATCATCTGTATCCGCACGCTATCGGCCATGTTGGTCGCCCTCCAATCCATCCGGGCCGCACGCCGCGAGGCCCGATTCACTGTTGCCGTATATTATTGAAGCGCCCGCGCCCTCTCCAGCGCGTCAAAGATCTGCCCGGGCAGCGCGCCGGCATCCACGGGGCCGGTCTTGCCGCGCAGCACCTCGGTCAGCTGGCTGACGGGCCCGAATATGGGGGTCAGCGCCAGGTTGCCGATGGAGCCCTTCAGCGCGTGGGCGGCCTCGAAGGCGGCGGTGGTATCCCCCGCGTCCAGGGCGGCCTTCAGCTTGTCAAAGTTGGCGTCCGCCAGGCCCATGCCCACCAGGCGCAGGTAAAAGGCCTCGTTGTTGAAGCAACGGCCCAGGCCCTCGTCGACGTTCGCGCCGTAATCCCTCAACGCATCAATGGTCAGCATAAAATACCTCCGGTATCGTGTCGATTGTCATATGATCCCTACTTGAAAAACGCCTCGAAGTGGTCGGCGTCCACCGGCTGGGAGAAGTAATAGCCCTGTATGACGTCGCAGCCCACGCGCTTCATCAGGTGGTACTGGGCCTCGTCCTCGACGCCCTCCACGATGCAGGGCACCTTCAGCGCCTTGGCGATCTCGATCACCAGCTCCACCATGCGGTAGCCCGCGCCGGCGTTGACGATGTTGCGCACGAATTTCATGTCGATCTTCAGCGCGTCGATGGGCATCAGGCACAGCATGTTCAGCGAGGAATAGCCGCTGCCGAAGTCGTCCATCTCGATCTTGAAGCCCGCGCGGCGCAGCTCCGTGACGGTGGCCAGCATGCGGTCCATGTTCTGGGAGTAGGCCGACTCGGTCACCTCCAGCACCAGCTCGTCGATGGAGATGCCGTTGTCGCGCACGATGCCCAGCAGCCGCTCCTGGAGCCGGGAATCGTAAAAATCCATGCGGGACAGGTTCACCGACACCGGCAGGCTGACGCCGAAGCGATCCTTCCAATCGCGGATCTGGGCGGCGGCCTTGTGCCAGACATAGTCGTCCAGCCGGGTGATCAGGCCGTTCTCCTCGAACAGCGGTATGAACGCGCCGGGGCTGATGAAGCCCAGCTCGGGGTGGATCCAGCGCACCAGCGCCTCGGCGGAATAGAGCCTGGGCGCGTCGCCGTGAATGTCGTACTTGGGCTGGTAGTAGACCACGAACTGCCCCTCTGCCAGGGCGGCGTCCATGTCGGCGATCAACCGCTCGTTGTACAGCTCCCGCTCGTGCAGCGCGTCGTCGTATACGATCACGCTCCTGGTATAGTTGTTGCGGATGGAATCGCAGGCGGACTTCGCCGCGTCGCAATGCCACTCCAGCGGGCGCTCCTCCTCCACGTTGCTGTAGACGCCCATGCGCAGCCGCAGGTTGTTCAGCCGTCCCAGGGACTGCACCCGGCGGATCAGCCGGTCATAGACGGCCTGATAGTCGTCGGTGTGGTCCATGAACAGGAAGAACAGGTCCGCGTCGCTGCGACAGCCGATGCCGAAGCGCTCCTGGGCGACCTCGCGGATGCCCTCGGCCAGCGTCATCAGCACCTCGTCGCCGAAGGCCTTGCCGTGCATCTCGTTCAGCAGCCGGAAGTGATCCACGTCCACGGCGATCATGTCCCGCCTGGGCCCGTCCTGCGCGGCCAGCAGCCGCCGGCAGTATTCCTGGAAAAAGCTGCGGGTATAGAGGCCGGTCAACGGGTCGTGCTCCACGTCCCGGATGATCTGGCGGTCCTCCACGAATTCGATGATGCGCTTCACCCGGGCCAATATGATCTCGGGCATGTCGTAGGGCTTGGCGATGAAATCCACCGCGCCCAGCCGCAGGGTCTCCAGCTCGGCGTCCTTGTCGGAGGTCAGCATGATGACGGGGATGCGGCTCAGCGCCTCGTCCTCGCTCAGGCGATGGAGCAGCTCTATGCCGTCCATGCGGGGCATGTTGATGTCCAGCAGGATCATCGATATGCGGCCCACGTGGGTGCGGATGATGTCCAGCGCCTCGACGCCGTCCGACGCGCACAGCACGTCATAGGTATCCCGGAGTATGAAACCCAGCAGTTCCCGATTGACCGCCTCGTCCTCGACGACCAGCACGGTGCGCCGGGTCCTGCGAATCAATGCGTCCGTACTCATCAGCGGTCATCCTCCCCGGGCTTCTCGGCCATCGCGCACACCAACCCGAACTTACATGTAACTATTATAGCATACGCAAAAACGAAGGTCAACCGTCGGGCGCGTGACATGTGGTGTCAACAATGGGACGATTCAGTTTAGAAAATTTAAGGGCCGCCCGACCGGGGCAAACCGGCCCCAAAACGCGGCGCGCGGGAGGCGAAGCATCGCCTCCCGCGCGCCGGGGAACGCAATATTCGTTACAGCCGCTTGCTCAGCGTCTCGGGGCTGACGGCATAGGTCAGCGCCACGTCGCGGGTGATGACGCCCGCGCGGAACAGCCGCTGCAGCTCGTTGTCCATGGAGATCATGCCCTGGCCGGTGCCGCCGAATATGGCGTTGTCGATCTGGTGGGTGCGCCCGTCGCGGATCAGGTTCTGCACGGCGGGGTTCACGGTCATGACCTCGAACACGGCCACCTGGCCGCCGTCCTTCTTGGGCACCAGGCGCTGGGACACCACGGCCCGCAGCACCATGGAAAGCTGCATCCGCACCTGGGCCTGCTGCTCGGCGGGGAAGGTGTCCAGTATGCGGTCCACGGTCTTGGCCGCGCCGGTGGTGTGCAGCGAGGAGAGCAGCAGATGGCCGGTCTCCGCCGCGGTGATGGCGATGCGTATGGATTCCAGGTCGCGCATCTCGCCCAGCAGGATCACGTCCGGGGCCTGGCGCAGCGCGGCGCGCAGGGCGCGGGCGAAGGTGGGCACGTCGTTGGGCACGTCGCGCTGGCTGACCAGCGACTGCTTGTGGTGATGGATGTACTCGATGGGGTCCTCGATGGTGACGATGTGGCCGTGCCGGGTCTGGTTGATCTGGTCCACCATGCAGGCCAGCGTGGTGCTCTTGCCGCTGCCGGCGGGGCCGGTGACCAGTATCATGCCGTTCAGGTTCTTCTTGGTCAGCTCCATCACCAGGTCCGGGATGCCCAGCTGCTTGGGGTCGGGCAGGCCGAAGGCCACCATGCGCAGCGTGGCCGCCACGGTGCCGCGCTGGATATAGGCGTTGCAGCGGAAGCGGCTCAGGCCCGCCATCGAGAAGGAATAATCGTCGTCGCCCTCCTCGTGCAGCTTGTTGATGTCCCGGCCCGCCATCTCATAGGCCTCCAGCACCAGCGCCTCGGTGCCTGCGGGCTTCACGATGTCGTCCGTCAGGGGCACCATGTCGCCCTTGACCTTGCAGGTGACATGGGCGCCCGGGACGATAAATATATCCGATCCGCCCAGGTCATAGGCCTTTTTCAGGATTTCCTTCAGTTCCATAGATCTATTTCCTCCGTGACCGCCGTGAGCTTGTGCTCGCGCCACTCAAACCTCTCCCCCTCGCCCAGGGGCAGTACCTCCACCGCACAGGACAGCGTGCGCAGGCCGTCGGTCAACGTCCATTCCACGGTGCGCCCGTCCAGCAGCATGCCCTCGGGCAGGTTGCCGCGCACGGCGGCGATGTATTCCTCGTCGGTCGCGGATACCGCTTCGCAGCGCGCCAGCACGCCGTCCAGCTCCGCCAGCTTGCGCTCGGCGGTGTCATTCAGCGCGTAGCCCGCCGCGATCACGGCGGTGGCGCGGTCGCTGAGCCGGGCGTCGTTGCGGGCGTTCATCAGCGCCAGCATGCCCAGCACGCTCATGCTCAGTATCACGACGATCAATATCAGGGAAGCGGCGCCGGGGCCGAACGCCACATTGCTCTTGCGCCTCATGACCGCACCCCCTTATACCGCGCGCAGCTGAGGGAGAACAGCTCTTCGTCCTCCATCATCACCGCGTCGGGATTGCGCAGCTTGTAGAACGCGCTGACCGTGCCGGTCCACAGCTCGCCCGCGTCGGTGGGCGTGGCATAGCCGTAGACGTACAGCGTGTAATCGCCGTAATCCTTGGACCACGCGCCGTGGGAGCTCATGAAGCTCATGTCGGCCAGCAGCTGGTCCGGGTCCTCGGCGGCATACAGCGCCTCGGCCACGTTCTGGGCCTCGGCCACGGCGACGGACTGCACGCCGGAGCGCACGGTCATGTTGCGGGAGGTGACGAACACCTTCACCAGCACCGTCGCCGACAGCATGAAGAACAGCACCGCGATGAGGATCTCCACCAGGAGCACGTTGGAACGATTTTTGTTTCTCATCTCGCCATTCCTCCTACTGCGCGCAGCGCAGGGCCACCTGCACAACGCAGGGCTCGCCCTTGCCGTCCACCATGCGCACGGTCAGCAGGCCGTCTCCGCCCAGCTCCGGCTCGAAGCTCCGGGCCGGACAGATGGCCGTGCCGCCCTGGGGCTCCAGGTCGTCCTCGGTGCGGTCGGTGAACTGCTCGTAGAGGCTGCCCTCATAGCAGTACAGCCAGGTGCAGTATTCCTCGTCGTCCAGTATGTCCCGCAGGCCCAGCGCCTTCACGCCGCCCAGGTCCTGGATGACCACCATGTCGGCGGCGTCCTGGGCGCGGATCATGCTGCGCACATAGGCGCCCAGTATGCGGTCCTCGTTGTTTGCCGTGGCGTGATCCACGGTGTTGCGGTACATCTGCGCACCCAGCAGCACCATCAGCGTGGACATCACCGCGAACAGCCCCAGCAGCACGAACACAAACACGCCCTGCATGCTGTGCTGTATATTTCTGCGCTTTCCGCTCACGTGCCGCTCGCCTCCACTTCCGTAACCCGAATGTCCGGCATCAGGTTGGAGCCGAACGCGTCATAGCGCACCTGGTAGCGGGACTGGTCGTAGGCCAGGCCATAATTCTTGCGCAGGTATTCCAGGTTCGTGGGATACGCGCCCTCCACCGCATAGCAGGTGAGGGCCGCGTTGTGCACGGCGTCGACCACGAATTGGGTCTGGGCGTTGCCGGAGCTCGTTCCCACGCGGCTCACCAGCATCCAGACGCCCGCCATCAACAGCAGCATCAGCAGCACGATCGCGATTTCCCGCTTATATGCCATGTCGCCCACCGCCTTCCTCGTCGATCCTCATTGCCCCATCACAGCATGCTGGAAAGTATGCCCGCCATCGGCAGCATGACGCTCAGCAGCACGGCGCCGATGACCACGGCCAGCAGCGCGATCAGGGTCGGCTCGATGATGGCCACCAGGCGGGCGATGCCGTCCTCCACCTGCTCTTCATACAGGTCGGCGATCTTGGCCATCACCTGGTCCTCGCGGCCGGCGGCGACGCCCATGCGGATCATGCGGTCATGCAGGCCGTCGAACAGCTTGGAATGGGAGATGGCGTCCGCGAAGGCCGCGCCGTCGTCCAGGTCCTTGCGGATGCCCTGCACCTTGTCGGCGGCCTCGCTGTCCGACAGCACGGAGGGCAGCAGGCGGAAGGCCTCGTTGGTGGGGAAGCCGCTGTGCAGCATCATGCTCAGCACGCTGGCCACGCGGGAGGAGGCGAGCTTCATGCTCAGGCTGCGCACCGGCGGGAACAGCCGGCGCACCACGCCCAGCACCTTGTCCCGGGCGGAGGTCTTCATCAGGATCGCGCCGACCACCACGGCCAGCACCACCAGCGCCACCAGCGCCAGCACCACCCAGCCGATGGTGGAGCCCAGGCGCATCAGACCAGCATCACGCCCAGCACCAGCGGATAGGTGATCGCGCCGATGACGGAGGAGCGGATGCGCTCCTCGCGGGCGTAGTAGTCGGCCAGGCCGTTCATCACGCTCTCCAGCTGGCCGGTCTGTTCGCCGATGCCCGCCATCTCCACCAGATAGGTGGGCCAGCGGTCGTCCCGCTGCAGCGCCTGATACAGCGAGCCGGTCTCGGTGACCGCCTTGCTGGCGCTTTCGTAAAGATCGGCGTACTCGCTTCCCCTGGTGGTCTCCGCCAGGGTCTCCATGCCGTCATACAGCGGCAGACCCGCGCTGAGGATCAGCGCCACCTGGCTGCAGAAGCTGGACAGCTCCGCAGAATCAAGCCCACGTTTTCCCTTACCGGCCATGTGTGTAACCTCCTAAATGATGTCGGGTTTGCTGTTTGGTTAGAAAATGGATATATATAATTAGTAGAATCTCTCCACCGCGTACTTCTTCGCGTTGATGCAGCCGATGGCGTGGGTCGGGTCGAAGAAGGTCTCCTTGCCGTCCACCACGGCCACGATCCAGGCGTGGTAATAGCTGTCGGCATAGCCGATCATCAGCTTCGCGGGGATGCCCTGCACCCGCAGCATGCACACCGTGATGGCCGACAGGTCCTGGCAGACACCGGCGCGGGCCTCGAAGGAATTTTCGATGTCGGGCAGCAGCGAAAGCCGGTTCGACGCGATCATCTGGGCGCGGGCAAAGTCATAGGAGAAGTTGTTGGTCATGAAATCGCAGATGGCGTTGTAGGCGTCGCCCTGGCTGCAAACCTCGTCGGACATGATCACCGCGTTGGTGGTGCGGGCATAGTTCACATACTGGTTCGGCACCAGGAACGGGGCGTTTTCGTTGACCAGCTGCACCGGGAGCACCACCTTGCCCTCGGAGGAATACTTGCCGCCGGAGACGTTCTCAAACAGCGCGAACTCATAGCTGCCCGAGCCCAGCTGCAGCGGGAAGACCTCGTATCCCCCGCCGTTGTCCAGGTCGTAGGTCATCTGCGCGCCGCTGAAGGTCACACGGATCTTCAGGCCGTGTTTCGTCGGCTCGGAGGCGCGGCACATCACATAGCCGCTCTCCATATGGCTGCAATCTACGACCAGCTTGCCGTCGGTCTCCACCACCTCGCCGGAATCCTCCGGCCACACCGCATTCGCGGAGGAGGCGTGGGCAACCACCCCGAAGGCAACCATCAGCATCGTCAGGGCGATCAACATAAGGCCCATGCGTAGATAACTGTGCTTACCCATCATTATTGCTCCTTTTCATAGGAATCCATGAAAATTATACCATGAGTTCAGTCACATTGCAACGAAAAGCCACAAAAAAGTACGACACAATATCGGCCTCAAAAGGAACATTTTTGGCGAAACAGAGCCCTTCCTGCCGAAACGTCGATCCTGATAAGTTACGCCGTGACGTTAACATATACTTAACGCCCAAATTGTTAAAAAGCGGCGCTTTGGCTATATCGCATTTTCATCGATTGTAGTATAATGGATATGTGTACGCTGTTCATCCCGGTTTTCACCGCGCGGCGGAAAGGAAAGGGCCATGACATCCATACTCTACGCCGAGGTGTATCTGCTGTGCATCGGCATCGTCGGCCTGTGCATCTACTGGTCCACCCGGCGCTCGTCAAACTCAGCGCCCGAGCGCTGGCTCTACGTCATGCTGGTCGGCTTCATGGTCAGCTTTGTTTCCAATCTGCTTTTCACGCTCTTCAACAGCATACTGGTGGTGCCGGGGATGGTGTATCCGCTGTCCTATCTCTTCAAGACCGTCTACCACGGGGCCACCTGCTTCGGCGTGTTCGCCTGGTGCGGCTATGCAAACGCGCTGTGCCGCGGCACGCTGTTCACCAGCCGGCGGAAGCTGCTGATCCCCCTGGTGCCGCTGGCGGTGATGCTGGGGCTGATACTGTCCAACCTGTCCACCCACCATCTGTTCGAGATCGACGCCTCCGGCAAATACGTGCGCCACGGCCTGTTCCAGGTGCAGATGGGGGTGCTGGTGCTGGCCACATCCGTCTTTTCGCTGCGGCTGCTGTTCCAGGCCCACGGCGAGACGGACCCCGTCAAGCGGGGCCACGAGCGGCTGGTGGCCACCTTTCCGCTGTGCCTGCTGATCGCCTGGGCACTGAGCATCGTG
This sequence comes from uncultured Eubacteriales bacterium, assembly GCA_900317565.1. GTDB lineage: Bacteria > Bacillota > Clostridia > Christensenellales > Aristaeellaceae > UBA2862. The sequence goes on from ONHI01000122.1 coordinate 10,214, forward strand.
GGCGAATCGATCCCCGTGATCTGCGTGGCCATCACGCTGGAGCTGCTGTGCCTGGTGATGGGCACCTCCACCCAGCAGATCTCCATGGACAAGCTGACCCAGGTGAACAATCGCCAGAACCTGATGGGCTTTTTGGAGTACAAGCTGTACAACCATGACGAGAAGCTTTTCCTGCTGATGATGGACCTGGACTATTTCAAGACCATCAACGACAGCTACGGCCACCTGGAGGGCGACGACGCGCTGATCCGCGCCGCCAAGGCGCTGAAGCTCGCCTGCGACGGCTACAAACGCAGGCCCTACATCGCCCGCTACGGCGGCGACGAATTCATCGTGGTCATCGAATCCACCAAGGCCGACGCCGACGCGCTGGTGGCCCACATCCGCGAGGTGCTCGATGAATTGAACGGGAAGGCCCAGCGGCCCTATGAATTGAAGTTCAGCATCGGCATGTCGGAATATCACCCCGGCATGACCGCCAACGACCTGATCGAGGCCGCCGACAACGCGCTGTACGAGATCAAGCGCGCCCGGCCGGACCACGGGAGCAGGCGCTGAAAAATTGGCAGAGCAGGACCGTCGGCCAAGCCGGCGGTCCTGCTCTGTCTATCGTCTATCCGTTCTATTCCCCCATCGCCAGCCGCGCGACCGCCTCCGGCGCATCGGGGCAGAGCTCCGCCAGCCGTTCCCGGGAGACGAGGGTAAAGCCCTCATAGGTAAAGCGCGGCGCGGTGGCGCAGCTTACGAAGCTGTAGCCCGCGGGGTCCAGGTTCTCCGCCCCGAAGGTCACGCCCCGGGGGATGGCGATCATCATGCGCTGCCCGGCGGCGGTGTCCGGCCCCAGGTCGGCAAAGCTGACCCTGCCCCCGGCGTCCACCAGCGTCACCCGCATGCCGCAGCCCTCGTGGTAGTACCACAGCTCGTCGCAGTCGATCACATGCAGGTGGGAGATCTCGTCCCCCTCCAGCAGGAAATAGATGCTGCCCATGAAGGGCCTGCCCTGGGCCGTCAGGTCGGGGGCCTCGTAGACCTCGCTGAACCAGCCTCCCTCCGGATGGGCCTCCAGGGCGTATTCGCGCTTCAATGCCTCGACACGGTTCACACAGATTCCTCCCGTCATAATACGCCTGTAGGGGCGGCAGCGCCGCCCCTACAGGCTTTTCATTTTATTTATCAATGGGCTACCTTGGCCATCTTTGCCCGGTTGCGCGCCGCGCCTTCGGTGTTGCCCTTGATCAGGGCCAGGTCGGCGGCCAGCGTGTCGTTCAGGCGATTCAGGTAGGCCTGGTCATAGCGGTTCATGTAATATCGCATGCTCACATAGCCCACGATGGCGCTGTAATCCCTCGGGCACTCATGGTAGCGCACCTCCAGGTTGGAGTTGCCCTCCACGGTGTACACGATGTCCTTCTCCGGATCGTAGTCCACCACGATGCCGATGTGGTTCGGGAAGTTGGGATCGTGGCTGACCCGGTCGTGGTGATAGAAGATCAGGTCGCCCGGCTCGGGGATGTACTCGTCCTCGTCGTCGATGTACTGCGCGCCCACGGCCCAGCGCCAGCGGTTGCAGTTGGCGCTCTGGGGCAGTATGCCCTCGTGAATGCCGGACATGCGCAGGCAGTAGCTGACGAACATCGCGCACCACTCCTCGTAGGGCATGCCGTACCATGCGCCGTAGTAGGTCCAGCCCTGGATGGTGCCGTCCTCCTCCTTGTAGCCGAAGGTCTCCTGCATCTCGCGGTAGCCCACCTGGCTCCAGGCCACGGCCACCACCTTCTCGGCGAAGGTCATGTCCCGGGTCAGCCGGGGCAGCGGCAGATGGTCGTTGCGCTCCTCGCCGGAGGAGAGTATGGACGCCGTCGCCCGCTTGGTCTCGCCCAGGGCGTCGGTCACCACGACCTCCAGCACGTTCTTGCCGTAGCCCTGCTTCTGGACGACCACCTCGCTCATCGGCTCGTGGGCTTCGAAGATCTTTGTATCCTTATAGTTTACGACGATGTCGCAGCTGTAGGGCTCGCATCCGCCGGAGATCTTCAGCTTGAACACCATCTCGCTCTGGCCGGACACCGCGTATTCGCTCTCGCCCTTGGCGCTGACCTTCAGCGCGGAGCGGCGCACGGTCACCTGGCAGCTGCTGGAGACCGTCAGTTCCCCGGCGGTGGCGTTCACCGTGACGGTGTAGATGCCGGACACCTCGGGCTTCCATACGAAGCTGCCGTCGGTGGCGGTGCCGGAGCCGCCGTACACGCCGTCGCTGCGCAGCGCGCTCCAGGTGACGATCTCGGCGTTCTGGGCGGTGTAGCTGAAGCTGACCTTCTTGCCCGGGATGACCCGGTCGGAGGAGGGCGTCACCGCGCTCAGCGTCACCGGGGGCAGCGGCGTGGCCGTTGGTTCCTCGGTGGGCTCCTCCGTCGGCTGTTCGGTGGGCTCCTGGGTGGGATCCTCGGAGGGAACCGGCGTGACCGTTTCAGTGGGCGCGGGAGAGGCGCTGTCCGTCGGCGCGGGGCTCGGGCTCTCGGAGGGGCGCACCGTCATGGTCGGCGCAGGCGTCGGTTCCTCGGTGGGCAGCTCCGTCGGCTCCTCGTCGACATCCCGGTCGGGCTTCGCCGTCGGGGTCGGCGTGGGCTTGCGCCCGGCCTTCTTCTGTTCCTCGGCCTCCTGGAGGGCTTTCTTTTCCTCCTCGAGTCTGCGGGCGGCTTCCTCCTCGGCGGCCTTCCGGTCGGCCTCGGCCTTGCGCTTTGCCTCTTCCTCGGCGGCCTTTCGCGCGGCTTCTTCCTCCTCAGCAGCCTTGCGGGCAGCCTCTTCCTCAGCGGCCTTGCGCGCAGCCTCCTCCTCGGCGGCCTTCCGCGCGGCCTCTTCCTCCTCGGCGGCTTTACGCGCAGCCTCTTCCTCAGCGGCCTTGCGCGCAGCCTCTTCCTCGGCGGCCTTTCGCGCGGCCTCCTCCTCGGCGGCCTTGCGCGCAGCCTCCTCCTCGGCGGCCTTGCGCGCGGCTTCCTCCTCAGCGGCCTTGCGCGCGGCTTCCTCCTCGGCAGCCTTGCGGGCGGCTTCCTCCTCGGCGGCCTTGCGGGCGGCTTCCTCCTCGGCGGCCTTTCGCGCGGCTTCCTCCTCAGCAGCCTTGCGGGCGGCTTCCTCCTCGGCGGCCTTTCGCGCAGCCTCCTCCTCGGCGGCCTTCCGTGCGGCCTCTTCCTCGGCGGCCTTCCGTGCGGCCTCTTCCTCGGCGGCTTTCCTGCGGGCGGCTTCCTCCTCCGCGGCCTGAGTTTCCTCGATCACGGTTTCCTCCGCCATCGCGGGGACCGCGCCGCTGAAGCTCATGCAGCAAAGGGACACCGCGCAGAGCATCGCCAGGTATCGCTTGTTTTTCATCCGGGTTCCTCCTCACATCTCGGCGCGCGAACCGCGTCCGCCGACTGTGTGCGCATGGCAGATCAGGTATCGCTTGTTTTTCATCCGGGTTCCTCCTCACATCTCGGCGCGCGAACCGCGTCCGCCGACTGTGTGCGCATGGCAGATCTTTGGCTCCATGCAACCATACATTCATTTCAATGGCTAGTATATTCTACCATAATCCCGCGGGCATGTCCACAGCCCGGCGGCGTTTGTTTCAAATTTATTACACTATTTCAGATTTTAGTCACACTTCCTCCACGCTCCCCTTTTTCCCCCATTGAATTTAAGGGTGCGTGATGCTATAATGAGGATTAGGATGATTTAATGCGGCGCGGGCACATACCGGCGCCCTCAGGAGGATGAAGCATGGTATCGATCACATTCATGGTCAACGGTTCCCAGGTACAGATCAGCGCCAACGTGGGCGACAATCTGCTGGCGGC
>ONHI01000248.1 GCA_900317565.1 uncultured Eubacteriales bacterium
GGAGGTGGAGATGGCCATGCGGGTCTTCTGGTCCGCGCCCAGCTCCGGGATCAGCGCGTTGTAGGGCGTGCAGTACATGGTCATGAACAGGTAGAACAGCATCAGCATCACGAACAGGAATGCCGCGTTCACCCAGCTCTCGCCGTTCACCGGGGACCAGAACGTGAAGATGCAGGCCAGGGCGAAGGGCACCGCCGCCGCCCGCATGAAGGGGATGCGCCGGCCGTCCTTGCTCTTGCAGCGGTCCGACAGCGAGGCGATCAGCGGGTCGGTCACCGCGTCGAAGATGCGCCCGAAGGCGGTGATCGCGCCGAGGATCGTCAGTATGCCCAGGATCGCCAGCCCCTGGGGAATGAAGATGGGCTGGCCCGCCTGCTGGGTGGCCAGGTCGGGCTGATAGTAGTTCACCAGCCAGCTGGAGATCAGCGCCGCCAGCACCGACCAGCCGAACTGTCCCACCGCAAAGCACCAGACCTTGCCGGTGGATAGCTTCTTGATCGAGTTCATGAGAGTCCCTTCCCTTCCGTGTCACAGCGCCCCCGGGGCGCTTTTCCTTATTCTAACATAATTCCATTGACCTGACAAGCGGCCTATGGACATTTGCCCCGCTTGGTGCTATAATACCAGCGGCAATATTTCCGTAACACTATTTTAGCAATCCGACCGGAAAAGAGGGATTCTCTCATGGCAGCCGCAAGGAAGAGAGCGAATCTCGCCCGCCAGGGCGTTTCCATTCGCAATCTCCACCTGTTGATGGCTATCATTATACTCACGATCTCCGTGCTGCTGCTGCTGGCCACGTTCCTGGCCAAGGCCGGATACACCCGGATGCGCGAAAACACCGAGGACTACATCAAGTTGGAGCGGGACGCCGACAACCTGCAGCGGGCCTCGGACTACCTGACGGAGCAGGTGCGCTGCTTCGTGGTGACGGGCGAACGGCACTACCTGGACAACTACTTTGAGGAGGCCAATGTGACCCGTCGGCGCGACAAGGCCCTGGAGAGCATCTCCGGCTTCCTGGGCGACAGCGCGGCCTACCGGTCGCTGCAGGCCGCCATGGACGAATCCATCCGGCTGATGGACCGGGAATACTACGCCATGCGCCTGGCCATCGCCGCCTTCGACCTGGAGGACGAGGACTTCCCGGAGGTCGTAATGCATGCGGAGCTCTCCGAGGAGGACGCGCTGCTGCCGCCGGAGGAACAGAAGGCCGTGGCCCGCGAGAAGGTGTTCGACGACGTGTATCACACGCGCAAGGACGCCATCGCCGCCAACGTGCAGGCCTGCCTGACCACGCTGGCCGACGAGGTGGGCGGCCAGCAGAAGGCCACCGCTTACCGGCTGGACGACATGCTGCGCCGCCAGCGGCTGCTGATCATCGTCTCCATCTCGATGACGCTGCTCACGATGCTGCTGACCTTGCTCCAGGTGATCAGCCCGCTGCTGAGGGCCGTCATCTACATCCGCGCCGACGAGCCCATCCCCATCAAGGGCAGCAAGGAATTTCAGTTCCTGGCCCGCACCTACAACCTGATGTACGAGGCCAACCGGGAGCAGAAGGAGCACCTGGCCTTCGAGGCCACCCACGACCCCCTCACCGGCATCTACAACCGCTCCGGCTATGACTTCCTGCTGAACAACACCGACTGGTCCACCAGCTGCCTGCTGCTGTTCGACGTGGACAAGTTCAAGCAGATCAACGACACCTACGGCCACGAGATGGGCGACCGGCTGCTGCAACGGGTGGCGAAGGCCATCCGCGACAGCTTCCGCTCCCAGGACTTCGTGTGCCGCATCGGCGGCGATGAATTCGCCGTGATCATGGTGCACACCGATACCAGCCAGGCGGAGCTGGTGCGCGGCAAGGTGGGCCGCATCAACGAGAATCTGGGCCGCGACGAGGGCGACCTGCCCGGCACCTTCGTGTCCTGCGGCGCGGCCTACGGCGCGGACGCCTCCAACTTCAAAGCCGTCTTCCAGAACGCCGACGCCGCCCTCTACCGGGTCAAGAACCGCGGCGGCGGGGGCTGCGAGGTGGCGTAAAAGAAGGGGTCGACAAAGTCAACAGACTGCCAGGCCGATGAAAAGCCTGCAAGGCAAGGAGGCAAGCCTGCAAAAAAGGGAGCTTACCCGGTCGTAAGTGACCGCATTTTGCAGGCGA
>ONHI01000124.1 GCA_900317565.1 uncultured Eubacteriales bacterium
CGGCTCCCCCGCGGCGGTTCTGTCGGTATTCGGCGTGGGATATGAGCGGGTATGCCGCGCGGCGAGAGGCGTTTCGGCGCTGTCCGTCGAGCGCTTCGACGGCGGCGTAAAGGTTTTCGTTTCCCGGGAGGATTACGGGGCGGCGCTGAAGGCGCTGCACCGCAATTTGATAGAATAGTATGATATAATGGCGCGGGGACGCCGTCCTGAACGGCGTCCCCGCAATGGATATAATTCGGTTTTAGGTCCTACAAATGCCTTACCGCAGGCTCTCCATCTCGGCGATGCGGGCCTTCAGCTTTTCCAGCAGCCCCTTGTTGGTGGCCAGCTTTTCCTTCTCGGCCTCCACCAGGTGCGCGGGCGCCTTGCTGACGAAGCCGGGGTTGTTCAGCATGTTGGTCGCTCTCGCGATCTCGCCCTCCAGGCCCTTCAGGTCCTTGGCGAGGCGCTTGAGCTCCTTCTCCACGTCCACCAGCTCGCCCAGGTGCATGAAAAGCTCGCAGGGCTCCGCCACGGCGGAGGCGCACTTTTCGGGGTTCGCCGCGTCGGCGTCCAGCAGCTCCAGGCCGCTGGCGTTGGCCAGACGCTTGAAGTAGCCCTCGGCGGTCACCAGCGCGTCGCGCCAGCCGGCATGGGGCTTCACGATCAGCGTGGCCTTGCGGCTGGGCTGCACGTTCATCTCCGCACGCAGGTTGCGCACCGCGCGGATGACGTCCATCACGCCGTCCATGCGGGCGGCTTCCTCGGTGAAGTCGTACTCGGGCTTCACTTCGGGCCACTTCGCGGCGATCAGCATGCCGTCCACGCCGGGCAGGTAGGAATAGACCTCCTCGGTGATGAAGGGCATGTAGGGATGCAGCAGCTTCAGCATGCCGGTCAGCACGTAGAGCAGCACCTCCTGGGTGGTCTCCTTCACGTCGCCCTCTTCCGCGTAGAGGCCCTGCTTGGCCATCTCGATGTACCAGTCGCAGAAGGTGCTCCACACAAAATCGTAGAGCTTCGTGGCGGCCAGGCCCAGGTCGTAGTTCTCCAGGTTCTCGGTCACGCCGCGCACGGCCTCCTGGTAGCGGGTCAGTATCCACTTGTCCGCCGGGGAGAGCTTCGCGATGTCGATGCCCTTGGGCTCGAAGCCCTGGAGGTTCATCAGCACGAAGCGGCTGGCGTTCCAGATCTTGTTGGCGAAGTTGCGGAAGGACTCGATCTTCTCCTCGGACATGCGGATGTCGCTGCCGGGGGCCACGCCCATCACCAGCGAGAAGCGCAGCGCGTCCGCGCCGAACTTGTCGATGACCTCGATGGGATCGATGCCGTTGCCCAGGGACTTGGACATCTTCCTGCCCAGCGCGTCGCGCACCAGGCCGTGCATCAGTGCCACCTGGAAGGGGCACTCGCCGGTGTGCTCGATGCCGGAGAACACCATGCGGGCCAGCCAGAAGAATATGATGTCATAGCCGCAGGACAGCACGGTGTTGGGATAGTAATACTTGAAATCCTCGGTCTGCTCCGGCCAGCCCTGCGTGGAGAAGGGCCACAGCGCGGAGGAGAACCAGGTGTCCAGCACGTCCTCGTCCTGGTGCACGGGCTTGCCGCACTTCGGGCAGACGGTGATGTCCTCCCGGGTGACGAAGGTTTCGCCGCAGTCGTCGCAGTAGAAGGCGGGAATGCGATGGCCCCACCACAGCTGGCGGCTGATGCACCAATCGCGGGTGTTCTCCATCCAGTGCAGGTAGGTCTTTTCAAAGCGGTCCGGTATGAAGCGCAGCTTGCCGTCGTAGACCACCTGGCAGGCGGGCTTTGCCAGCGGCTCCATCTTCACGAACCACTGCTTGGAGACCATGGGCTCCACCACGGTGTGGCAGCGGTAGCAGGTGCCCACCTCATGGTTCAGCGGCTCGATGGACTTCAGCAGGCCCAGCGCCTTCAGGTCCGCCACGATGGCCTTGCGGGCGTCCAGTGTGGTCATGCCGGCATACTTGCCGCAGTCCAGCACGGTGGGCTCGTCCACGGTGGCGCGTCCGCTGGCGATCAGCTCGGCGTTCTCCGCGGCCTCCTTCGCGCCGGTCATGTAGCCGTCGTAGGTGAACACGCGCACCATGGGCAGGCTGTGGCGCTTGCCGACCTCGAAGTCGTTCGGGTCGTGGGCGGGGGTGATCTTCACGACACCCGTGCCCTTTTCCATGTCGGCGTGCTCGTCGCAGACGATGGGGATCTCCTTGTTCACCAGCGGCAGCGTCACGTGGCAGCCGTGCAGGTGGGCATAGCGGGGATCCTCCGGGTTGATGGCCACGGCGGTGTCGCCCAGCATGGTCTCCGGGCGGGTGGTGGCCAGCTCCAGCAGCTCGCCGGTCTCCTTCACGGGATAGAGGATGTGCCAGAAATTGCCGTCCTTGGCCTCGTATTCCACCTCCGCGTCGGACAGCGAGGTCCGGCAGCAGGGGCACCAGTTGATCATGCGGCTGCCCTGATAGATCAGGCCCTTTTCATACAGGCGCACGAAGGTCTCCCGCACGGCGCGGGACAGGCCCTCGTCCATGGTGAAGCGCTCGCGGCTCCAGTCACAGGATACGCCCAGCTTGCGCAGCTGGCGCACGATCCTGCCGCCGTACTCCTTCTTCCACTCCCAGGTGCGCTCCAGGAACTTTTCGCGGCCGATCTGTTGCTTGGTCAGGCCCTCCTGGCGCAGCGCGTCCACCACCTTCACCTCGGTGGCGATGGCGGCGTGGTCGGTGCCCGGCACCCACAGCGTCGGGTCGCCCTTCATGCGGTGATAGCGGATCAGCACGTCCTGGGGCATTTCGTCCAGGAGCTCTCCCACATTTCATAGATGCGGCTTTCAACCTGATTGGGCTGAAACACCTTTTCCATCGTGAATTCCTGTTGCTTTTCCATTTGGTTGACGCTCCCCTCAGTGTATTTGAATGTTGCTGTTTATATAAAGACCATGATCGCGCCGATGCCGCAGACCAGCACGCCGCCAAGCCGCAGGCCCAGCGCCAGGCGTTGGCGCTCGCCCTTCACCAGCGTCGCGGATGCCACCGCGATGACGAGGCCAACCGCCATCACGGCGAGCCCGGCGATGTTCAGCGGGCTCAGCTCCGGCCGCTTCAGCGCGGTGCTCGTGCCGAAGTCGCCCAGCACCGCGGCGATGGCGACCACCACCAGCGCGCCCCGGAGCCACTGGTAGGCGCCCAGCCCGTCGCGATCCGAATTGCGTCCTGACATTGCGATCCCTCCCGTCCTTCGGGTACATAAAACGCGGAGCCCCCGCCCACAAAAGGGCGGATTGCTCCGCGGTACCACCTTTATTCAGCCTGGCGATTCTGCCCGGCCCTCTGCGCGCTGCAAGGGGCGCACCCCGGCGGACTAATCCGTTCATCCGCCCGCCTCGGAAGCGACCTTCGCCTGCCAGGGTTCCGGGCAGCCTTTCAGCCTTCGAGCCGCCCTCTCTTGGGAATTGCGCAAGCTACTCCTCTTCGTCATCGTCTGAACCGATTATAGCACGGCGGCGTTTTTTCGTCAATTTCATTTCGCCGCTTCCCGATTTTTTAACAGCGTCAATAGCCGTCGAACTGGTTGCGCGGGTCGTTGCTCCTGCGGGACTTGTCGCCGTCCTCCAGGAATTCGATCTCTAGCCGCTGGAAGGGCACCTCCTCCATGAAGTGCTCCGGCAGGAACTGCGTGCGCCGGAAATCCTCGAATTCGCGGTAGTGCTTGTTCAGCCAGATCGGCCTGGGTATGTCGAACTCCCGGCACAGCTCCGTCAGCGCGTCCTCCACGCCCTCCCAGGCGCAGGGCGCCGTGGCCTGACGCTCGATGCGGTGCCGCTTGATGATCTTTGCCCATAGTCTCGGCATCGTTATTCCCCCGTTTCTGCGGTATCTGCGCACTATTATAGCGCAAACCGCCCGGGGACGCAAGCCGGTCCTGCGGTCAATCCACAAGCGTTCGGAAATCCACCGATTCGCCGTCCTGCTTCAATTCAAAGTGGATGTGCCATGCCTTCTCCGCCTCGCAGGCCGCCGAATCGCCCACGGCGCTGATGATCTGCCCGGTGGTCACGGCGTCCCCAACGCTCACCAGCTTCAGCGTGTTCAGGCCCGCGTAGACGGAGCTGTAGCCGTCCTCGTGCTCCAGCACGATCACGTTGCCCCACAGCCGGTCGCTCCATGCGTCAGCCACAATGCCGTCACGGCAGGCGTACACCGCCTCGCCCGGCGAACCGGCGATGTCCAGCCCCGGATGCGTCTGCCACTGGCCCAGCGTGCCGGACCACACCGGCGTGTCCGGGGAATACGCCCCGACGATCTCCCCCTCCAGCGGCCAGACCCAGCGGATGGGCTCCGGCGTGGGCTCGGGCGTGGCCGTCGGCGACGGCGTGCGCACCGCAAGGGCGGCCTTCGGCTGGGGTTGCGAAGCGCTCCTGTTGCGATAGGCGTAGGACGCCGCGCCCAGCAGGCACAGCAGCAGCGCCAGCGCGGCATAGCTGCCGATGCGGGCCCAGCTCTGGCGGGAGAGACTGATGCACCTTATTCGCTTCAAAATGGCGCGTGTATTCTCCCTGATCCGGTAAAATGCCCTTCTAAAGGCATCAGCAATACAATTCAACATGATAAAACCCCCTCACACCTCCAAGTATCGGATGTGTGAAGGGGTTTTAATCAAAGATTATCGTTGAATTTTTACCACCTGTCCCGCCGGTTCTTTGCGTCGCGGCGCTTCTGGGCGCTCATGCGGCGCATGTACTCAAGCCTGCGGGCCTCGTAGATCTGCTTGCGGCGGCGATCCTTCTTCGCCCCGCGCACAGCGCCCGCCACCAGCAGCAGCACGATCAGCAGTATCAGCACCACGGCCAGCAGCACCACCAGCGGATTCTCGAAATAAGCCAGCGCGGGTATGATGTCCGTCAGGGAGGTCCTGGCGGGCTGCTCGGCGATGTCCCGGTCCGCCACCAGCAGCGCGGTGATCACGCCGCCGGACTGGTCCACGTAGCGCACCCGGCCGATAATCTCGCCCTCTGAGACCGGGGCGACCATGTTGGAGGTCACCGTCAGTTCGCAGCGGGAGATGAAATCGTCGATGGCGTTCTGCATGGCGGTCTCGTTGTCGTTCTCCACCATGCGGGTGTAGTCCGGGTCGCTGATCTGGGCGATCTTCGGGTTCAACAGGCCCTTGCCGGGATCGCTGTCGATGGCGTTGGAGACCCGCAGCGTGGCGATGCGCTCCCCGGCGAAGTTGAACATCTCCTCCAGGGTGTAGCCGGTGTAGCGGGTGAAGCCGTAGTTGAACATGCGGATGGTGTCCACCCACTTGTCCGTGTTGGCCTCGCCGTGCAGGTCCACGCTCACCAGCCGCACGCCGTCCCGCTCCGCCGCGCCGACGAAGCACTGGCCCGCCATGCTGTGAAAGCCGGTCTTGATGCCGATGCAGTCGGGATAATAGTAGGTGTTGTCTTCCTTGAGCAGCGAATTGGTGTTCACCACGCGGTGGTCCATCTGGGAATTGCCCCGCTGGATGCTCATGGTATAGCTGGTGGCCGAGACGATGCGCCGGAAGGAATCCAGCCGGATGGCCTCCGCGGCGATGCGCGCCAGGTCCAGCGCGGTGGAATAGTGGTTCTCGTCGTGATAGCCGTGGGGGTTGGCGAAGTGGGTGCCCTCGCAGCCCAGCTCCTCGGCCCGCTTGTTCATACGGTCCACGAAGGATTCCACGTTGCCGCTGACCAGCACCGCCACCGCGTTCGCGCCGTCGTTGCCCGAGGTGAGCATGAAGCCGTAGAGCAGGTCCCGGAAGGTCATCACGTCGCCCGGGAAGACCGGCACCAGCGAGCTGTCCGCGGGGATCTGGGTGGACTGCTGGGGAATGACGATGGTGGTGTCCATGCCGATGCCGCTCTCCAGCGCCAGCAGCAGCGTCATCACCTTGGTGGTGCTGGCGGGATACATGCGCTGGGTGGCGTTCTTGGCAAACAGCACGTCGCCGTTCTCCGCGTCGATCAGCACCGCGGATTCGGCGTGCAGATGTCCTTCCTTGAGCAGCTGCGGAACGTTTTTATTGTAATCGGAGGGCGATTCCGCCAGCGCGGGCACGGCGCACAGCAGCGCCACGCACGCGGCCAACAGGCCCGCCATCCATCTGAGGCGTCGAAGCATGGATTTACCTCGCAACATATGATTAAGGCATATGATATGCCACGATTGATTATAGCACCCTTTGCCGATTTTGTACAGCGCGGGCGGGAATCCTAACACAGCATCCCCGCACGGATCGCGCTCAGCCGCGCCGGTTCCGGGCCTGGGACGATGAAGCCTTCGCCGTTCCAGTGCGCTTGCGCCTGCGCCTGCGTGCGGCCCTGCGGCGTCGCGCGCTCATGTGGGCAACGGCCAGCGCGACGCAGGCGACGACGAGCAGCGCGATCAGCGCAATGACGATCCCCGTTCCCCAGCCCCGTTTGTTGGACGTTTCCGCCGGCGCGTTTGTTGCCTCCGGCTGGGGCTGCGCGGGCGGCTGGGTCGCCGGGGCCTGTGTGACCTCCGGCTTCGCGGCCACATCCCGGGAGGCCGTCAGCGACGCCGACACCTGCGTGCCGTCGGGCAGCGCCAGGGACAGCGTGCCCAGCTGCTCGCCCGCCGACACCGGCGCGGTCAGCGCCCGGGCCCATTCGATCTGCGCGGCGGCTGTCACGCGGTCCACGGCGGCGCTCATGGCGGATTCGCTGCCCGCCACGACCTTCACCGTGGCGTCGCCGTTTGCCATGTCCCCGATATTCAGCGCAAGGCCGCCGCCATGGGGATCGGCAGGATCGGCGTTTTCGATATTCGCCTGAGCCAGAGTGCCCTTAGCTTGCTCCAGCAGCGCGGAGACGGGAACGTCCTCGTAGCGCGTAAAGCCGTATTCAAACAGCCGCGCGGCGTCGTACCACTTGTCGTTCTCCTGGGCGCAGTTCAGCACCACGCAGATCACGCGCATGCCGTCCCGCTCGGCGGAACCCACGAAGCACCAGCCCGCCTTGTTGTGGTGGCCGGTCTTTATGCCGGTGCAGTCGGGATAGTAATACTTCTGGTCGTTTTGGAGCAAACTGTTGCGGGAGACGATGTCCAGGCTGACCTCCTGGCCGCCACGCTGGACGCTCATCGTCCACTTCGGCGCGGCGACGATCCTGCGGAAGGCCTCGCTCTGCATGGCGAAGCGGGACAGGTTTGCCAGGTCCTGGGCCGTGGTGTAGTGCTCGGAATCGTGATAGCCGTGGGCGTTGACATAGTGGGTGCCCTCCAGGCCCAGTTCCTGCGCCCGGGCGTTCATCCGCGCCACGAAGGGCTCGATGCCGCCGTCCACCAGCACCGCGATGGCGTTCGCGCCGTCGTTACCGGAGGACAGCATGAAGCCGTAGAGCAGGTCCTCGAACTTCATCACGTCTCCGGGCTGCACCGGTATGACAGAACTGCCCTCGGGGATCTGCGCCGCCTCCGGGGGGATGGTCACCTGCCCGTCCAGCGGTATGTCGCTCTCCAGCGCCAGCAGCAGCGTCATGATCTTGGTGGTGCTGGCGGGGTACATTCGCACCCGGGAATTCTTGGTGAAGAGCACCTCGCCGCTGTCCTCGTCCACCAGCAGCGCGGATTCCGCGAAGAGGTGTCCCGCGACCAGGTTCTGCGGGGCGTTTATGTCGTATTCCGCCGGGCTTTCGGCCCATGCAGGAATGAGACAGAGCAACAGTAGCGTCGCGACCAGCGCCGCCGTAAATCGTCTGTACAGGTTCATCGATGCACTCCCAAAACCGCCCGGCTGGATATTTTAGCCCGGCGGAGGCTGCCGGCAGGCGCGCCGCCGGTGCTTCTATATTATCATCATCCGCGGGATTTGTACAGCAATGCTCTGAAAATCTAACATTTAAAAAAAACGTCTTTAAAACGACTTGAAATCATGTCAGGAATCGTTTATAATAATAACAAAATCATGAAATTGTGATGTCATAACCATCAACTTCAGCCATACGCAGGCTTTTGAGGAGGATAAACATGCCCAAGCGGATCCTGATTGTGGACGACGAACCCCTGATTGTCAAAGGTTTGAAATATTCTCTGGAGCAGGACGGGTACGAGACGGATTCCGCCGCGGACGGCGAAGAGGCCGTGAACAAATTCTTTGCAGGGCAATATGACCTGGTGCTGCTGGACGTGATGCTGCCCAAGATCGACGGCATCGAGGTCTGCCAGCGCATCCGGGAGCGCAGCAACGTCTCCATCATCATGCTCACCGCCAAGGGCGACGACATGGACAAGATACTGGGTCTGGAATACGGCGCGGACGATTATATGACCAAGCCCTTCAACATCCTGGAGGTCAAGGCCCGCATCCGCACCATCTTCCGCCGCACCGCCATGATGCAGCGCGAGAGCGGCCAGCGCGTGATCACCGTGCGGGACATGCAGCTGAACGTCAACAACCGCTCCGTGTCCGTGGGCGGCCGCGAGGTCAACCTCACCGCCAAGGAATTCGACCTGCTGCACCTGTTCGTCACGAACCGAGGCAAGGTGTTTTCCCGGGAAAACCTGCTTGAGACCATCTGGAAATACGACTATCTGGGCGATCTTCGCACGGTAGACGTGCACATCCGCCGCTTGCGCGAAAAGATCGAAAAGGTGCCCAGCCAGCCTGAGTACATCTTCACCAAGTGGGGAGTGGGCTATTATTTCACTGACAAGGATTAAAGCCTTTATACATTCCATACGCTGGAAGATCACCGTCGCCTATCTGCTGATCATCGTCGTCGCGTTTTGCGTCATCGGTTTTTCGCTGATTCAGCTGGTAGGCGAATATCTGTTTACCCAGCGCACCAGAGACGACCAAAGAATCGCCGAGGGCCTCGCGGAGGAGTTCAGCGGTTATTTGGTCGCTTTTGATGCCCGGAGCATGTACGACGCCGCCATGGCCGCCGCCGAAAAGGAGCAGAGCCGGGTGCTGGTGCTGGACAGGCTGTGCGTGGTCCAGGTGGACACCGCCTCCCGCCTGAACGGCCAGCGCTTTATTACCTCTGAGATCGACAAAGTGTTGAACGGCGCCTCCGACGATTACGGCTATTACGACGCGGGCAACCGGGAAACCTATTGGCTGCGCACGGCGCTGAACGCCTTTTCCGGCGCGAACGCCATGACCGGCTTCTATGCCAGCGCCATCCGCAATCCTGCCGGCGGGCTCGTGGGCGTGCTGGTGTACATCAGCCAGGTCCAGGAGATCTACGAAAACCTGCGGGAGATCCAATTGAAGATACTCGCCTGGATGGCCATGGTGGCGCTGGCGGTGCTGCTGGTCAACCTGCTGGTGCTGCGCACCATCACGCGGCCCATCGGCGAATTGAACGACGGCATTTCCCGCATGAGCCAGGGCGACCTGTCTGCCCGGGTGCGCGTGCGGGGCAACAACGAATTCGCCGGGCTGGCCAAGGCCTTCAACTCGATGTCCGAGCGCCTGGAGCAGCTGGACAAATCCAGGAGCCAGTTCGTCTCCAACGCCTCCCATGAGCTGAAGACGCCGCTGAGCACCATGAAGATCCTGATCGAGACGTTGCTCTACCAGGAGCCGATGGACCCCGGTATGGCCAAGGAATTCCTGGGGGACGTGAACAAGGAGATCGACCGCCTGAACCGCATCGTCTCTGACCTTCTGACGCTGGTGAACATCGACAGCGGCATGAAGATGAACCTGGCGGACCTGGACATCGGCGCGCTCTTGCAGGAGCAGGTGAAGCGCCTGGGTCCGCTGGCCCGGGAGAACGGCATAGAGCTTGACTGCACGGCCAAGGAGGCCCTGGAGGTCAACGGCGACACGCTGAAGCTGCAGCAGGTGCTTTACAACATCATCGACAACGCCATCAAGTATACGCCCCGGGGCGGCGAGGTGCACTGCTCGCTGGCCCGCGCCGGCAGGAAGGCGGTCATCCGCGTCAGCGACACGGGTGTGGGCATCCCCGAGGAGGACCTGCCCCACATCTTCGACCGCTTCTACCGCGTGGACAAGGCCCGCTCCCGGGAGACCGGCGGCACCGGACTGGGGCTGTCCATCGTGAAGCAGTTCGTGCTGCTGCACGGCGGCACCATCGACGCCAAGAGCACCTTCGGGAAGGGCACCACATTCATCATCGAGCTGCCACTGACCGGGAAGAAGCAGGACGGCTGAGCCAACGGCGGGGTTTTGCCGGATATAATAGCAGATCCTTCGCTTCGCTCAGGATGACGACGATACGGGTCTGTCATTCTGAGCGGAGGCGCGGCCGAAGGCCCCGCCGGAGTCGAAGAATCTACTAACTTTTTAAGTCAACAACGAGGGAGGTGGAT
>ONHI01000191.1 GCA_900317565.1 uncultured Eubacteriales bacterium
GACCTTTACGATGTCAACGTAACGCTCTAACCAACTGAGCTATAACCCCGAACAACGTGATATATTATACCGCATCGAATCGCGTTTGTCAATACTTTCCGGAAGAAAAATTTATCGGTACAGTATCAGCGAGAACCAGGTCACCACATTGCCCCCGGCGATGAAGTCGATCCCCCGCTTCTCCGCCAGGTCGGTCACCAGTATGCAGTGGCTCTCCACGCAGGGAAACATGCGCTCCGGGAAACGGCACGGCGCGTTGGGATAGGTGCAATGGGCACAGTGGGCACAGGCCTCCGTGGACAGCGTCAGCGTCTCCGCGGCCTGCTGCTTCACCAGCTCCAGCACCTGGCGGGTGATATCCTCGTGGGGCGCGCGGGTGTCCAGCGTCTCCTGTATGTTGGCGATGTCGCTGACCTCGGTGATCGTGGCGATCATCAGCCCCTCCTCAAACCGCATGACCCGCTCCCTGCATTCCTCCAGCGTGCCCACCGCGGGCGGACACGCCCAATTGGTGTCGTACATCGGGCACTCCGTGCGGCAGATATAGCGCACGCGTTCGGAGAACACCAGCTCGTCGGTGCGAATGAAGTCATATTGATACAGCGGAAACTCCGCCAGCTGGGCCTCCAGCCACGCCTTGTCCATGCCAACCTCCATGCTGCGATATGATTTCGGAGCAAGCGCTCCGGCAAGGGTCCATCCTCAATCCTGCGTTTCCTCCAGACTCAGGTCCTCGGCGATCATATAGCCCTCGTGACCCTGCCAGCTGATGCGGCACCAGCCGTCCACCGCGTCCAGCACCTCCACGCGGGCGCCGTCTGGCAGGTGGCCCAGCAGCCGGGCATCGTCCGCGTCCCGCTCGAACACCTCCGCGTCGCCGTCGCCGGCGCTCTGCACGACGGCGGCGCCCAACGCGCCCTCCTCCGGCGCGTCCTCCTCCGCGTCCAGCGCGTCGTCAGGGCCGGTCCAGAAGCTGAGATAGCGGTTCAGCAGATAGCCCTCGACGCCCTCGTAGCTCGCCAGCGTCCAGTCTGCGTAGCGGCGCTTGACCCGCAGGCTGACGCCGTCCGGCACCGCGGCCAGCACCGCCGAAGCGCCGTCCGGGGCCTCGCGCAGGTTCAGGGACGCCGCCTCGCCGTGGGTATCCACCTTCACGTAGCTCACCAGGCTGCCCACATCCGGCTGCTGGTCGTTGGCCGCGAGGTATTCGTCGAACACGTCGCAGGGCAAGCCCGCCCCCGCGCGGTAATCCTCCGGGCTGTTGCCCACGGTGCACACCAGGTCGCTGTCCAGGGCGGCATAGCGCAGCACGGAGATGTTTCCCTCGCCAAAGGCGAGGCAGTCGTTGATCACATAGCCGGTATCGCTGCCGCTGCGCACCCGGGTCCATTCCCTGCCCTTTTCGACCACGATCATCAGCGCGCCTTCCGGGAGCCGCTTCAGCATGCGGCTCTGGGAGGTGGCCTCCTGGCGCAGGCGCGTGCCCGCGGCGACGCTGACCCGCGCCATCGCCAGCGCCTCGGTGGCCGGCTCACATATATATTCCGCGTCGCCAAAGGTCTCCGCCAGCCGCTGCGCCTCGTAGGCGATGGCCTTCTGCACCCGGGGCGACGCGACGCCGTCCTGATCGTAGCAATAGGCCTGTTGGAAGCGCTTTACCGCCTCCACCACTGCCGCGTCATACACGCTGTCCGCGGGCTCGTCGTACAGCCGCAGCGCCGCCAGGTTCTGCTGCAAGCCCTGCACCGCCGGACCGCTCATGCCCTCCGACAGGGATATGTTCATCGCCGTGGGGGCGTCAGGGGCGTACAGGCGCTCCCGAAAGGCCTCGGTGGCCGCGCCGCTGGTGTCCTCGCCCATCAGGTATTGCGCCGCCTTCACGGCGTTCACCGTGGCGCTGTCGTAGTAGCCGTTCAATTCGCCGTCGTAGAGCCCGAGGTCCCGCAGCCGGTATTGCAGGTCCAAAACCTCCCGCCCGGCGCTGGAACGGCCCAGCGCGCCCGGCTCCGTGGATATGCCCAGGAAGCTCTCATAGGAGAAGCCCTTGCTGGCGTCGTAGGATTCCTGCCGCAGCAGCTCCTTCAGGCTGTCCTTTGTGTCGGGGCCGTCGATGATGCGCACGCCGGTGCCCGGCAGGCAGTTCAGCGCGATGAATTCCGCGTCCTGCCAGCGCAGCCGGATGCAGCCGTGGGAGGACTTTGTACCAAGCTGGGCCAGCGCCTCGCTGTCCACGGCCTGGAGCGATTTGCGGTAATAGGGCATGGAGTGAAACAGTATATCGCCGCGTATGCGCGTGGCGTACTTGACATAGCGCCGGAACAGCTTGATGTAATACCAGGGCTTGCGGTCGTTGCGCTGGTTGGCGGGGAGTATGAAATTGCCCCGGGGCGTGTTGTCATAGATGCCCGTGGCGCACAGCATCTGCCGCGCGATGCCGTTGGTAGCGGTCTCATAGACGGTGACGATCTGGCTGGTGAGGTCCACCTCGATGTAATAGGGCATGTTGTAGTCGGCGCTGGGGCCCTCGCCCATCGCCGGCATACCCCCGAGGAGGACGAGCAGCGCGAGAAGCGCCGCCATCAATCCGCGTATTCTATACCGTCTCCGATTCATAATCCGCTCCCGTTATAACCCGCCGGATCATACCATTCCGCCGTCAAGGTCCGTCTGACCGACGCACCCATTATAACATTATTTGAGCCCGTTTTCAATACGTTACCATGCTGTTGGATGGGCAGTGAAGGAGGGATGGCGGCGCTTTGCACCGCGGCTTCGCCGAACCCTTTCGCTCCGCGAGGAGCGTTCGTATATCCCCCGCTTTTGCCGCCAAAAGAAGTACTTCATGGAAAAGTGGGGAATGCGAACACCTCATCCGCCCCTAACGGGGCACCTTCCCCTCAAGGGGAAGGCTCGGCACTGAAAGGGGGCTGTGAAACAAAAGCATTTGAATAAAGCTTGAGCTTCACAGCTCCTTATGAATTTGTATATCATACATAGGAAACTGCAATAAGGGCAAAAATCCCCTTAACCTTTGAAGGTCTGTTACTCTGAACCCCACTGAAAAACTCTAACTTCATAGGGGCGAAGGATACCTGTGGTTCCCGTCTCTGGGTAATTGCACAGCATGACCAGAATCCGCTCTCCCGCATAGCTGCGCTCATAAAGGTAGATCTTTCGACTGTGCCGAATATATTCCCTGTAGTGGCCCCAAAGCAGGGTTTGACTGCTCTTTCGCAGCGCCAGGCAGCGGCGATAGAAATTCAAGATGCTGTCTGGATCCCGTTCCTCCTGTTCCACATTGATCTGCGTATAGTTCGGATTGACGGCAAACCACGGCTGTGCGGATGAAAAACCTGCGTTTGAAGCTACGCTCCACTGCATGGGTGTCCGGGCGGAATCTCTGGATGCCAAGTGTATCCGATGCATGCGCTTTTCCTCGGATCCGTGTTTGTAGAAGGCGTGATAAGCGTGAATGGACGCCACGTCCTTATACTGGTCAATGGAGCTGAGCCGGATATTTGTCATGCCAATCTCTTGCCCCTGATAGATGAAAGGCGTCCCCTGCTGGAACAGGTAACAGGCCGCCAGCATCGTACCAGATTCGCGCCAGTATTTCTCGCTCCCGTACCGGCTGATCACTCTCGGATGGTCGTGGTTTTCCAGATACAGGGCATTCCACGCCTTCCCCGCCAGCGCATACTGCCACCGGGAGAAGGCGCGCTTCAACTTGGCCAGCCAAAAGCCGTGATGGACGAACTCCGTCAAAAAGCAGTCGGCCATCATCGTGTCAAACTGGATCATCATATCCAGCACCCGATCTTCGCCCGTCAGATATCGCAGGGCGGTCTTCACAGGGGTCATTGGCGCTTCCCCGATCTGGATCGCGCCGTATTCCCGGGCGACCTCCCGGAACTCTTTCAGGTAGGTTAACAGGTTCGGTCCGTCCTTGTAGAAGGGAAGACCGTTGATGGCGGGCAGGAACGGTATGCCGTCCGGCAGCTGTGGGTGCTTTGAGATGTAGGTGATGACGTCCTCGCGAAAGCCGTCCACGCCCATGTCCAGCCAGAAGCGCATGATGCCCTTGACTTCCTCGCGCACCTTTGGGTTGTCCATGTTCAGGTCCGGCTGTTTCTTTGCGAACACGTGCAGGTAATACTGTTCCCTCAAATCGTCGTATTCCCAGGCCAGGCCCTCAAATTGGCTAAACCAGTTGTTGGGCGGGCGTTTGGCGCGCCGCTTCCACTTTGGATCGCGCCAGATGTAGTAGTCGCTGTACGGGTTGTCCTTTCCCTTCCGGCTCTCCAAAAACCACGGGTGCTCGTCGGAGGTATGGTTGATGACCAGGTCAAGGATCACCTTCAGCCCGAGGCCGTGGGCCTTTTGAAGCACCTTTTTGAACTGTGCCAGGTCGCCGTAATCCGGGTGGATGTTTCTGTAATCAGAAATATCGTAGCCATAGTCTGCGTTGGGTGACGGGTAGATGGGGCTGAACCAGATGCCGTCCACCCCAAGTGACTTTATGTATTCCAGCTTGTCATAGACGCCGTACAGATCCCCGATCCCGTCTCCATTCCCGTCGCAGAAGCTGCGGATCCAGATCTGATAGAAGGACATGCTGCGAAAATCATACTGCTTCACGCCGGTCATCCCTTTCGACTGGATCCATGTTCCCGATGAATGTCATCTGAAACCCTGCCCAAGAATTGCCCCAGGTTCTCCTCGGCCTCTTGGATGTTCTCCATCATGCCAACGGCAGTTTCCTTGAAATCGTTGAAAAGTTCCTTTCGGATGCGTCTGCGTTGCTCCTGTTTTTCCATGCTCCAGGCTGTCAGGGACACCAGATAGTCCGCCAGGAGCTTCTTTTTCTTTGGCAGCATTCCCTGGCGCTTCTCTTCCAGAATACACTGGTAGCGGTCATATGCGCTCGACACACAGTCCCGCCACGAGAGATAGATTTCATCCATGGCATGTGCCCCCACCGCGTGCAGATGATCCAAGTCGCCACACGCTCCTTTGAGCAGTGCCGCCATCGCCTCCGGCGTCTGTTGAATGACAAAGCCGTTGCACCCGTCCGTGATACCCTCGGCGGCGCACGAGCCTTCGATCAACACGCTGGCCAGTCCGCAGGCCGCGGCCTCCCGCACCACCAGTCCATTGGTGTCAAAGGTGGACGGAAACAGGAACAGATCCGCGCGGGTATTCCAGGCCCGCAGTGCGTCCCGGTCATAGATGGGCCCGGTGAAGATGCATTTCCCTGCGATCCCGAGCTCTGACGCCTTTTGTTCCAGCAGAGCCTGGTCAGGCCCCTTTCCCACGAACACCATGCGGAAGTCCTGCCCGGCGTCGGACAGCAGCTTCAGCGCGTCCAGAATCAGCGGTAGGCCCTTATAGGTCATCATGCGCCCCACGAACAGGAACATCGGCACGCCTTTGGGCAAGTCGTAGCCCTTGGTGACCTCGGCGACCGACGCTGCGTCGACCCGGCCCCTTTCAAAGTCCACGCCGTTGTTCATGACGCGGTATTCACCTTGGTAGCCCAACGCCTTCAGGCTTTCTCCCGCACCGCGGCTGACCACCCAGACGTCGTCGCAGGCCTCTATATTGCTCACCATGGCTCGGATGCTCTCCTGCGCCGCCAGTTTGGATTTTACTGCCCTCTCGATGTCGATATCGTATTTCGTGTGATAGGTGAAGACGACCGGTGCGTCGACCTGCTCCCGGAGAATCCTGGCCATAATGGTCGCAGACGCGGGGCAATGGGTGTGAATGATTTCCGGCGCAAAACCAGCCAACTCCGACATGGGCTTTTCTGTGAAGGGGTTGCCGGTGCGGTATCCATTAGTCACGGCAGCCGTGTTGAAGCTCTGATACGGCACGATGCGATAGGGATAGACGCTGTAATCGGCATCCGGATATCTCGGTGTTCCCACGATGACCTCCGCGCCATGATCTGTGGTCAGGTAGTTGGCGTAATTCATCACTACGTTGACAACACCGTCGATGACCGGAGCAAACGAATCGTTCAGCAGGCAAATCTTCATCGCATTCTCTCCCACTTCTGTTTGTGGCGAAACCAACAAAATCCCGCCAGCAGCATAACCACTGGCGGGAAATCGGCCTGTTTACCCTTCGATCATGATAACCTTTTTCTCGGGAAGCTTCTTTTCTTCCTTCTTGGGGATATTCAGGCTCAGCACGCCATGCTCCAGCTTTGCGCCGATGTCCGCTTCGGTGAGCGCATCGCCCACATAGAAGCTCCTCTGCAACGTACCAGCCCAGCGC